>JBEVXV010001199.1:0-17455 GCA_040505915.1 Sedimenticola sp. | reverse complement strand
TTATGTAACAGGAAAAAGCACATGTAACACATATAGATGCTCCGCAGACTTGTGTCGTCTAAAAGGGGCATAACTCTCGAAATTCACCAAACATATAATATGCCCATGTACAACAACAACAACAACAACAACAACAACACAATGGTGCTATTGTATAGCAAACATTCTTCGATTGAGCAAAGTGGAAGTATATTCGTGAAAAAAGCGAGAAATGTTGTTCTCATAGTAGAAAAGGGGAATAACTCCGCATAGCATTAAGGTAGGGCAACATATATTATATTACGCAGTATAGCAACCAGGAATACTCGTTTACACCAAGAATGAAGTAGATCGGCTTAAAATTACAGAGGTAGTTCATTGAAAATGCCAACAACTGGCGTTTTCCGAGTAAATAAAGGAGTATAACTCCATATAAAGTTATAGGGTGCCGACATTTGCTATGGCACGTGCTACCCTAACCGATGTGCCATTTACGAAGCAAGTTTCATCACGGTAGCTTAAGTGAAAATAAGACATTGACACTGATACAACCTCCCCGACTAACGATTTTGGTCCTCTAGAAAGGGGCATAACTCTTGATATATAGCAAAACGATTTATGTCATGCGCAGCTTCAATATATGACGAGCATGTATGCTAAACATTGATCGGCTGAACAAACCGGAATTTGTTTTATTAACCAGCAAAAAATGTCATTCTCAGAGTCAAAAAGGGGCATAACTCCAGATTGCATTAAGGCATAACACAAATCTTTATGTTATGAACTACAACAGCTAATAATGATCATGCACACCTATTATGACGTTGATCGGCTGAAAATTGCAGAAGTAGTTAACGGAATGAGCAAAACAGTGTGTTTTCTGTGTCGAAAAAGGGGCATAACTCTGGAGAACTTTGAAAGAGAGTGATACTTTTTATGTATGCACTACAGCAACATATACTACACATGTACGTCAAGTTTGACTTTGATATTTTGCAAACTATATAAGTAGGTCGCTGAACAAGTAAACAATGTTGTTTTCACAGTCGAAAAGGGGGCATAACTCCATATGACTTTGAGTCAAATCGAAATAATTTTATGCTACGCATTGAAGCACCTTCTGGGCACACATACATATGCTTAGGTAAGTTGGAATTGGCGTACTCTCCGAATTATATGAGGATGTACAAGAATCAACACACACACTGAAAAGTAATTTGTTACGTACAGTCGCACAGACGGATGCACGGACTATGTGAATGTAATAAAAGTACTCTACACTATTCGGACATCAATATTGCAGGAATTGCTTCCAAAATTACTCATATTTTGTATATATTATGTAACTACTCGGATATTTGACAAATAAGTAGTTTCCAATGGCGGCCATTTTGAATTTCAATCAGAAAACAAAAATGTCATATGCTAATTATCACCGTACGATATCCACCTGTTTACATAATGAATATGGAATTGAAATTATGTTCTTGTCTAATTTTATTTCAATTTAATTGATTAAACATTCTCCATCGGCAGCCATTTTTCACAAAAAAGCCGATAACTCTTGATTGGACTAGAATTTTTCTTGGCAGACATCTGCACCGTGATCTACTTTCATTTCTGAAAAAATTATATATCACACGATACTGTACTAAGAAATGCCTTCATCTCGAAATTCCAGATCTCCGACCACCTAAGTATATTAGAAATTTGGTGAGACAGTTTCGGAGGATTTTGACATAAGATATACAGTGGAAATATCGCCAATTTTAAAAATGATACGGAGATGTGATAACAAGTTTTACGAATATCGAGTCTATGTACAAACTAGTAGTTTCGTTCGTTCTTTCGTTTGTAACCTACAAAACGAACGTACTGTAAAGACATACCAAGAACACGTATGTAACGAATGTACTGTAAAGACATACCAAGAACACGTATGTAACGAATGTACTGTAAAGACATACCAAGAACACGTATGTAACGAATGAGACGAGCCATGACATAACGTACATTAGTTCATTTGGGAACTTCGCCGTGAATGATTTTGAAAATTGGACATAATTTCCGTGAATGATGTCAACATTGGACGAAAACATCATGTCAAATGCGGAATTTAATTCCGCATTGGGTATGAAATGTTCGTCAAATTCCGACCTCATTTGGCAAAGATATGGCTATAAACAAAAATTTGTCGAAAATTGCAGAATAAATGTGGAATTTAATTCCGCATTTGATCTGAAATTTTCGTCAGATTCTGAGTTAAATATATGACTTAAAATCATTAACGGCGAAGCTTTCGGATTCATTTCTGCATTTGCTCCGACATTTTCGTCAAATTTGGCAAAGATATGGTTATAAATCAAAAGTTGACGAAAATTACATAGCAAATGCGGAATTTAATTCCGCATTTGATCTGAAATAAAAATATGACTATAACTTAAAATCATTTATGGTGAAACTTTTACATGTTGTAAGGTACGTTATGTCATGGCGCGTCTTTATGCACTCGTATTACTTACTTGGTAATGCAAAGGCCCCACCGATCGCTATACAGCAGGCGGCCAGCCCAAACAAAACCCCAACTTGAAAGCTTGCCATTTTGCAGAATAGTATGCACTGGTACGTGTAGATAGGTATTATTACGGGGTCGTAATTAATGACTGGTATGTGATGTTTCTGACTGGTATAATGTATGGACCCTGAAAATAATCGGAGAATATAAAGTTTAAGAACTTTATTTGCCGGGAGACCAACTGAATATATTGTACAATGTATTCAAAAGTACATACAGGATAATGTATACGTGGTATTATTAACATATATAACTTGTCGTCACTGGTTGCTTTCGGTATTGGGGTGGGGGCTCGCTTGCACTGTGGATGTACCAAGTACCAGTCAAGAATATGTTATACTTGTTAATTTGTTACCATATCCACTGTATACATAAGTTTAATACAGTTGATATGATGGGGTCTCTGGGAAGTGATGGTAAAATCTAAAATCGCAACCAATGACGCTTCACTATATCTGTTGAACATATTTCGGAAATACTGGACTCGCAACATAAAGAAATAAACATTTTTTATCACAACAACCCACTCTCTTAACCACACGATGATATCAATGTATACACATTATTGTAGTCAAATATATATACGACATACTGTATTATAAATTATCTAAAACCCGGTGGCCTTAGTTTGAATATAGACTAATGTAATTTAACTGAAAGTATAATTTGATGTATAAAGTTTAAGATAAATCCGTACTATTTAGTTGAATAAAATCATTATTACGCAGCCATTGATAGTCTGTTATCTAAATTTTTTATTTCACATACTGGACAATAGAAGTGTCACTTGCTACAGCTCCCATCTGGATAGAACGGATGCTGGATGTTTCGGTAAATGACGAGTTCGTTAAATTGATAATATAGAGGGAATGGTTTGGATGTTTCGGTAAATTGATATAATAGAGTAACTATTAGGCAATGTAGATCGGTAAGCCAATTAACATTATAAAAACTGAATTGACTTGTTTCATTGTGTTGTGTGCCATGACCTGTCGACAGATTCGTCCATCGGTAGCTGAAAAGGACTTCTAAAAGTAAGAAAAAATATTTTATAAAATGTAAGAAAAAATATTTTATAAAATACATAATATGATATACGTAAATCAGAACGGATGCTGGATGTTTCGGTAAATGACGAGTTCGGTAAATTGATAATATAGAGGGAATGGTTTGGATGTTCCGGTAAATTGATATAATAGAGTAACTATTAGGCAATGTAGATCGGTAAGCCAATTAACATTATACAAACTGAATTTACTTGTTTCATTGTGTTGTGTGCCATGACCTGTCGACAGATTCGTCCATCGGTAGCTGAAAAGGACTTCTAAAGGTAAGAAAAAATATTTTATAAAATGTAAGAAAAAATATTTTATAAAATACATAATATGAAATACAAAGTCAATATATCAATACCCTAACAATACCATAACAATAGGTAAATATGTCAAAACCGTGAACAACGAGTTAATAATCAGCACTATAATCTACTGTTTGTTCACACTTTTTCATGTTATCCTATTGTTATGCCTATTGTTAGGCCTTCCTTCGATAATGACCAATTCTACTATACAAAACCCTTTTTACCGAAACATCCAAACCATTCCCTCTATATTATCAATTTACCGAACTCGTCATTTACCGAAACATCCGTAAATCGATAGAACCAGTAGGCAGATTTATTATAGCGAAAGTCATAACGAAAAGTAATATAGGTTTGACAATTTAAAAATTATGTTAACCGGTTCACATTCACCTATTAAACATACAAATATTAGAAAGTGGAGAAAATTATGTACATCATGTTTTCAGTGGCTATTCGGCTTATGCAGGAAAATATTGAGTACGCAGTGTTGATTGTAGGCACCTCACAACTACAATATTGGGACACTGGGTGCAGCCAATTTCTCATTACTGTGCCTGCTTGGACTGAATATCTCGATGAATTATTCATATTTATTTACAGAGAAAGAGGGGTTTCTATAAATCTGCATTTTCAATGATTTACCTAACCTCTTTAGGTTATAGGGGAGTACTAATTTTTCAAGCAGTCACAGTAATTTTTGGATATTCGAAATCCACACTGAAAATATACAAAGCGATTTAAGCCTGCTCATATTGCCGAAAAGTGATTGAATACCATCGAAATTACGCTTAGATAATGTTTAGCGATTTTTTTTTACAAAACTATCATTTGCCTAGTTTTGCCAAGACAATCGGGATATATACGTTTTGTAATATTTTTTGTAAATTGATATCTCCATTTATGTTAATTACATCAAAGTCTAGTTGGTAATCGAAAGCTTTTCATTGGCATACAAATCATAAAGAAACAGTACAAATATCTCATAGTACTGGAACTTATTCTTGCAAGAGGTACAATGTATACAATATATACAAACAATTTACTCACCTGAAAATATCGGAGAATATAAAGTTTAAGAACTTTATTTGCCGGGAGCCCAACTGAATATGACAATCAGTCCCCAGCCTTACATACATGAATTGCCAGAGTATTTCCGGCTGGCTTGTTTTCAGCTAAAAGCCAATCAAAACGCTCCTTATTTGGTCTCAGCGAATCAAATGTGATCACACATATGCCCATGTGACCTACCAAGATGACATGGGTGTTGTTAACATAACATCTGGTTGCTTGGTTTGTTCCTTTGTTTGGAACATTCCAAAGTCTGTTTGATAGTGATTATCAATCTGTATGTCTATTGTATTCTCTGAGCTTGCTAAAACTTCAACGCTAAGTCGCGAAACGGTTTCACAGTATTATGCAAGCAATCTATTAATATTTTAAACTAGTAGAAAAATACAAAATCTATAATAAAAGTCATAATAATATAGATAGCAAGAAATAAATTTTGCATTCGAAATCTCCATGTGACGGTGATTCATCTGAATATAAATATGACTCATATCAGATATATGAAACAAATTATGCTTTTAGTACCATGATTATTTTAAACTGAAGTATTGTTATTATTTGCATTTCAGTATATAAGAAAAGGTATTTCTGTGTTATTACTTGTAAACTGACAAAATAGCATAATGATGCTTTTATAAATACAAATTACGTCAGGCAATTACCGGGAAATATGTATATTTGTTAATTGACACCCGAAGTTATGTAACAAAAAACTTACTCATAACAGTATGCAATATTTTCAACAACTAGCTCACCTTTTATAGCGTTTCATCCCGGATTTGCCTAGCCGAAACACTGGGAGCTGTTTATTGTTTGTGAGCCATCTGTCGTTGATTAATCATTATGTGTGAACTACATTTATTTAGTTGTTAGTGTTAGTCAGTGTTAGTGTTAGTGTTAGAGAAAGAGCTAGCTTTATCCCCATATGCTGAGCGTCAAGCGAGGAAACAGCTAGTACCATTTTTTTAGTCTTTGGTATGACTCGGCTGGGGCGCGAACCCACAACCTCCCGGTCACGAAGCGGACGCTCTACCACTAGGCCAGCGCGATCGTTATGACGTCCCCGGACAGAATATATACGAGCTGGTCTGTGACAAATGAATCCTTATCTCGCTGTTGTATATATGATCGTAAATGAAATCGATGAAAAGTTATAGTTTCAGTATATGACATCGAAAGTTGGTGAAAGTTACAGAGTATATGTGGAATTAAATTCCGCATATATATGCTCAGCAGTTTTCGGCAACTTTCTTCTTCATTTACAAGACATAGACTTATTTGTGTAAATCATTTTCGGCCCCATACGGACATGCGGTTAGGTGGGTTTCTCAGAGCTTGGCCCGTATATGAGTTGACGCTATCAGGGTTATCATGGGGTTAACTCGAATCGCTTCAGTGATCGTGTAAATATTGCCTAACTCATACCGTTTTGTTTCTAGTTTTAGTTGTTAAATATAAATGTAACAACAAATCACAGATTTAAAAAACAAAAAGTGCACACATTTTTCCTTCCAACTTTTGCAGCTGTTTGTAACGCATGTGAAAATATACATTACCCCTTTCAACCATAACGGCGTCTTAGAGGCCTCTGTTTGCCGTCTCATCAGGATATGCACTATTTGAAAGTATTTTTCCATATTTAAAAAAATGAAATCATCGCCGACTGTTTGAATGGACTGGATTTACCATGACGGCAAATAGATTGGTCTGAATGGGAGAATAGGAGATTCTATGTCAGATACATGTATATATGTGTGAAAGGGTTAACTTGACTCGCTTCAATGATTCGTGTAAATATTGACTAACTCATATCGTTATTTCTAGTTCTAGTTGTTAAATATTGTTATAGTAACGGGAAAACATGCAAAGATTATTTTTTTAATAATTGCACACATTTTGACTTCCCAATTTTGCAGTTCTTTGTAACGCATGTGAAAATATACATTAAGACTTTCAACCCTAGCGGCCTTTTAAGAGGCCAGTGTTTGCAAACAGTGTAGATCCAGATGAGCCGTCTCATACGAGCCGTCTCATCAGGATCTGCACTATTTGCAAATATTCTTCCATATTTAAGAAAGCAAAAGTACCCACTGTATGAATGGACTGTTCTGAATTTGATTTTATGGTACACTGATTGGTCTGAATGTGAGAATGGGAGATTCCATGTCAGATATATAGGGTTGAAAGGTTTAAGAAAAAGAGATAACTCTTAAATTACAAATGCTAGAGTTATCTCCCTTGCTTGCGGCACCTTTAACCCATTTCATTCTGAGGATTCACAAGACTGCGAGAGCTGCTCTCTCCCTGCTGAGACGCCATTCACTAAGCGGGGGTGGGGGGATTTGTATCTGGCCGGCGACAGCTGCTCTCTTCCTGATAAGAAGCCAGTCCCTAAGCGGGGGGATTGTGCCCCTCTCCCTACTTGGAATTTGACCACCGATACCGTGCTTAGTAGGGTATCCGTCCTCCGCTTCCAATGAGGGTAAGATCACCCACCTCCGTCTTCCAGTCCGCTCGGGACACCAGCTCGACTGAGCAGGGTACATCGTCCATCTCCGCCGCTTGTATTTGGCCCACGAGAGCTGCTCTATCCCTTTTGAGAAGCCAGTCACTAAGCGGGGGGATTGTGCCCCTCTCCCTAATTGTAAGTTGACCGTGTTTAGTAGGGTAAATTAACCATTTGAACCCTAGCGGCCGCTTTAGATGCCATGGTTTGCAAACAGTGTAGATCCAGATGAGCCTGCTCATATGAGACGTCTCATCAGGATCTGCACTATTTGCAAGTATTCTTCCATATTTAAGAAAGCAAAATAACCCACTTTTTTAATGGACTGTTCTGAATTTGATTTTATGGTAAACTGATTGGTCTGAATGCGAGAATGGGAGATTCCATGTCAGATATATAGGGTTGAAACACAGGTGATAGGCATAGTGATTGGATAAAAAAAAGGTATATATAACAACTTTCTGAAACATAATAAACACCCATGGTAGTACATGTATATATTAGTATAAAGATTTCCAGCTACCAACAGAGTGGATTTCGCATCTGCCTAACAAATGCGCTAACAAAAAAAAAAAAAAAAAAAATGCCAGAACTAACGCATCATACAAAGACCCGACACATCCATGCAGCTAATACAAAAAAAGGCGTGTCAAAATGTTAAGCGATGACTGAGTAACACCCGTTTAAAGTTGGAGAATCGTCCCCATTTTCGTAGGTCGGATGTTACCCTGTCCTCGCAGTTATGTCAAATAATATTTGGTCAATAGCATAATTTTAATTCTGCACAGATGCAGTCTATATAAATGTTCTAATTTTAATGAAGGCAGGCAGAACACATTAGGTAATAACATTTAATATTGTGCAATGCCATTGTTATATATCCCTGCCTGATCATCATGTGTTAAAAATATTTGACAGGCAGACACGTTCGATTATAGGTTCTGTCCGACTATTGGTTAATCACGCTAAAAGTCCAACAATTAGTTGTCCCTAATACTCTTCTAAAAACAACCGTATTATGTCAATATTGAAGGCTCTGTCGATTGTTTGTTTGAGAATTATAATTATTTCATTGAAAACCACCGAAAGTTCGCCAAATTAGCGGCTGGTTTGTTCTTTAAAAGCGTAAAAGTTGATATCAAATGCACGGCCTGCGAGGACAGGGTAACATCCGACCTACGAAAATGGGGATGATTCTCCAACTTTAAACGGGTGAGAATGGTTAACCCGTGAGTTTGCCTTGCGGTGGGTGACGCCGTGCAACTCACACCAATACAGTGAAAATCCCGCCGGATCAGGTTAGTGATCCAAATTTAACCCACAATCTTCCAAGGACTGGTGTTCCCAAACCTATGTGTGCTTAGGTAGGGGAGAGATAATTCGATACAATAGCGAGCAAGCATCCCGGTTGTCGCGGCGTGGCTACGTCCCCCAACTGACTGGGATCTTTCCTCGTCAACGAGCTTATTAGCCCTAACTACTGAACGGACATTACTATAATGTGCTTTCTAACAGGTTACTGTGCACGCATGAACAACGAATGAACTTCCCTAAAGCTGTAGCATAAACTTGACACATTACAAAATCTGACCCTACGCATGCAGCGTCATGCCAAAACGCAACGCATTCATTGCCGTGCCGGGAGCCCCCCAACATGACAATACAGAGTAAATTCACATATCGGATTTAGACAACGATTTGCGCTACTTACGAAAACTAGCAGCAGTTACATCTTCTGAAAATAAACTCGGCTGTTAGTGGTACAAGTAGCAATACATTCAAACAACACATGTAAATCGAACGTATCAGAATTTCCGAGAGAATATTCTACGACAATGTTTCCCGTAGTGAGTAGTAAGCATTCAATGAGACTCAACTGGCCTGCCCATATATAAACTCGCACGTGGATGCACGTGGATTTCCACAAAATGTGGAGTGTCGCTATCCACGCTTTTGTTGAATAACTAAATCTAGCCTCAGATTTTACAAGCTGCACGGGTTGACTAGACCCAAGATTTCCGGCATAATCCCATATACCTGATCAGCGAGCAAAGATTCCCGCTTTATATGATAACAACTGGCACCTACCAAACAGTGCATATAGACTTTACACATATGTTCATACTCTTGCTTTGACTAATTGGCTGCTATATGTGAATCCCGAAAATACAGATCAGACTGCGCTCGACTGGTGGTCTGCAGTCAAGTTCGTACAACATGCCTTCTCATACGAGAGTCAAAACCATGGGAAATGGCACTTAATCCTGCACGGGTAACTCGGAAAAACTGACAATGCACATAAAGTATACAGTAAGGCGAAAGATGACGGCGTACCTAAATTCAAAGAGCGTACAGGGTATTAAATGAGTATGCTATGGATAATGATCGTGACATGACTCCTCCCTTCGAGAAGTGTGAAACACTTGTAAATCACGTCATTATCCACCAGGTACAAATACTCGCACACATACGATGAAACAATGTACAATGATGATGGCGATATAGATAAATAAAAGAAAAAACAACAAAGCAGCTGGTTCATTTCTGGGGGTTCCCGTGAAAGTAAGGAACGGTGTGGCGAATTCCCAAATGCCCTAGGTTCTGCTCAAATAGTCAGCCCCCACATTGTCTACGCCCCTAATGGCCCTGATTGGCATGCGGTAGGGCTGTAGCGACAAAGCCCACCTCATGAGTCTAGAATTTACCACCTTTGCCTTATTGAGGTATGTGAGGGGTTGCTGATCCGTCTGTGGAATAAACTCTGACCCAAACAGATACTTGTGGAACTTTTCCATCCCCCAGACGACCGCTAGACATTCCCGTTCCACTACGGAGTAATTCCGTTCACTGGGGAGTAATTTCTTACTGGCATATGAAATTGGCAGAGTTGTCCAATCTTGATTCTGGAGCAGCACGGCTCCAAGACCTATGTCAGAAGCATCTGTTCTCAAAATGAACGGTTTCTCGAGTTCAGGCAACTTGATAATTGGGTCCCTGGTAAATTCCCTCTTCAATATCCCGAAGGCCCTGTTCTTGGGCTCCCCCATTCCACCTTATTGGGTTGACCCTTCTTCGTGAGCTCAGACAACGGGGCGGCAATTTCTGCAAAGTCCGTGATGAATTTACGGTAGAACCCCGCCAACCCCAGAAAAGCTCTTACCCCTTCTTTGTTTCTGGGACCTTAGCTTCATGAATGGCAGTTATTTTCTCGAGGTGTGCCCTCAACTCCGGCTGGCTGGTTATTGTGGATGTCATATCAACATGTTGCAAGACCATAGGGAAGAGAATAGATGCCGTAGTAAGATGGTGTGATGCCATATTGATGTGATTGTAGACCATAGCAACCTGATGGGAGGTCATACAAATGGGGCTGGAGGCCATAGCAACATGTTGCGGGATCACAAGGGTGGGCTTGGAAGCCATACCAGCATGTCAGGAGACCATATGTATTGTGTTGGCTTCATCCATATGACATTCCAACTTCTTACTATGACATGCAATCACATCCCTGTGGCACCATCCATATGGCCTCCCACCATGCTACTATGACCGCATACAATATACATATGGCCTCCCAACATGTTACAATGGCATCCAGCCCATCTATATGGCCTCCCGTCATATTAGTATGACCTCTGACCATTTTCCTATGACATCCCAACATGTTACTATGACCGCCAGCATCATACATATGGTCTCCTAGCTTGATAGTATGGCCTCCAAGTCCATCCTTGTGACTATCCAACATGTTGATATGGCCTCCAACCCCATCAGCATGGCCTCCCAATATGTTAGTATGTCCTCTAACCCTATCCCTATCACTTACCAACATGTCAATATGACCTCAAATACAATACATATGGTCTGACATGCTGGTATGGCCTCCAACCCCACCATGGTGATCTCGCAACATGTTGCTATGGCCTCCAGCCCCATTTGTATGGCCTTCCAACATGTTGATATGGCCTCCGATCCAATCCATATGACCTCCCAACCAGTTGGTATGGTCTCCAGTCCATCAATATGGCCTCACAACCATCCATTCTCGCATCCTTTCACTTCACTATGGTCTTGCAAGATGATATGGCCTTACAACATGTTAATATGGCCTCCAACGCAATTCATATGGTCTTCCAACATGTTATTATGTCCACACAAACCATTGATATGGCTTCCCAACTTGTTGCTAGCATGCAGAATTCCATCATATATATCCAATTTAGTGCAGTGTTTGGCGATATAAAAAAATGATATGGTTTTCCGTCCTTTTCGGTGAAAAATTTCAATGACCTTGATAGTTTCTGATGACCTTCTTGTGACCTTGATCTCACAAGGTCATGAATTATGTTGCTCCAAACAAAACGAGTATATATGTTATACCTGTTATATCTGTTATACCTGATGCCGTACATCTTAACGGACATACGGCCTAGGGGTTACTCGAGTGTAGCTCATGGAAACCCCATATTTCTCCTCTAGATATATGTAGAGTAAATTCTTGAAGTTGTTGACAGAAGATGCCGCAATGACATTTTCATGCAGTATATTCCATTCATTCACGACTCTCACGGAGAAAAAGAATTTCCTCAAGTCAAGTCGAGGGCGTTCCTTTTGTAGTTTAAACTTGTGTCTCCGTGTACGAGAGTCAAGATTCCTTGTAAACATTTTGTCCGGTGGAATACCTTCTTTGTCATTTAGTATCTTAAAGGCTTCAATTAAATCTCCTCTAATTCTTCGAAATTCTAATGTAGTCAATTTGCAGATCTTAAGGCGGTCATAGTAGAAAATATCTTTGCATTCATCTATGAGTCGTGTTGCTCTCCTCTGAACTCTTTCCATTAATATAATGTCCTTTTGGTAGTGTGGATTCCACGCTTGAATTGAGTACTCGAGATGAGGTCTAACGATTCCTTTGTATAGTCGGACGATAAGATCTTTGTCTCGTGAAACGATATGTCTATGTATCATGCCAAGTGCTTGATTTGGCTTTTTAACAGCCTCTGCACAATGTCTAGAAGATTTCAGATCAGATGTAATCAAAACACCTAAATCCTTTTCACTGTCAGTAGTCAAAAGTGCCTGGTCATTCATTATGTAGTCATAGTTGGGATTGTTGTAACCACAGTGGAGAATTTTGCATTTATTAACGTTAAACAACATTTGCCAATCTGAACTCCACTTACATAGATTGTTAATATCATCCTGTAACAATTTGATATTTTCTGCAGATTGACTTTACGGTACAATTTTGTATCATCAGCAAACTTCAGAATATGACTTTTCACTGACTCATCAATGTCATTTATAAAGATGGTAAACAAGACAGGGCCTAGCACTGACCCCTGGGGCACACCACTCTTCACCGGTTTATCCATGTATTTGCACCTTAAATATTATTTCGCTTTAGTTTAGAATACGGTATGCTGATTGAAATACAAGAGAATGTATACAATTTTTCATCATTTTCGTATACAATTTCAGCGACCTTGATATCTTCCTGTGACCTTGACACCGTATGGTCACCATATATAGTTCAGGTGTCAGAACAGATATGAATAATCTTCATTTATTGGATTCATTTACCATAAAAAATAGGGATAGCGACAACAATCAAGGCTGTATATATATCGTAGACCGAGATATGGGCAAAAACATGATTTTTGGCGGCCATTTTGAAATTAAAGATAGCTGCCAAAACTAAATTAGCCAATATGATAATTACTTTTCTTACTGCATTATATTACCCTGATAACAAGCCCAAAGACACCAAAATCAAGTGTATATCTGACTCAGAGACCCAGATATGAGCAAATGTAATTTTTGGTGACGGCCATTTTGAAAAATGGCCGCCATTCATAGTTAATCCCAACTTATTTGCTGTTAACATCCAGAATATCAATCAGGAGGGTCTACTGAACGAAATGATGGGGGATGCTCGGGGACCTATTCTAGCCCATGGACTATATGTAATGTTAATAAAAGCACGTGTACAATTTAGACAAAAGATCACATTTGCCGTTTAGAATGTCACATATGGCGGCCATTTTGAATTTCTCTACCATCTTGGGGGTTTGTCGTATTTGCAGTTACTCCCTATTTGGGCTAGTATCATGTGTCAAGTGTTTAAGCAAATATTGCACCGACATACTTGTAATGTGCCGTGGATAGACTGTGTAATTACAACACATTTTGTTTTCATCAGAAAACCTATGTGGCGGCCATTTTTAATTTCGTAGGCTTATTGTATGTCTATCCTATTTACTACCACACTATTATACGGCGTAAACAATGTTTGCATCTTTGTGTGTCTTCAAACGCACGATATACCTATGCATTTTCCAGTGAATAAAAACTCACTTTAGTACGTATTTTGCGAGAAAAACAAATTATTTGGCGGCCATTTTGAATATGGCGGCCATCTTGGATGTTTATAATGCTAACTTTTATTTCTTGTGATAGGGTATATCACATTTACATGTGCTAAGTGACTTTCAGTCGCACTATTTCCCAAGGAAAGTTTGGTATAACCGTTTAAGACGTGGGCGTGTTTTGCGATCAGATGAAAATTCAAGATGGCCGCCAATACACCAAGATGGCCGCCGAAAAAATGGCACCTAACTTTTTTTAGCGCAGAATTGCCTAAGAAAGAAAACTAGACCAAAAAATCTATTTCGGCACGAAAGGCGAGCGAACCCACTTTTTCTACAATAGCAGACCCTATTAGTAGCCGACTACGACACCGGGTTTATGAGAAGCTTCGTCTATTTTAAACCTTCCAACCCTAGCCGCCTCTTTATAGGCCAGGCTTTGCAAACAGTGTAGATCCAGATGAGCCGGCTCATACGAGCCGTCTTATCAGGATCTGCACTATTTGCCATGAATCTTCCATATTTAAGAAAGAAAAATCACCCACTGTTTGAATGGAGTGATCTGAAGTAGATGTTATGGTAACATGATTGGTCTGAATGTGTGAATGGGAGATTCCATGTCAGATATGTAGAGGTGAAAGGGTTAAATCTGGCGAAAATTTCCGAACAAATGCGGAATGCCATTAAATTAATAAGTCCATAGCAACGATAGCTTACAGCCCGGACGGACATCCGTGTTATTTGGCGTATATTATTCTATATACGTGTGCATATATAATATAAATACATAATTTGATTTTCAAACTTGAAACTTAACGCGACTTTAGTAGTACATCATATCATGCGTGCCACCGTGGCCCTTAGAGTATTCGGACCTGTGGCCACGTTAATTAAATATCATTAACTGAAAAAAAAAAAGTGTGCACATGAGATTGGCACAAAACATTAAAGTAGTTCGCTGAATAGATCAGTTATTTTGTGCACGGACTTGTGTCTAGTGTACATGTAGAACCTTGTGGGTAACCTTCCACGCATGAGCAGACATATCTAGGTCTACACTGGTCTGAAGTATTTTTGTGCCGCAATATAGTTAAACTATACATGTAATACGACCCCTATAAACGAAATGGCCAAACTGGCCCCGGCTATGAGGATTCCACCATAATCGCACCGTCATATATTGCCGTAAAAGTTATGAAATAAATAAAACGCGATATTCGAATAGAGCTTCGAAAGTTGGCAACACCTGCAGAGAATATGAGGAATTTAATTCAGCATATGCACTGCAATTTTCACCAAGTTTCGACTTCATTTACGGAAAATAATCGTAATTTTAGAAACCATTTTTAGATAAATACGCTGATGCCAATATATTGGATTTTTAAAGCCGATTATGATAAATATACCGAATAGTCTAAGTCCCCTTTGAGAGCCGGCGACCCGTATGTAATCCGTATATAATCGAATTGGTATTCAGTGATTTAGGTCAATGTCTCGGCTCTCTGCAACAGACCGTGTGAGCCAGTGGTCAGACCACGATTATCTTCTATCCGATAGGGTATGACACCGTAACACGATATAACCTACTATAATGAATAGCCAGTGACCCTGATAGCTACAGTACACAGTAGCAGGATGAGAGGGTGCGTTTGTGCGTACGTGTATATGTGGGCCTCCGGCTGCGAAAAGGGACCTTACAGCAGTGGCACACATTGAGGCTTCTGGCCCTTCCACACACCCGCACAGTGGGAAAAGAATCTGTAATCGTTTTGCTGATGGCAATAAGACTACTTAGCAATTGAATAGCGAGCAGCGGAGTCCCTGATCAGACTACGCGAATGCGCAGGCTGATCTGGGACTGCGTTGATCGCAAACGTCTTAAGGTCCCTTTTCGCAGCCGGCGGTCCAATTGTATGATTATAGTGACGATAGTATGGCTGTGCTGATGCTAACAACGTAACGTACAATGTAGTACATGTATGAGGTTAGAATTGTTCTACAGTATAGATACATAAATGTAGGTGTAGAAATACGAAAACGTTAAAAACAAACAATTGGCGAAATTATGCAGCATTAGCTTGACATGCTTATCTCACATGACTTACATATCAGGGAATTGTGGAAGAGACAGCTACATGTAAATGTGCGCACGCTGGTGACATATTTAATGGGGGAATTAGACAGCAAAACATCCCGATAGGCGGGAATTAGACAGAAAATGCATCGATGACTCCAGATTTTGACTCAGGCCCTCGGGAATTTGACAAAGATTTAATCCTGATAGTAGGGAATTTGACAATGATACTAGTAATTCCCCGGGGGTTGCCTGCACCCCCCCCCCTCAAAAATCGGCCTGAAGCGTACAATCAAAACATCGTACGATCCATTGTGACTGGGGCTTAACGTGCGCTTTATGTGGCGCACGCTGTCGCATACAGCTCATCGTGTGGTTTATGCGTTGAAAATCACCGCATAACGCTCACACGGTGGCGTCACATATCTCTTGGCGTCAGATAGAACTTTTTGTATAATTATAATGATTATTACATGAATCATACCAAGAGGTTCTCAAAAGATATGTTCGCCACTCTACCTTATTATTAACATATATGAGACGCGCCATGGCTTAACGTATACCTTACATCTTCGCCGTATAATGGTTTTTATTTATAGTCATATTTTAATCAAATGACGCCAAAATGTGGCGAAACTTTCAGAGCAAATGCGGAATTTAATGGCGCGTTTCATTTTGGAATTTCGCCGTAAATAAGTTTGAAAATTAAACATAACTTCGGTAAATGATGTCAAATTTGACGCAACTTTCAGAACATTATTTCCGCATTTGCTCTGACATTTCCGCAAAATTCTAACGTCTAATTTGATAAATATGACTATAAATAAAAAAAAATTAGAGCAACAATTTTACTTGTTGTACATGTAAGGTACGTGTTGTCATGGCGCGTCTCATATGTAATGCGGTTGTCAACGTATATACATGTAACTAAATATATCGTTTACAGCTCTCAATATGGCAAGTGCTGGCTGATTACAACCATACATTATGATGAGGTTCGTATTTAGTTTTGGAAGAGAGGGTGCGTGTTTCGGCGGTGTGGGGTTGGTATGGGTACACGGAGGTGGGTGAGTGGGTCCTGGGTGGCCTGTACGGTGTGGGTTGGTATGGGTACACGGAGGTGGGTGAGTGGGTCCTGGGTGGCCTGTACGGTGTGGGTTGCTATGGGTACACGGAGGTGGGTAAGTGGGACCTGGGTGGCCTATACGGTGTGGGTGGGTAGGGGTACACGGAGGTGGGTGAGTGGGTCCTGAGAGGCCTAGACGGTGTGGGGTGGTATGTGTACACGGAGGTGGGTGAGTGGGTCCTTGGTGGCCTGGACGGTGTGGGGTGGGTATGGGTACACGGAGGTGGGTGAGTGGGTCCTGGGTGGCCTATACGGTGTGGGTGGGTAGGGGTATACGGAGGTGGGTCAGTGGGTCATGAGAGGATAAAACGGTGTGGGGTGGTAGATGTACACGGAGGTGGGTGAGTGGGACATTGGTGGCCTGGACGGTGTTGGGTGGGTAGGGGTACACGGAGG
>JBEVXV010001198.1:0-3225 GCA_040505915.1 Sedimenticola sp. | reverse complement strand
GGCTTCAAAGCCGCACTTACAAAGGACGCTGTGTATTCGGTAATCTTTATTTTATCAGAGAGCGCATGCGCCAACAATAACATACAATGATGGTTATGTAATAAGTAACCGCTATTTCACAACATTATTCCCCCTTTTGTTTTTTTGCTGTTGATCATGTGATTGTTTATATCTGTGTCACTCAAATACAGTCATAATTTTCATCTAGGCGCACGTCTGGTCGTTCACTCCTGCCTCTGACGCAGCGGCACAATCGCGACGGAATTCGCAGTGAATTCCGATAAACACATCGATTACAGTTCATATCTTCTAGGCGGCACGACTGGACGTCCACTCCTGGTTCGGGTACTGTGAGACTGTGGTGACGGAATTCGCAGTGAATTCCTATCAACATCTCCACTAGTCCCTGTTGTTTCACTGCTCGGGTCAGGCTTGGATAGTCCGCCAGACGAAATTCGCTGTGAATTTTCGTCAGTGTCGTTGGCCAATGGCGGCTGAGAACCGCTAACATGTTGATTTTCAGTTGCTTTCCCTGGCGGAATTCGCAGTGAATTCTCGTCAGTTTCGTTGCACGTTTGTGGCGGCCGCGTCTCATTGTCATTTTCTGTCGACTCGTTGTCAGTTCGAACACCAAGTTCAGCCCTAATTCGATGAACCCAGCTAGGAACTGTCTCCGCAATGAAGTGCTTTAGTCGGTTGTGATGTAGCACTTTAGCCTTCCTTGAATCTTTTACTTCATAAAGTACTGGTCCTAGTACTCTGGACACTATGAATGGCCCTCGCCAAACACTGTGAAGTTTCGGAGATTTCCCTTTCACTCTGGCCTCTTCCGAAACCAATACCATATCTCCAATCGTGTACGTTCTGGATACAGCATGGATGTCATAAAGGTTCTTTTGTCTCTGCTTTCCTTCTTTGAGTACCTCTCTGGCGATATCATGAGCTCTTCTTAGCTCATCCGCAATCGACTGTGACCAAGTACATGGGTCCGATGCTGCATCCTCTGCACGCTTGCCAAACACAAGATCATGTGGCATAGCTACCTCGCGTCCCAGCATAAGTCGGTTTGGTGTGAAGCTTGTGCTCGGGTGGGGAGTGCCGCGGTATGCCGAAATCAAAATGGGTATCTGTTCATCCCATTTGCTTTGCCCGCCACGCAAAGAACACCTGATCATCTGCAATATTGTGCGATTAAATCGCTCCACTTGACCGTTTGAAGCTGGGTGGTACGGTGTTGTACGTGTTTGTGCTACTTCCAGAAGCTTGCACATTTCTCTGAATAGATTGCTTTGAAAATTGCTGCCTTGGTCTGTATGCAACTCAACTGGTGCTCCGAAGCGAGCTACAAACTCGTACACAAACTTCTCTGCAACAAGCTGCGCGCCTTGGTGGGGTAATGGATATGCTTCAACCCACTTTGTGAACTGGTCAATTATGACAAGTAGATATTTGTTGCCTCGCTCACTTTCAGGTAATGGACCTAAAATGTCCAGCTGTACTCTGTCCATTGGTGCGCCGTACACGTATGTTTGCAGGGGTGCTACGGGTCGTCGAGCATCTTTCTTGTTTCGTGCGCATTCTCCACAACTCTTGACAAAATGTTCTACATCCGTCCCTATGCAGTACCAGTAGTAGTTGCTTTTCACTCTGTCCTTTGTGCGTGTAATCCCCTGATGACCGGAGTATGGTGCTGCGTGACACATCTCAAGAACCTCCCTTCTGTATTTTCTGGGCAGGACCAGCAATAGTTTCTCTCCAGAACAGCTATCTTCCCAAACATATCTCAGCACCCCATCTACTAATCGGAACTGGGAGAACAGCAGCCAGTAGCTTCGTATGTCAGGACTAGCAGGCCGTATCTCATCTGCGTCTGGTCGTTGACCGTTTGTTACCCACTGCTTGATTACGGATATATCTTTGTCTTCAGACTGCGCTTTCATAATCTCTTCCTTGCTTTTGGTTGACATCCAGTTGCAATGCAGCTGAACACTCTTCTGAACGTCCTCTACTTTCCGTATTGCAATTGGTACGATGTAGTCAACATCTTCTTCAAACCGTTCCCATTTTTCGTGAACGGCAGTACACGTCTTACATCCATGGCATGGTAGCAACTTCAGGTCAACTCCAGCCCGATAGCAGTCACATTTGTCATCCTGCATCGGAATTCTTGACAAGGCATCCGCATTGCAGTGAACTTTGCCGGGTCTGTGTTGGATTGTGAAATTGTACTGGCTTAATTCTTCAAGCCATCTCGCCAGCTGGCCTTGTGGTGCTTTGAATCGGAATAGCCACGACAAACTGCCATGGTCCGTGCGAAGGAGAAATGGGCGACCCAGAAGATAATGCTTGAACTGATTGGTAAATGTGACCACTGCAAGTAATTCTCGTCGCGTGACACAATACCTCTCTTGAGCTGGGCCTAGTCGCTTACTGGCATATGAGATGACCTTCTCCTCTCCATCCTGTCGCTGTGACAGTACGGCGCCGATACTGATGTTCGATGCGTCCGTGTCCAGGATGAACTCGCAATCTTCAACCGGAAATGCTAGGATTGGCGAGGCGACAAGCAATGTCTTCAGTGTTTCGAAGCTAGTGTTTTCGGCATCAGTCCATTTGAACAGAGCACATTTTCTCAACAGGCTATACAGAGGGGCGGCGATTTCGGCATAGTTGTCTACAAAGCGTCGATAGTAGTTTGAAAGACCAAGGAATGACTGTAGATCTTTCTCGTTCTTCGGCACAGGCCAGTTGCGTACCTCTTCTGTTAACTCTGGATTTGTCTCAACGCCACTTGCACTGACAAAATGACCAAGAAATTGGACCCTTGTTTGGAATAATTTGCATTTTCTGGCCTTCAGTTTCAATCCATGCTTCAGGAAGCGGGACAGCACCATTTCCAGGTTCTTCAAATGCTGCTCAAATGTTTTGCCGGTTACTATGACATCGTCCAAGTATATCAACACTATTGCCCACTGGAGGCCCCTGAGCACAAATTCCATCGCCCTTTGAAACGTTGATGGGGCATTGCATAGCCCAAATGGCATCCTTGTGTATTCGAACAGGCCCCTCTTTGTGATGAACGCCGTCTTTGCTCTGTCTTCCTCAGCCAACCCTAGTTGGTAGTAGCCACTCATTAGGTCTAGAGTGCTAAACATTGCCGACCCGCTCAACGTGTCCAGACATTCATCAACTTTGGGGATTGGATATGCGTCTTTCACTGTGACG
>JBEVXV010001197.1:3003-6205 GCA_040505915.1 Sedimenticola sp. | reverse complement strand
TTTTCAATAAAAGTATCTCTGAAGGTGAAGTTCCTAGCGATTGGAGAAAAGCGGTAGTAACTCCCATATTTAAAAAAGGTGACAAGCAATTACCAGGAAATTACAGACCGGTTAGCCTTACTTCTATCCTATGTAAAGTGTGTGAATCCTTAATCAGGGACAAATTGATGGAACACTTGAATGATAACAATCTTCTTTCAGAGGATCAGTATGGTTTCAGGCCCGGTAGATCGTGTACAACCCAATTACTTGAAGTTCTTGAACACTGGTCGGCTCTGATGGATAGTTCCTTCCCTATCGATGTCATATACTTAGACTTCAGCAAAGCTTTTGACACTGTGCCACATGAAAGATTACTACACAAGTTATACACTCTTGGTATTCACGGCAACGTGCTGACTTGGATACAAAGTTTCTTATCAGGACGTACCCAATGTGTTAGATATAGGGATGTTTACTCATCGTGGTCAAGTGTGCTCAGCGGTGTCCCTCAAAGAAGTGTCCTTGGACCTGTCCTATGTCTATGTTTCAGTAACGACCTACCCGAAACAGTATCTGGACTTGTTAAGATTTTCGCTGATGACAGTAATCTATTCTCAAACGTCCTCGATGAAGAGTCCCGTAGTAAACTTCAGGAAGACCAGGTTCATTCATTCATTCATTCTTTATTTCCTCCATTAAGGAGATTTTAACACATAATTAGAAACATACAAGAAGCATACAATACATACATGTATAGACATGATAGAACGAAGAACAGAACACGGTACATTTACATAAATGGCAGACAACACAACACTGGTTCCAGTGTACATCTATGGTATCGTTGTAGAACGGCACCATGTCGTGCACAGGTTACCTTGACTGTTAACGATCAAACATGGGACGTGTGATGTTTGCAATCATTTTGAGGCATTCGCTTCGAAATGATTGCAGAACATCATCTTGTAGAGGGGTTTGTGGTAGTTTTCCGAGGAGGATACAAATTAAGTGTTCATGTGAGTTCGTGTCGAGCTCTCGATATAACTCACCACCGTATTTGCGATCTATGAGGCGTTTGAATGAATGTATTACACGTGACGCGATGCTGCATCCATATACGATGTGTAGCAATAGATCGCTGTATTCAACTTGACAATATGTGCACGTTTTCACAATGTCACTTGGTTTAGTTACCCACAATTTGGCGATTAATTGCACGTTTTTCAATTCGTGTTTGTTTGTCGCGATTTGATAAGGCAGAGCAATACTGTTGCCGTTCTCGTGTAACTGTCTGAAACGGCTGAAGTCGGAGTCTGTGTTCATACGCATTTGCCTATCGGATTCATGTTTTGTTTTAACCGCAATGTTGACAATTCCTTTCCATGTGTATTTGGTCGGGAATGTCAGAGTTTCTATATATGTCCGGAGGTGATCAGAGAGTTTGTACTTGTTTAGTAGTCTGTGTATATCAGGGATGTAGCCTGTCATTTTATGAAGTCTCTGGTTTCTATACATGTTTAATTTATAGTG
Organism: Sedimenticola sp.; assembly: GCA_040505915.1. Taxonomy (GTDB): domain Bacteria; phylum Pseudomonadota; class Gammaproteobacteria; order Chromatiales; family Chromatiaceae; genus Vondammii. The sequence continues at coordinate 4,693 of JBEVXV010001197.1, read as the reverse complement.
AAAAATGTTACTCGATATTGTTGAGGAGTGTGAATCGCACAGTTTTTGAAGAAATAGTAGTTTTCTGCGGTCGACTTCAGCCGTAATACTTTGCATACCAAGCATTGATTCGCACATGTCCGAACGTGTTAATTTCTTAAAATTTTGTATTCGCTTGATGCACATGTGTTGTAGTGTGTTGAGTTCATGATAGTCCTGATTTCCCAGATCATTCCATACCTCACATCCGTATGTCAGTGTCGACATCACTACGGATTTATAGAGCTTAATTGAAACACGCGGGTTAAGTCCGTTTTGGTGTACGCCTACAGAGGATAATCCGAAGAATGAGTTCCTCGCTTTTCTGCACATGTCTCTCGTTCTATTTAATGTACTACGAGAGCCCTCTTGGCGAATTCCCAGATGGGATACATATGTCACTTGTGGAATATTTGTATTTCCAAAGTTCAGTGGTAGTTTTTGATTTGTTGTTTTTTTGTTTCGGCTAAATATTATGATATTTGATTTGTTTGGATTAACTTCATAGCGCCAATTGCATGAATATGAATACACAATGTCGAGCATTTTCTGTAGTCCATTTGGTGAATTCGCCAAGAGTGTAACATCATCCGCTAGTGTAGGGCAGGAACAGTTTGTTTCTCCAATTCTACAACCAATGTTGCTCTGCACCAAGTCAATTAGCAGTTTGTTTATGTATACGAGATAGAGGAATGCGGAGCACACACCACCTTGTCGGATTCCCTGCCTTACCAGAAACCATCGGGACCGTTTTCTGTTGATCATGACTGCGGACTCGATGTTTTCGTATGTGTTAACAAACAATCTCCAGTACTTTCCATGGAAACCAAGGTCATGCAATTTCACCATCAGGCCATGATGCCACACTGTGTCAAATGCTTTACGTGTATCAATGAGAGCGGCGTATGTAGAGCTATTGTTGTCTATGTTATATTGGAGAGTTTCCTGGAGATTAAACGCCGCCGTCGTACAGCTCATGCCTTTTTGAAAACCTTGTTGCTGGGGGGAGGGAAATGAAATTTGTTTGTCAATTATAAATGTATTCATTCTAGCTTGCATTACTTTCTCAAAAAGCTTGTATAGACATGGCAGTAGGGTTATTGGGCGGTAATTGTCCATGTCAGATGTGCTTTTCCCAGAACCTTTATGAATTGGTATTATTACACCGCGTTTCCATGCCGCCGGAATTTGTTCAAGTTTCAGGACTGCAGTAAACAATCTAGCGATCTGCTTTACCAGTACATGCCCTCCGTGTCGAATATGTTCATTTTGCAACTTATCCCAACCGGGCGCTTTCTTCGTTTTTAAAGATTGAATTAATGGGATTAATTCGGGTTCGGTGACTTCCGCGTCCATTATCGGACAGCATGTATTGTTAGTGTGTTGTTTTAACGATTTAAACTTATTTTCTATTTCCGTGCCGAATTCATCATTGAACTGTTCATTTTGTTTTGGACGATATATGTTTTCGAAATATGAGGCGAAGATTGATAAAATATCAACCGATGTTGTAATTACGTTGCCATTATGAACGATTTCCGCTACTGGAGGTTTAGATGGCGTATTTCTTTTCTTTTTAATTAGATACCAGAACAATCGTAGGTCACATTCTGCTGTATTGTTCAGGTCTATCATTGACTGGTCTAAATACGATTGACTAGCATTACGCAAA
>JBEVXV010001197.1:0-2903 GCA_040505915.1 Sedimenticola sp. | reverse complement strand
CAGACAATCGGAAATAACCGTATTAACACTATTCAACTGCTCGATTGTGGTTATCTCCCCTGTCTGCATGTCTTCCAGTTTACAGGAAACCGCGTGCTGGTAAGTTTGTAATTGGTCGTCGTTTATTTTATGCCAGGCCGTCCAGATAATGGCTTCTACATGCGAATCCGGAATAATCTGCGGTAATGTGAACGAAGTAGATATAGGCAGATGATCAGAGGTACTCGTAATATTACCTTCATCCACAATTTCACAGCTACTGTTACATGATTTCATGACGTCATCTGTGAATATGTAATCAAGCATTGTTTGCGTTGGCATGTACGTGAAAGCAGGTCCCTTACACTGTGTTGAAGTATTTAGTGCATTTAAACAATTGCGTTGCACAAATTGTTTCAGTTGTATGGATTTGTATATGTTTACGTGATTTTCGCTGCGAATACTGGCATTCATATCCCCGGCGAGTATTACATGACCCGTGTCTCCATACAAGGAACATAGCTGATCAAGATTATCAATTTCTTCTCTATACGCAAGTATGTTATTGTCTGACGGTAAATATGCTGAGAAGAAATACAATGGTCTGTTCGTAACACCCACCAGCTTCAGCCCCGCAATCCGTCTGCTATTACAGTCTATGGGTTCAATGTATGGTTTTAGATAGTTTTTGTACAATATAGCTGCACCTGCTCTGCCGCATGGGTGATAGCTATCTTGACTCTGTGTATCATCGCAGACTGTGATACTTGAGTAATTTGAGTGGATCGAGTCCATGAATGACGAGTTATAGGGCTGTAGCTTGTGTTCGGTCACGAACGCGACGTCACACGACATTTTGTCTAAGAGTACATTTAAGCACAGTGTGGAGGACATTATGCCCCTTACGTTCCAACATAGTACATTAAGGGTCATGACAATAGATAGTATGGAAACCATTGATAGGCTGGTGTTGTTTGTGTACATGTACGGTAATTTGGTGAAACTTGGATTCATGAATAGTGGTTTGTTGTTCATCTAGAGTGCTGCCTATTGTCACTTTGACGTGACTTTGATTTCCAATAATTGCAGAATATACCATTGGGCCAGAGAAAGTCATCAGACTCTACAATGTCCGAGTACTTTTTCTCTACACTTATTTGAGCATACATGTTGCCATTGCGACTGTTGTAAAATTGTACAGAATCTAGAACGGCCCCGTTTTCATGGAAGTGTCTCTTCATGCCAACGGCACTGGTTTTCTTTTTATCAATATTTCCTATGTAATATTTGATAAGGCGTTTCGAGTGAACACCGATAAAACCGTCATCGTCCTCGTCCGACACAATTGGAATTTCATTCGTGATTGGTTCATTTTGGATATTGTTGTTAGTGCGCGGGATTTGGTTGGACGCTGACGATGAAGGGCAATCGTTGTTCACTGTCACATACGCCTGTCTAACACCAGAATTTTCATGTTGTACGGTCGTTCCATTATTGTAAGTATCACGTGAGTTTGTCTGTGCGACGTAGTGGTTTGTTTGGTTATTGGCACTTGTATAATTAGTGTGAGCACGTGCATTCACAGATCCGTTCATTTGGGGAGCTGGGAGGTTAGGGAAGTAGCCGTAGTTTCGTAATTGCCACGGTTGTAATGTCGGGATATGGCCTTGAGGATATGGGTATGGGACGTTCAGATTGGGGAAGTATGGCCGGTTAGTCACTATGTTTTCCGGCACATTGTGTTGTCCATGGGGATAATAAGGCACGGATACAGGAGGTACCCCCGCCTCTGGGCTGGCCGCACGTGGCGCAATGGCTGAAGGCACGTGCGTTGTCACAGGCGCACGCTGGCTGCTTGTCGTGGATGTCGTCAGATCTAACGCCGCATGCTGTGAGTTCGTTGTTGGCAGAACCGAAGGATAAGTGTGTATGGGTAATGCCGTTTGACGAAGTGTCCCGTTAGCGTCACACCGTGACGCTGATACGTTGGTTGACGTTGATGTGGTAATCACTGTCGGTTCATTCGACGCGTCGTTCGCATGGTTAGTCGATGTTGATAGTGGTGTCGTATACGCCGGTGTGAATATTGCCGTAATCACTGGTAGTACGTGTGCATTACGGTTTGACGTCAATGTTGACGTTGACGTTTTGGGCTGATGATCTGCAGTCGGCGGTAAGTTTGGATTACCGTTGTTATCATGTTGTGCATTGTGTGTTTCAGGGATGCCGTTTGACGTACGTGGATGTAAAGTGTCACGTGACATGTTCGTGGGTTGAAGATTCACAGAGTCGGTTGTATTTTCTATGTCGGAATCCTCGCTGTTCGAAGAATCCAATATCGTGATGTTTGACTCACCATGGCACATATTTATCATGTCACTGACGTATTTTCCGGACGTCACGGTACCGGGCTGACGTCTTTTCTGGGCCGAGATCTGGGGGTGGATCTTTTTGAGCATGGATTCCATCTTTTTCTGCTCAGACTGGATTGCCATGAATTTAGTCTCTATGTCGTAATGATTTAAGTGTTCTATACTTGAAGTGGACTGATTCAGCAGTTTTAAATTGGCATTTACTTTAGTAAACTGCGAGGATTGTTCTGCTTCAAGACGTTTCGTATAAACCTGTAGGCTTAACACCGTTTTCTCAAGTTCAACGATGCGCGTTTTGAGTAATTGGTTTGTCTGCAGGCATGATCGCTTGATCTCACTGACTTCTTTTCGGAGATTTAAAATGTCTGACCCGTGTTCCGTTATTGTCGTGCAATTATTGTCGATTATTGTGTTATCGGTTTCTGTTGATGAGCTCTGTTTAAATATATCATCAATAGGAGCGCTCTTGTCACCGTTTATGTACAAATTTAAATTATAGCAATCACGCGCGTATTTATGAGCGCTTGAATGTTTATTTGTGTTTTTCCTTGC
>JBEVXV010001196.1:0-4556 GCA_040505915.1 Sedimenticola sp. | reverse complement strand
TATGTCAACCCCAAGCGGGGTTGGCATACTAAACATGCATGTTCAACTATCAGTTTGAAATTATCAATCAAATTTCCAGTATATACCTCCAAACGCCCAAAAATCCAGTAGGTGTAGGTTAGAAGTTAAATAAAATACATGTAGAGACGTATATGTAGGACTGTTTAACATGTACCCACAGGACTCCGGCAACCACCAAGTCCACAGCAAACCATTACAATGGGGACAGTATGTCGAGCAGTCAAGAAATGTTTTCTTTTATCGCTGCACCCAACGTTACCGCTACTAGTTGGCGGAGTTGTAGGGAAGGTTCCAGGTAGCGTTCATATGCATTGCTATTCCAATCACCTTGAATCTTTATAAGATCGACCGGTAAACCGCATTGCAATGCATAAGTTGCACCTCCTCTACGAAAACTATGACCCGAATAGCGCTCATGGGGTACCCCACAACTGTGAAGGGTTGCATGGAGTTTGCGAGTGAACTCACGAGCCGTAAGTGGGACAACTTTATTCTCCTTTTTATAGCGAAACAAGGGAAAAGGTTGAGGGCCGAGCGGGTAATCCAAAACTAATTGTGCCAACAATGTTGAGGGGCAAAACGGGGAACCTGGGATTAGAGGAATCGGTATCTGTAAAATGCGTTGGCGAAACTGAATTACCTTGGACCAGCGGACGGTTAGTATGACCCCCTGTACCGTGAATTCAGCATCCCTGGCACACAGATGACGGGATGAATCAAAAGAAGCCAGCGACGTAACTAATAGGTTTGACTTGCGAAAAAAAGAGAAAAATCCTACTAAGCAGGCGGCCCAGAATGTCCTATCAAATGGAGACCGAAGATCCAAATGTTTGAAAATACCCCTCAACAAATCAAAAGTAATTGGAAGTTTAGGATTGCTACTATCCCCACACACTCTACGGACCCCTTTCAGAATGGAAGTTACATACCAGTTATTCTCCAGAGGATTAGGCAGATCTGCCTCTAAGTGAATCAATCTAACAATATTAAGATACTGTCTGACGGAAGAAAATGCCAAGCGTCGTGACAGATATGCAATATAACGGCCCAGGTTTGTCGGGGACAAAGGAACAGGCGCAATCCCAAGTTGTGCGCAGAAGCTTATGTATGCCGCGCGGTGACTAGCATACGTCTTAGACGTAGAGGCGGCAAATATATTGCTACGATACATTCTGACCTCTTGGTCGAGACTAGCAGACAAGCCCGTATGTACTGCACCCATAGCTGTTGGGGTAGCTTGCCGTTGAGTAGGGCTGCGTCTGCTGGTTAGTCCAGGAGGCGAACCTGTCAAGCAGAAGATTGAGGGACCTAATGGACATGTGACACGACAGAGGCGTATATGCGGTATAAGGCATCAACCTGTCCAAGTGTCCAGGCATATGCAGTCTAGAGGCACTATCCGCTACAAAGTTTTGAACACCCGGGATGTGTCGGGCAGTAAGATGGAAATTGTAGGTCGCCGATAACCAGAAAAACTCCCGCAAACACTGCATTACTATTGCATTGCGGGAAGTACCTTTGTTGATAGACGCCACTGTAACTGAATTATCTGAGTAGATAACCACTCTTTTATTTGTCCACAATGGCGCCCACCGATTTGCCGCAAGGACAACTGCTAAAACTTCCTTTTCGTTAATGTGGAGGGAGTGAGCTTGTGGCCAATCAATGCCCCAGTTACAATAAAACCAATCGCTCCCATAACTCCCCCCTGCCGCATCATTGCATGCATCTGTAAAGACGCAGTCTATTGGAGTCTTATCCAACAGCATCGATCTGCCATTGAAGACATCTAGGAAGTTTGACCACCAGATCAAGTCCTGGCGGATGTCTACTGTAAGTAACGCTTTATGAGACCCGTGCTTGAGAGTGCGGATTTTGTTAAAAATCCGGCGGAGAAACACTCGCCCGCCTTTCACTACTCCCGCTGCCCATGACAAACGTCCAGCGATGGACTGCATTTGTCGCTTGGTAGCGCGCTTACGCAATAAGAACTCACGGAGTTCTTGTTTCATTGCATCGAGTTTTTGCCTCGGAAGGCGTAACTGCATAGACCTTGAGTCCAGTTCTATTCCTAGAAAAGTGAGGCGCCTAGTGGGGTCCACTACTTTCCCCCAATGAATAGCAAAACCGAGCTTCCGGAGAAGCTGAATGAGGCATCGCAGTGCCTCAGCACACTGATCACGAGATTGTGACACAATCAAAAAGTCGTCTAGGTATACGACTAACAGGTCATACCCCTTCCGGGCCATCATACGTTTTACTGCCTGAGTCAGTCTATGGAATATGCCGGGACTCAATTTAGCCCCGAAGGGAAGTTTAGCATCCCTCAGGTAAACTGTATTGCCATCTAAGTTCCACTTAAAACCTGTAACCCGCTGACTGCGGGGACTAATGCCCACCGAGCGGTAGGCGGATTTTAAATCGACTTTAGCAAACCAACAATTTTCTGTCATGAAGGCCGCTGCGTCATCCACTTTAGCAAACCTTTGGTGCCAGTCTGACGTGCAGAAGTCATTGACTGCGTTGCCAAAAGGCCGAGAGCAGTCGTGAATTAGCCGGACCCCACCATCGGGCTTTGGAATCACCCCCATGGGACTAATGATAGCTGGCGGCTTGCTACAGATAACATAGTTCCCGTTTTCTATCTCAGTTTTAACCTGCTCTGTCGCTTTGTCATAAAGCGGACTGTTCGGCATGGCCGACGGATGGTTGTTAGACATTACTGTTGGTACACATGCGTCCTCGTCTATAATGTCAAACCCATGTAGCACCCCATTCAGTAAAAAGTCTATATCAACATCATCCTGCAGTTCCTCCGCCCATGCCGAGTAGTTAAGACCCGGAGAAGGGCAGACCTGAATTCCTAGTTTTTTTCAATTGAGTGTACAGTTGCCGAATGCTGCTGGCTGCACCCCGGCATGATACACTGATGCTTGTACCGGCAATTTGTAAAGTTACAGCCCTTGCCGGAATTGAAACTGCGACAGATGCCCGGTTTTGCATTTTTACCCTTGGTCGCCTGAGGCTCGACTGCCCCTTTTCTCCCCCCTTGTGGAAGCTGATTCAGAGATTTACTAACGTCTCTAGGTTGTAGCACTAGTGTGTGCAGGTGTTGAACATCTGTTCCCCACCTAAACCCCATGCTGGCCTGCAGTTTCCGGTACTCTCTGTCATACAACAGTACGGACACCAGACTAAACCGTTGCACCAATTGGTATATTTTAGTGTTGTACGACAGGTAGTCCAGCAGCGCTGGCCCTTGGAGCTTACCTTCCCCAGATAATTTGTATAAAATGCATAGGTTTGCGACCGACCACTGACACAATGTAACATTTTCTAATTTAGGGCGCTTTGGACCAGACTTTACGACAATTTGCTGGTCCCCGTGACCCCCAATAACCACCTCCTCGTCCAGACTGCTCGACACAAAGTCACATATATCGTAATAGTCTACTGTGGACTTACCTGTTGCCGCCGAGAGATGGATCTGTGGGTCATTCCATGAAGGCTGATTTGGATGTACACTGTTTGCCGAGTCTAATGTGTTTGTGTATGTATACTGCACGTTATTTTGGGAGTCCACTGCACTGCTAGCCATGCTTTGTGTCTGTTGTTGTTGTTGAGCTAGTAATCCATTCAACAACGCAGAATTATATAGACTGCTGAGTGAATGTGGTGTCGTCGCACTAGTTCCACTGTCAACACCCGATCCAATTGTTGGCACGTTTATTGTATTGACCGGGATATCTGGTGTTGGTACAGTAGCGCCTGTCGTCAGCTGTTGAGCGATATGCACGATCAAGCGACGCTGTCCGGCAGGGATCTTCGGGGTCACAAGGTCCTCCGTGTCGACCAGCCTTAGCGCAGCTAGGCTGGAATACCCCCGTTTGACTAGTTCGTCGACCGCCGGTCTGGATACGTGGTTGTCCAGACAGTACTTGACGAGCGTGTCCGTTTCCGTTATGGGCGATACGCTACCCAAGTTGTCTGCCCCGTCACTTTGCTCCATGGCCTCCACCAGATCCATCATTTACCGGTTTGATATCGCTGCAGTGCCGTCGTATTTAGATCAAGGGCGGAATCGGGAAATAGTCCCCGGCACGTTTCGTCCCTTGGACCTGCCTGACCGGTTGCTGGCAATTCATAAATTAAGTGCCCACATTTGATTTAATCCTCCAAAAACCTTATACTATATGTATACATATTGGTATTTTTGGCACTGCAGAACTGCTTGGCAAACTCAATTTACGCCAAAACCATTATCCACCGACTCCATTCTGTCCCGGATTCCGGTATCACGATTAATCCAAAAACTAAGGTTAACACCCCTCGTAAACCAGGTTAGATAGGTCACAATATATTCCACAATCCGGTTATATGTACTGACTTCCGAGTTAATTTCGGGTAAATATTTAAATGTCCACTTGGCCACGTGGCCATTTCAAAAGAAAGCACAAACGCGTCTTATCTATTCGAGGAAATTTTTAAGACTGAAACTTTCGCCCCACATGTGATCTCGAATTATGCCGCGCAAT
>JBEVXV010001195.1:0-3708 GCA_040505915.1 Sedimenticola sp. | reverse complement strand
CCAGGCAGGCTCTACACTGATAGCACAATGATCTGTGTAATCTCTAATCAGTGTATGAGTCAATATATTTTGATCAGAACCTATAATGGTCGCCGATGAAGAATAGAGCCCTTGTGTTTCTGGTATATTCCATTGCAATCAGCACAGTATTGTCAATATGGACGGACGGACGAACGGACTGATGTGGTTGGGTGAGTGATTGTATCATTGGCTGGATTCAAGTGATGGAATTAGGTAGGCGGGTGATTGCGCGAGTGGATGAATGGAGACACACATATTGTTTTAACTCCTATATATCTGACATTGAATCTTCAATTATCACATTCAGACTAATAAATTTACCATAAAATCAAATTCAGACCAGTCCATTCAAACAGTGGGTGGTTTTGTTAAAAATAAAACAACTTTCAAACAGTGCAAATTCGGATGAGACGGCTCGTCTGTATAGACACTGTTTGCAAACACTGGCCTCTATAGAGGGCTGTTGGGTTGGTTGAAAGGGTTGAAAAGTGTCACGCCTTCATCAGTATATCTAACTCCATTTCCAAGCCCCTAACCACTCTGTGATTCATGAAAATAAGTGCCCCATCCGGCAACAATTTACTAATGATTAACGACACGCGGTCCGCCTTCAAAGACACTTCAGCTGGTTGATTCAACACCCGTAATTGTTCTTGTAAACACCTTACCAACAGTCGCAGAACGGACTCCGCTAGAAGTCGGTTTTCTTCTTTATAACACACTAATGTGAACCCCGTATTTCCGGCCCCGAGCCAGACCCCAATTCTCTCCTTAGCAAATGGTTCACCAGGGGCGAATCTCAGGTAGCCGAGCTCCATTTCGGGAAGGGTGTCCTCACGATTAAGGGCCTGAATATCGTCCTCTACTGTGCGGTTTGCTGTGGCTCTCCGGAATTGGTACTCAGAATGGATCTGCAATTCATTCATTTATTCTAACCCAATACAGTATAAAGATACACCATTATATTTATTAGATGATAGAATGACCAAATTGTTGTTGTTTTTTTAAATAAAATAAAACACATATATATTTCATGTTCTTTCATTATATGACGCAAATATTGATTACGTTGAGAACGTACATCGGAATTGGTGTGATTTGATTCTTAGATACATGTACATGTACTTTAAAATTGACAACAATATTCCCTAGAGCAAGGACCTGTATAGCAAGGACATGTATAGGTCCTTGCCTAGAGAGACCCAATAACCCATCAAAATTAAAAGTCAAATATTAAAACACCCCCCGAAAATAGTCAGTAGTCTCAGTCTTTAACGAGCATCAGGGTGTACTTCAAAACTAGCGGTGAACGATTCCAAATGAAAACTAAAAAAAGAACAAGACAAGTAGAAAATATAGCAGAAAGCAACACATTTTTCATAGGACGTAACCAGAAATGTAATCCAGCACCACAGGAGGGGGTTTGGGTCCAGCTGCCTGAATTAGCGAAATACTATTTACGATTGAACTTGAGTATATGGGCAAGTATTATTTACTCTTTCATGGATCTTTTGTAATCCGTGGACTTCACCGAGCACATGCGACATACCAATGTACTTCGGTATTTTATGTCATCATATTGTTTGGACACTGAATGTCTCTAATAAGATATACATTTCATATATCTGGCAATAAAATTTCAGTCGTCGAAGATGCTTTTTGTTAAACACTAATCGAGAGCAGTTAGTCTCGCATACAGGTTTGTTAGCAGATCAAGTGCAAGAAATCTTGCCGACCTTATCCCATTTGGCTGTGATGTTGTTGACATCAACTCCGCATTTATTCGCAATCACGTATGTGTCGACAGGTGTTGTTTCCTTTCCTGCTATTTCATCCAGCTGTAGGAATTTCTAAAAGTGAAGTAATAGATACAAACGACGTGGAAACTATTATTGATGATGATGCTGCTGCTGCATCGTTGATAAATTGGATTTTCATTCAATGAAGATGGTAATGATGAAATGATAATAATGGTCTAACAAATAGACATCTATTTTTTTTTGGAATTGAATGGAAGATAACTTCTGCGATTGGGAATCAAACTCACACAAATTTCCATCACCTATCAGTGTTCTCTGTTATTGTATTAGCTTATATTTAACATTAGTCTATGTTTCTATGGTTTGTACTGTTTTCCATTCATTTTATAAATATATATCCTCATAACATTACATAACATAATGTGTAGTGACATATACCCAATTCACTCGTTAACAGCCGATCTTCGGGCTTTTTGCCAGCGCTATTTCTACAGTCAGATAAAGTAAATGAGAGGGACACACACTGATTCGACAGTGTTAGTAACAATAAGAGCTTTATGAGTGAGCACATTATAATACAACTTTGAAAGTACGTCCGACCAGTAGCTTGACGTGAATATTTATAGGAGTTAGTCAACGGCTCCAATATGTAGAGGTTTTATAAAACCACCCTCGAATAGTTCTGTTTTTCGGAAGATCCATTTGTTTGGACCGTTGCTGGAGACATTATAAATAGAAAAACGCTCCTCGTATTTTTGTGTCATAGATCATGTTACCATAATTTTCCGCACAAACACTGGAACCACATATCATCCCATTCACTGCACCTAATTTGGCAAAATATATTTTTGTTGAACGGCTGGAATCTCACCATTGTAATCTAGTCTTCTATTAGTAAGTCGTCAACAAATGTAAGAAATTATATATTAACCCTCCCAATTTCCAGATGGTTTTTTTCAACGTTAGATGTATTGTATTGCATGTTTGTTATTCTAATTAATTTTGTTAATGTGAATTTGGAAGCTAGTTCCGGGATTTCCCCGAATTTTTCTTTGATATTTGTCTTTGCCCTTGACGTTACATAGCCATCGAGGCGAGCACTAGCTTTCATCTTGCTGTTGCCGTGGCTAAGAGCGATCCCATCACAGTGTAGACAATGACTATACTTACTTCTATTCGACGAATCGTCACCTTCCCCTCGGAGCCAAATTTGACAGCTAGATTACAGCCGTAAGTAAACACGTGCGTAGCCCGTTGTGCATACGGCAAAATCAGGAAGACCGTCTCTGGCCGTATGCGGACTCCAACCAGAGTAAGGGCGAGAATAACGGCAAAAATAAAAGGAAATTTCCCGATGGTTTCTAGTGTCTCTGACACAGACGCAACCCTCATCTTGGCGAGAATAACCTTCAGCTCCGTCCTGAAACAAATTTAAAAGGTCCTGAAAGTCAAAGGGATCGAAGTCACCGCAAAGACATTGTGTAAAGTAAATCGTGCCAAAGTTTCTAGGAATACTATCTTAACTCGTATTTCTTTATTGTTTGGCATGCCTTTTTCAATGCTAATGATATTTCAGTAAATCACAAATTGCAGAGTATCAGACGATGACGATACCAGCAGGCGGTAATCTACGTTACGCGCCGCTTTAACCCTCCCTAAGACAATGTTACACAAACTAATTAATGTTTGTTTTGTGAGAATCATTTGTTTGATGATTTGGTACTATTCCTGTTTTCATATACATGTAGTTAATTTTCATTTGATGGCCGTGCTCAGCTAGTGGTGGAATGCACCATGTTACGACGTTGAAAATATTTTGCGAGTAAGTATCCCATACTTTTGTAAGAAAATGGCCCTTGTCATTTATGTTTTACTTATTTATCCATGGGAACACATATATTCTGGGATGTCCATAAACTGGGACAGT
>JBEVXV010001194.1:0-6537 GCA_040505915.1 Sedimenticola sp. | reverse complement strand
TATTTTCATTGGGTACCACACCCATGCTGCCTGCATGCCCGAGGTCAAATGACTTAGAATTTTGTGTTAAACTTTTCATAAAACTTGTTAAAGTTTTTTAGTAGCATACATCACAACCACTTCTTCACCGATTGACATGAAACTTCATGACCATTCACCACCGTCCATAATTTCATTTGGCACCACACGTATGCTGCCCAAAGTCGATGTCAAATGACTTTGACACCACATCGACCATCTGCTGCCTCTGCGGACGCGACATGCTGGCCGCGGCCATCTAGTTTACAAGACTGTTTCCTTAAACTTTTTACTAGAACGTGAAAGGAATATTTTGCCGACAGGCCCACTACTCTCATGTGTGGTAGTGCTAAACAAACACTTCTAATTGCAGTCTCCACAAAACTGTATAAAAATCAAATTAATAGTGTACATGTAAATCCAGACAGTGTAAAGGAACAAATGTCCCATGTCTGGATATGTGTAGGCTTTAAAACCCCTATACCCCTAAAACAAACCATATCTAAAAGTAACAATGTCATTTCTTGTTAATAGGATGTTTATATTCCCGATAGCTCTGATGACCACATCTGGGAGAGTTATATTGCTTATTTCCGAAACATTGTCTATGTGCATATGTTGTGATCTTCAGCACACTTGTTTTATTCTGGCCTGCCTTACTCAGCACTCGGTGAAGTCTTGTTCTACTAGTACATAATGTATAATGTGGACCGTATAATGTTGATAGCGTCACATGTTAGCCATGACACCTATCTGTCTTCTATAAATTAAGATACTGTTGTCTTCTACAGGATTCACTCAAAAGGCTGGAGGCATTTCCAGTACTTAACAGACCAGTCAATCACCATTAAGATGTTGTTAGGTGAGACGGGAATTCTGCGACGACATGCAATCTTTGGAGACCAGGTTCAGTATTTACCACAACCTATCAGTCTAATCACAAAAAGTACTCCTTGGCATTTGCGTCCAAGGTAAACCCAGATCAGCCAACACACCTGCGATGATCATCAGTTTATATTGATTAACGTGATACTGGCAAAATGATTGCAAAGCGAGCCAGATGATGCATGCAATCTCTGTCTAAATTTACACTGTTCAGTAATTCTCTTATTTTTCTTCTATCAACACGGTTTCCAATATTTTGTAGGGTCTGAGGGACATCCACCTAATTGTTCTCCAGCATATTGGCATTTTCCAGCCATTGACCAAAAGGTAAACGTACAAGCTATGCTGTCTACTATGATCAAGTTGTAGGTTTGCATACACTGACTAAATGTTGTGGTGGTCGGTCGGGCGAAAGCGATGGGTAGTTTAACGATGGGGTTCATCCTTACCGGAATCTCATTCACACGGTTTGGCCCTCATAATCACTTTTTATTTGGTGTCCTCGTTATGTTACCTATAATGAATACACACAATTCTGTGCATATGCGTCGGCATAAACTCCTTGGCTTATTACAATCAGTACATGTACGTAGTAATAATGTTTTCTCCCATTGTTGTTTTTTTATTCCGATGAAAATCGAGAATATTGTAAAAAATATATTGTTGTTTGGTTGTACAAAATTGTGTCTCAGTACATGTAACATGGTGTATTTATTAAATCCATAACAGTCTGTTTTTGTAAGACTTTGAGTTAAACTATGTGTTTGCCCGTATCTGCAATTATCTCATGCTGGCATGACCAGACTGCGCTCACCGTTTCGAGCATCACGTGACGAGCGAGGGGATAGTTGGCATGCGTTCTTGTTTAACAGCAAGTTCAATTAAACCATGTAACCACTCCCTAATTAACAATAATAAATCCATGTTTTACAGAATGATATATACATTTCCAATTCTTCATCCACAGGATGATCGGGTACACACTTCAGCGCTATTTGACAATCAAGTCGTTAAAGAACGACAAGTTGGTCACGATTTTAGAGGGCCGGTAAGTACTGACTACTTCGTATTGCTTAGGAGTTGCTGACAAGTCAAACCAACCTGTGCACAACGGATACCATATCACATAATGTTATGTTTAATACTTGATATCCAGCTACTAGATTACATATTTATGGTGGAGGATGGGAGGGCAGATTGTTAACTCAACGGTGGAGTACAAACTTAGTAGGATTTCACATTGGTCCTGGTTTGACCCTCAGATACATATTTTATTTGGCTCACTACGTTGTATATGAAAGTTGAAGCAGGTTATATCTATGGGGCTAAGTGATTTGGTGTGGTGCGGGCACCTAGCACCATAATGAGGATATGAGTTCAGTGCTGAATATTTTATTCAGTCCTGAATATTTTATTCAGTGCCGACTTTGACCCCCTCCACCCAAGAGGTACAGGTGAGGTATGGGACTCGAAACTGTCGACCTTTGCTGTTGAACGGAATTAAACCGCAAATCAAATCACATATTTAATATGACATTTTTGGAAACAACTGTGCATGTTTTGGAAACAACTGTGCATGGTCCTATTACAGCTAGTTCCCTAGGTATGATTATTTGAACTATTTTGTTATCTTCTGCTAAGTTAGATTCTCAGCTCTCCATACAATAATTCCGGCGTGATTTTGACTTACATAAATTCACTAGTTATGACTTTAGTAATAATAAATCCATAAGGCCACAATCAAAAGAATTTAGGTTTGCCCAAACCAGCCAAGCTGCCAAACGGCATACAATATCCAATGCACAGGAAGAAATTATATAAACTTATATAACTTTACCATCATACACAGAGTACCACAGGATTCAAAATCGACCACCCCATTTTAAACAGGGAGTAGTGTGGAGTACCAGCTTCAAAATATTTATGTCAAGCCCTGCAAGTATGACAAGTCGACACACTAAATTGTAATACTGATGTATGTTGGGTTCTAGAAGTACAGTGTGCAGTTGTTTACTTAATGATTTCAGATATGGTCAGTGCCTGAACAGAGGGATGACGTACTTTAAGGACGTAGTATTCCCGGAGGCAGAGGTTCTGTGTGCAGCTGCCATATTTAATAAAACATATGAAGAGGCTGATGAAATGCTCTATCCAAAGATATAGATTTGTTCTTCTGTTTCATTGTATCCCCCGGACGGTCGCTCCGACTGTCGTTCTAGTTTCTAAAATGGAGTGTGAAAAGGACCAATTTTCTTGGACAATTTCAGGTAACATTGCATGAAGAAATGTACCTATTTCTGCTTGCTAATCAGGATTGTCTGCGGTGTCAGACATGTAATGAATAACAGACACTGAATAATAATCATCTGAAATTTTCATGTTCATAAAATGTGTACATTGCATTATGAATGTCTTTGGTCCACACAAATGTAGCTTATTGTATTATCATTACAAAGGCGTATTTTTAGTATACTTGTAAACAGTGCAGATCCTGATGAACAGCTTGTTACGAGCCAGCGCTTCTGGATCTACACTGTTTGCAAACATTCCTATAGTGATCCCTAGTGTCGAAAAGATTATACTGGCAGAGTTCAGAGGTACATTTGTTAAGTACATGTACCATGTACGACAGAAACCATTTCCACATGGCCCTCCCATCCCAGAAACACGTAACAATATACATGTACATGTATATATAATTAGCATTCTCAGAGCAAGTGAAATCATAGAAGAGAATGTTACCATTTGAAGTCATATATGGGGTCTTTTTACATAAATCTGTACATGCATGTACTTGTATACTGTATATGGATGTGACTAATTGACCGCGACAAGCGCTACACTGCCATGTAACTTAGAGGATAACCCTGCTGATTTTTCAATTTTGGAGCCGTATGTGGGAGGTTTTATGGTCTCAAATTTAGGTTTACGGCGAAGGCGTAATTTGAGACCATAAAACCTCACACATACGGCGACAAAATTGAAAAATCAGCAGGGTTATCCTCATTCTAATGCACTTTATCGAAACAACACATGCAAACATCAAGAAATGTGATTTTCCGTCATTTCAAACGGCCTCTGAATTCAAAATGGCGTCCAACCAAATTGCACATGTGTTCTGCAGATGCAAAGAAATAAACCCGCATAGAAACGGCATCATGAGTACTTCAGTGAAACAAATCAAGTAAGAAAAGGTTACCTGTTGACGTCTGCACACTTGAAACGGATGTTGTTGTTGATTTTGTTGTAATGACGTCGGCCTGTGACGTGAATTACGTTAAGATTACGTCGCAACAGTTCGCGCCATATAATCACAGACCGGTAAACGGGAGGTTTTATATCCTCTATTTTTGCTCGTTTTATAGCCTCTCATTACAATTATCCAATCAGATGAGTGCTTTCTATTTTAAGTGCATTAGAATTATGTTTCAATGGACGCGGTCACCGCGTTCGTTCATGTAAAAGTTACATAATATTGACTCTGTTTTTGTTCTCTGTCATATACTAGAAAAAAATATGTCGCGTTAGATTGAGCACAGCTGTACCACTTTATTGTGTTACATGCGTCGTTTTGCTGGCGGAAAACTCAAAATATTGTTATTGGATAACAGTGTTTTGGGCTTTCCACCAACACAATGTCGTATTCTGAATGCAATGGGTCAATGTAACGCTATTCAAAAGCATTATTTGATGAAATGTTTTTCATTTCATCGTAACAACTCAATGTCCACCGATTTATAGATACATGTATGTATACTTGTCATTTCTCGCAGTCTCGCTTCATATTGCATTTATTAACCCCGACCGAAGGAAGTCGGGGTTTATAGCGATCGCCCCGTTGTCTGTCTGTCTGGTGTCTGGCGTCAAATCATCGATACAAACTTGATAACTTGATAACTTGAATGTCTTTTGTCCGATCATCATAATACTTCGCAGGTACATTGATATCGATAAGGGGAATACGTCTATGCCCCGATCGGTCCAAGGTCAAGGTCACGCGGTGCTAAAAATAAATTGGTTATTGCATGGAACGCTTACAAATCATCGAAACAAACTTGATAACTCGAATGTCTTTTATATATCCGATCATCATGATCCTTCGCAGGTACATTGATATCGATAAGAGGAATACGCCTATTGAATACGGGGCCGATCGGCCCAAGGTCAAGGTCACGCGGTGCTAAAAATAGATTGGTTATTGTGCATTTTTTTTTATTATTTTTTTTATTGACAAGCGGTGGGTCGGGGGTTAGCTGCCACTCTCTGATGGCTATTTTTGTATATCGTCATGCTGCCATGTTCTGTGGACTGAACTAAATGATACTGATCTTGATCTTAATAGACCATGAATATTTCAGCTAATTAAAAAAAGATCACATGACTGTATGCTTTCAAATATTAAAACATGGGTATGGTGCTTTATGCTGTATTATTTGTTTCTTTCCAGATTCCAGACTATTATATGGGTGCAATACTAAATTCTGCTACAAAATCGTTTGTAAACATTGATCATGTGATCTGGCAATATATTTTCTCCCAATTATGGTTTCAAAAATAACGGCATTGTTAAAAGAGGAACAAGAAATGACATCGTTACACGACCCGGATCCCCCCTATGGCATATAAGTTGAATGTAAACAAGTCCAATCACGTGACCTTCACATTGGACGTAGGAAACGGGGGTACACGTGTGACTGTGAAGTAGTGCAATGTCGAGAGCAATACACATACCAAATATTATTGAAATCCGTCGAGCGGTTCCAAAGTTATTGGGGGAAAAAAAATGTTACTAACATACTAATGCGGTTTTGTAATGACCTCGCACGCAACGGTCAAAGCATTTTACGAAGAAATTCGAAAAATTCTAACGAGAAAAATACTATACAGTATATGCAAATAACCGTACCAAACTATTTGATACTGTTATATAGTGCAACGAAAATAGGAATTGCCAACAATTGTACGCTATTGTTGCAGCTTGAAAGACTTCCATAAACTTTGCAAGTAGGTCAATGAGATTGAAAGCAAACAGTTCACAGGTGCGCGTGACGTCAGACCCCCTAGTCGATTACCCGACGCCAATAATAGAACAATAATAGTTAGTATGCCATGTATACGAATTGAAAAAGAGAGGCTTATTGCCATTGCGACCAGTGTAAACCTAGATCAGACTGCATATGGTGAAGTCTCATCAGGATCTACACTGATCACAATTCAATGAAGTGAAATAGTGCTTAACTGCTCCGACAGCGACTTGAAACTTAAGCCATTTAGAGCTGACAATACACCTGTTTTGGGGAGCAGGAAAGTGTGCTCTGAATTTACAATATACTGATCGGGTGCCCTGACCATACCAAGATAACTTGGCCCAACCCCCTTTTGCTTGCCTCTTATGAGAAACAGGGGATGATTGATTGAATGGAAGCTTACATTCGAACAACTAGGTCTAGTACAGACGGGAATACACCTGTATGAGAGTAGAGACATGGCCGTATCAGCACAAAACATTCAGTCCTGGTGCCCATGCCACACCACATTACTTAGCCAGCACGCTCCCCCCCCCCGGAGTACAATCCAGTCATCCCGGAGTACCGTCCAGTCATCCCGGAGCACAATCCAGTCATCCCGGAGTAC
>JBEVXV010001193.1:0-4252 GCA_040505915.1 Sedimenticola sp. | reverse complement strand
AGTAAGTATCGGCTTGCACATCTTATTGGCCAGGGCTATCAGGTCCTTCTGCACCACAGCCATGCGGGCTATGGGTGTCTCCACACCCAGGTCGCCCCTTGCCAGCATAACTCCATCCGCCGCCGCTATTATCTCTTCCAGATGTTCCAGGGCAATGGAACGCTCTATCTTGGCTATGATAAACGGGGCATAGCCAAGTTCACGGGCTCGCTCGCGCACCCTGAGTACGTCCCCGGCGGTGGCCACGAACGATTGACTGACTGCATCCACGCCATGGCCCAGGGCGAACTCCAGACAGCGGTTATCGTTTTCGGTGAAGGCCGAAACACCAAGATCGATACCGGGTAGATTCAACCCCTTGCGGGAACGCAGTTCACCACCGGTCAACACCTCACACACCACATCGTTTCTGTCTATCTTCGCCACCCTCAAAGAGATCAGCCCATCATTAAGAAACAGACGGTCATTTACAGTCACCAACCGCGCCAAATCCTTGATAGTTACTGACACCTTGGTTACGTCACCCGCAATATCATCCGGAGTCAAGGTAAAACGATCGCCCGAACTTAATCGTATAGGTTCCTGTTGCAACCTCCCAATACGCATTTTTGGCCCCGGCAGGTCGGCCATGATCGCCACCCGGCGGCCACATGCGGACGAGGCCCGCCGCAGAGTTTTGATATTGCGCCCATGGTTATCCAGCTCCCCATGGGAGAAGTTCAACCTGGCGACATTCATGCCTTCCGCCAACATTCGTTCCAAGACCTCCTGGCTGTTTGATACAGGCCCTACCGTACAAACAATTTTTGTCTTGTGAGTGAATTGGTACATGTTTTTTCCTTCAACGTTTCGGCACTGGATAAGTAAGGAGCTAGGGTACTTACATAGAACATCAGGAGCCAATGTCAAGGAAGTGATGGGTGTCCTAGCAGTTGGTGTTATCTACGGGTTGGGGACGCTAAGGGCTCGCAAAACAATAACTACCTGTTGTTGGACGCCGATCCATCCCGCCTGACTGCGTTACAACAACTTGAAAGATAATAAATATTTCTGCGTTGTTGCGCCTTGCCAGACGGGTGCCTTAACGCCTAAAAACTGGAGCTTATTATTTCGCGAGCCCTAAGCCCCTAATCAGGAGCCTGCCATTACTTCATGTTTCCTGTTTAACTCGCCGCATGGTCTTTATGTAGGAATATAGCGGCGGGATCAGCAGGACAAAGATAATCACCCACATAACCTTGGCGATAGAGCTTTCAACAAAGATCCATGGGGAACCGTGACCAATGACCATGCCCTGGGCGAAACCGCCTTCGGCGATAGGCCCGAGAATAAGGCCAAGAATCAAAGCTTCCAGCGAGAAGCCTAGCTTTTTCAGGAGCAAACCGCCCAGTGCAAAGGAGATCATCATATAGACGTCAAATACTGCGTTGTTCAGCGCGTATGATCCAAGCACCGCAAAGGTACTGACCACGGGAACCATGATGGCGGGTGGGATCAGGGCGATACGTGCAAGGTAGGGTGCAAATGTAAGTCCAACGACCAGAAACACACCATTTGCGACAAACATTGAAATGATAAATGGGTATGTTTTGTCAGCATATTCATTGAACAATTCCGGCCCGGGTATCATGCCATGGATAATGAACGCACCCATTAATGCCGCAGCGACCGAATTCCCGGGAATGCCCAACGTTAGGGTCGGCACAAGTGAGCCACCCACGCAGCCGTTGTTGCCTGCTTCCGCCGCAGCGATGCCTTCGGGGTTACCCTTGCCAAACAGCTCTTTGCACTTTGAAATGCGTTTGGAAAAATTATAAGAGATAAACGCCGCGATTGTGGCACCTTCACCAGGCAGTATGCCAATGAGTGTCCCCATGCCCGAGCCGAGTGTTATGTTCTTGGCGATGCCTTTTGGAAAGGGCTCTTTTTTGCTGGCTATATTCAGCGTTGAAGTATCTATCTTGTGTTTGTGCGCCCCCGCAAGTTCCAGCATCTGGATCATGGAGAACAGGCCAATCAGGGCAGGCATAAAGTCAATTCCGTCGATTAACTCTATCATACCCAGGGTGTAGCGCAGGCTACCGGACATATCATCGGTGCCAATAACGGCGATAATCATGCCGAGCAAACCGGCGATAAGGGCCTTGATTAACGAGCTGTCTTC
This sequence comes from Sedimenticola sp., assembly GCA_040505915.1. Lineage (GTDB taxonomy): Bacteria > Pseudomonadota > Gammaproteobacteria > Chromatiales > Chromatiaceae > Vondammii. The sequence continues at coordinate 2,088 of JBEVXV010001193.1, read as the reverse complement.
GTCGGCAATCGAGATGATGCCGGCCAGCCCCATAAGGGCGAGAAGAAAGGTTTCAGGAGGACCGAATTTCAAGGCCTGTTGAGCCAGGATCGGGGCGAACATCAACAAGATGAAGACCGAAAAGAAGCCACCGACAAACGACGCCATAACTGAAACCTTGAGGGCAAGCGCACCGCGTCCCTTGCGGCTCATTGGATAACCTTCGATGGCGGTGGCGACCGCCGCCGGTGTGCCCGGTGTATTGAGCAAAATGGCGGGGATAGAGCCACCATACATTGCGCCGCAATAGATGCCGCCAAGCAACATCAAACCTGCGGTAGGATCCATTGTATAGGTAAATGGAACCAGTAGACCAACGGCCATGGTGGCTGTTAGTCCGGGCATTCCGCCGATGGCCACGCCGGCAACCGTCCCCAAGGTAATAACCAGAAGAGAATTTAAATTGAAAACAATCGCAAAATATTCAAGCATAACTCGCCCTTCAAAGAATAAAGCCAGGAAGAGGGACAGACAGGAGATTAATAAACACCAGATAAACGAAAAGCAGGACACCCACTGTTGTCAGGACAATTGTTACGGGGCGGCGGTAACCGAGAGTAACAGCCACAACCGGAATAAATACGGCGGCCGGAACGAAAAACCCAAGTCGCTCGAACAAGGCGGCGAATATTATCAGCGCGATGAGCAGTCCTACGAAACGGGGTATATGGTCGGTTAAAACCAGCTTTTCTCCTTCGGTGTTCTTAAATATACTGAAGGCAAGATTAATGACGGATAGCAAACCAATGAAAACGGCAAGAAACTGCACGTATTTCGCTGATGTTCCTATTGCAATCCCTGTGTAACTGGCTGTGCTGTTATACAACAGCACAGCCATTACCGTGAACAGCGCAAGAACTGCGCGATCAACAATTATTTTGCTCATAATTACCAGGGGCTTTTGTTAAAAACGGACTGTGTTTCCGCTTCTAGGCCTTTTAGGTACGACAGGTAGTCGGCACTGGACTGCGGTAGCAGGTAAATATTGCCTTTTGCAGCATTTGCCTTGAACTGATCGCTGGCCACGACTTCTGATAAAATGGCGTCAAGCTGCTCTTGAATGGCCGGATCGACACCGGCCGGAGCAACAAACCCCCGGGTCGCACGCATTTGCACGTCATAACCTTGCTCTGCGGCTGTCGGCATTTCCGGCATGTTAGTGTCACGTTTATCCGTCAACACGGCGATAATGCGCGCATCACCGGACTTATGTTGCTTGATCATTTGTGAAAGATTCATAAAGGCGGCATCCACGTGACCGCCCAAAACGCCGGCCTTCTGCTCGGTCGATCCTTTGGTTGGCAGCAGATTAAACGTTACGCCAGCTGCGGCCTCGAATGCCTTGGCTGCAAGGTAATCGTCCGAACCGATGCCGTTAACCGCAACAGTCAGTGCTTTCGCCTTGGCTACGGAAGTAAGATCAGCAAGGGTCTTGATCGCGCTATCCTTGGGCACGGCAACAATTGCCGGATCCTGTGCCACATTCCCCATCACATGGAAGCTATCGAGCGTATATTTTGCGCGTTTGGACACGACATGAGCGACCAACTGCGGCGTAAAATTCAGGCCAATTGTATAGCCGTCAGCCTTGGCTCGGGAGATGGCCTCGAAGCCTTTTTGGCCGCCGGAACCGGGGACGTTCTTAATGATAAAATTAAAACCGGCATTGTTCTTTTCAGCCAATTCTGTAAACAGTCGCGCAGTTCGGTCAGTCGACCCACCGGCTTTGGATGGCACAACAATAGTGATGGACTTGTTTGGATAGCTGACAGCTTCCACGGCTGACGACAGCCCCAAGGCCAAAACGAGGCCTGCCATAAGTGCATTTTTCAACATTTTTTCACCTGTATGTTTTGTAAGTGCAAAATTCTATCAACCTTGTTCCTCCTCAAGTTGATATCGGTAAACACTAGAGCAATCACCGTGCCAAAGGATGGTATAACTGACAACAATTTGATTTTATTGAATAATTTAGAAGTGCGACCGAATATACGAATTTCAGAAAAGTGTTAAAAAGAACTCAGCCATCCGTACCCCGTGGGTCAAAAA
>JBEVXV010001192.1:0-32199 GCA_040505915.1 Sedimenticola sp. | reverse complement strand
CCTGCTGCTGTGCGTCCTGAAAAGGCATCACTGCACCCCAAGCCCAGCTGCATAGTTACCCCACAGCAAGCTCTATTTGAGAAAACTAAGGATACTAGGAGCCTGTCCGAGAATAGGACACCTACTGCGGAAAGCCCATTTTGGCCCTTTTTTCCGCTCATTTTCGTTGAATAAGAGTAACTATTCGCCTCAAATGACCAGAAAAAATGACTCAAAATGGACTTCCCTCGCTACGGTGCCTATTCTCGGACAGGCTCCTGAATGCTCAAAAAGTCCGTGCCTAGGGGTGCAGTAACACCAGGGTTAATTTGTTCTTTCTATATTCTCAAATAAAAACAAAGCATTAGGTATATATCTGATATGAGCGAGAGCCGCACGAGCAATAGTTACTTAAAATCAATATATTACAATTTATTTCGCATCCGTATCAGAATGAAAATCAAGGAGTTACATCACAGAACAAATTCACTCTGGCAGTAACACCTTTTCAGGAGACGCGGTGAACAGATCCCTGTACGCTCATAGCAGCATCCCTTCTGCTGTACGTCCTGAAAAGCTGTCACTGCACCCACTTGAAAGTTATTCATCTGCACTGGGTTATTGAGAAGTTACACCACCAGGGTGCAACTCCCCATCGCGCTTCGAGAAAACGCTCCTACAGTAGACTGCGGGATTTTTGCATAGAACTGAATTATTATATCTTCTTACCGCCTGTGCCTTTAATGGCACTGCAAATTATCAATCACTTGAGCAGCTCATATATTCGCATTTATATGCGGTTGAAAATTGATTGGCTGAATAATGATGTGGAGAGTGATATGAACGCAGTATTGAATGCGCTGAAATTTAGGCACGCATGCAAAAAATTTGATCCAGAGCGTAAGATCAGTCAGGCTGATCTCGATGAGATCCTGGAGTGTGGACATCTCTCACCCTCCTCTTTCGGCATGGAGCCATGGCAGTTTTTAGTGATTCAGGATGATGGTTTACGTCAGAAGCTGCGCCCTGCCTGCTGGAATCAGGCGCAGATTACCGATAGCAGTGCGGTTGTGGTGATCCTGACCAAACCGGCAATAGTCAGGCCGGGTAGTGCCTATGTGGAGGGGATGTTTAACCGTCGCAATCTCCCAGAGGAGGCAACCAAGGCTTATCTACAGCGTTACAAAGAGCATATGGAGAGTGAGGTAGAGCCGCGCATGAGTTACTACGCCTGGGGGGCGAAACAGTGTTATATCGCGCTCGGCAACATGATGACTGGGGCGGCGGCTTCAGGTATCGACTCTTGCCCAATTGAAGGTTTTCAGAAAGAGGCGGTAGAGACGGTGTTAGCGATTGATACTGATCAATATGAAGTGGCCGTCATTTTTACACTGGGTTATCGGCTGGGAGAACAGACGCTTTGTCTACGCTCACCGCTGAACGACATTGTTGAGTATCGGTAGGGTCTCGGACAGGTTTCTAACTCACTATCCGATAGCTATGATTCTCACCGATAAGCGCGATAATCTCATTCAGGTTGGAATGAAAGCAGTCCACTAGCGCGGGGGCGAAGTGGCTACCTCGCTGTTGCTCTATTGTTGCCACGGCATCACCGATGCTCCAGGCCTGTTTGTAGGGGCGGGTTGATGTCAGCGCATCAAACACATCAGCCAGGGCACAAATTTGTCCGGCTAGGGGGATCTCCTCTCTCTTTAGCCCCTGGGGATAACCGGAGCCGTCCCACTGCTCATGGTGGGTATAGGCGATTACCTTGGCGGTCTCCATAATCGGGGATGGGTGGCCTTCGAGCATTTTGTATCCGATGGTGGTGTGGCGCTTCATCAGCGTCCACTCTGCCTCGTCCAAGCGTCCCTGTTTTAGTAGTATGCTGTCGGGGATGCCAATCTTGCCAATGTCGTGCATCGGGCTGGCGTGGAGAAGCAGTTCCGCCTCATCCCGGCTCATCCCGGTGGCGCTGCCCAGTAGTTGACTGATCTTGCTCATTCGTATGATATGGTCGCCGGTCTCCTTATCCTTATACTCGGCAGCACGACCGAGTCGACGGATAATCTCCAGTTGGGTCTCCCGTAGCTCCCGGGTCCGTTCCCATACCCGCTGCTCCAGTATCTTGTTTATGTCCAGCGCCCGGCGGTGTAGTAGATTGACTTCGAGCATATTGCTGATTCGAACCAAAGCCTCGGTACGGTCCAGTGGTTTGGCAATAAAATCCTTGGCCCCGGCGGCAAGAGCCCGGAGACGGGTCTCTTTGTCTGTTTGTGCCGTCAGTATCAGAACCGGTAGGTAGTCGCTGCTGTGGGACGCCTTTAAGCGCTCCATCACCTCAAAACCATCAAGATGAGGCATGCGGAGGTCGAGAATTACCAGGTCGGGCTCAAAGCTGAGGAAGAGATCGCAGGCATCACGGGGGTCGGTGGTGCTGATCACCGAGTGGTAGCCATCTGCGGCAAGCATGCGCTCAAGCAGGGTTACATTCGCCTGATTATCATCTACTATCAGCAGTCGACCGCTTTTGATATCCAGATCCCGGATCACTGCGCAACCTCCTTGGTTCCCTTATGTTATCCCGAGCTCGTTGGCTTGAGTGCATAGCCGTGGCATCCATAATCGATTAAGCGATGAGTTAAACCGTCACTTCTGTATGCAGTGGGTGACTACACTCATTAGTTTCTGAATATCGACAGGTTTCTCAATGTAATCGACAAATCCCGCTTGGTGGCCTTTTTCCAGATCTTCGATAGTTGCGTTGGCACTGACGGCGATGACTGGTATGGATGCCGTCTCTCTCATCGATTTAAGCAGTTTCAATGCCTGGTAACCACTGATATCAGGTAGCCTGATATCCATAATAATCATAGAAGGTTTTGATGCCTTTGCAATCTCTACCCCTTTTAGCCCACAGTCAGCAATAATCAGTTCGATATTTTTATGGCGTGAGAAGATATGACGCATCAGTTTCTGGTTCAATGTATTGTCCTCTACATAGAGGATTTGGTGCTGCTCTGAGGGAAAGGCCGATTCATCACCCGTTTGTGCAAGTGACCTTTTTTCTGCGATTGAGGGGGGGCTATCGGACAACGTCAGCCTCAGTGTAAAGGTGGAGCCATTTCCATGGCTACTGCTGACAGCGATGCTACCGTCCATCAGTGATATCAAGTGTTTGGTGATTGCCAGACCAATACCGGTACCCTCAATACCTTTTTTATCAGAATCTATGCGCTCAAACGGCTGAAAGACTTTGCTGATCTTGTCACCACTAATGCCTTGTCCGGTATCTCTAATGTTGATTTCAACCGTTTTACCGCTGAGGGATACATCGATAAAGACTTTTCCACCTCGCCTGTTATATTTGATTCCATTGGTCAGTAGGTTGAGGATTACCTGGGTTAGGCGTGTTGCATCAGCATAGATAGAGCAGAAGTCATCGGCAGGTGTTTGATCGTATAAAGTGACGCCGTATTCATCTGCCAGAGACGTTGTCAGTTGCAGAGTGTTGTCGAGAATATCACGCAGTGAGACACTCTCCATGGAGACGGTGAGTTTACCCGCTTCTATACGGGATAAGTCGAGAACATCGGTGATCAGACAGAGCAGATGGTTGCCCGATGTGATGATGTGTTGCACATTCTCCTGCTGTGTCTGGGATAGGTTGTGGGCGTCATTTAACTCCAATAGTTGCGCAAAACCAAGAATGCTGTTGAGCGGTGTGCGCAGTTCATGGCTCATGTTGGAGAGAAACTCTGATTTCACCGAGCTGGCGTGATCGGCTATCTCCTTGGCCGCTCTGAGATCGGCTGTCCGCTCCGCCACCTTGGACTCCAGCTCATTCTTTGTTTTACGTAGCGTTTCATGAACCAGCAGCCTGGCGTGGTCTTTTTCACTGCGCAGCAGATTGATACGGTCTGCAAGGGCAAATGAGAGAAAGGCAACATCGAGTAGTGAGCCGACGAAAGTGGCGTTGTAGAGGAAGAAGTTATAGTTCATCACCCCCAGCAGGATAAGGGCGGTGATGACAATGCCGAGGATCGAGAGGCTCCAGGCAGCGAGGTAATATCTTGCTGTTTGATTGCCTTTACGCCACGCCTGGAGGCCGGTCGCAAGGAGGATAATGGCGTTGATCTGGACCATGGCGATCGAGATGTTGGCCAGGGGGATGACATCTTTTACGATAAAGGCCAGGAGTATGATCAGGCTATGGCCGGTGAGAAGAAACAGAAACAGATTATTGAATCGGGGGTGTTGGTTGCGGGTGTCAAAAAAGTTCTTGGCGAAGAGTATGCCGCCGAGTTGGTAAAAGCTTAGCCCCGCTGTCTGTACTCTTTCAATAAAGCCGGGGTCATCAGGCCACAGATACATAAAGGTCAAGCCCTTTGATGTAGCGAAAACCAGAGCAATAGATGAGATAAAAATGATGTAGTAGAGATAGTTGATATCTCTCAGATTAAGAAATAGAAACAGGTTGTAGACAAACATGATTCCTAAGACGCCGAAGAAAGCGCCGAAGTAGTAGGCAATGGTGCGGTCGTGATTGCCAAAGGCGTCACGATCCCACAGGGTCAGTGGTGTAGCGACAGCGGCTCTGCTTTCAATACGCAGATAGAGCGGGAGGCTCTGGCCGGGCGCTACGGTAATAGGGAAGAGAAAATTGTGGTGCTTGATCGGTCGCTGGTTGAAAGGCAAGCGATCCCCGGTGTGGATGACCGAAAACTCTTTGGTTGGATCATCGCTGGGAATATAGAGGGAGATTGAGTCGATCCAGGAGGTGGTCTGTTCGAGAACCAGCTCCCTTGGCTCCTTGCCGGGGTTTACGATGGTAGTGCGGTACCAATAGGCCGAGTCGGTAAACCCCCAGCTGGCAAACAGTTTGCGAAAAGTGCGAAAGTTTCCTGAGTGTTCTGCCGAGGTGATGGCGTTGATGCTGAGTGTGGCGGCTTTATCCTCCAGTACATCCATATGCATACCGACGATATAGCTGTCATTCTCATCGAGAATGATCTGGGATATCTCCCCATTGCCAACCGCCGTGTTATCACCGGTGGTGCCTGCGTTAAGGTCGAATAACGCAAGAGCCAGTATGGCAAATAGTAGGTGGCTTACTATAGTATGGTTCTTCTTCATATCTACCGTTTGTCGGATACGCTGTTACATTTTGGTAAGAGAGTATTTCCGAATCAGGTTGGGTGCAAGGAACATTTTAACGGGACTGTAGTTCATGCCGAATTTCATCCGCTTGATTATCGATGGGAGGGAGTAAAAAGCCTTTGCTGCCTCCAATACTTTCTCCTCGAGTTCCCGGGGTGTGAAGTTCTTTGGTTGGTATACCGCATTGTCCGAGTCATAGAGGCGCCAATCCTCTGATAACAGCCGCTGATCAGCCTTCATATCACGGTAGATTGCCGTTCCTGGGTAGGGTGTCAGGATCGAAAAAGCGGTCATCTCCATCCGTGTCTCTATACAGAACTCAAGGGTTTCATCAATGGTCTCGGGGGTGTCTTCGTCAAAACCGAAGATAAAGGAGCCGATAACACCGATACCATGGTCGTGGACCTTTGCAATGACCTCCCGGTAGAACGCCTTATCAACCTTCTGTTTCCCCATGGCCGCACGATTTGCGGGATTGATGCTTTCGAAGCCGACAAATAGGCCGATGCAGTTGCTGTCACGAAATTTCTTCAGGGTCTTTTCGTTACGAAGTATAGGTAGCCGCACCTGTGCCATCCACTGCTTACCGGTAACGGCAATAGTTTCGAGTATTTCATCATAGAAACCCTGACTGCTGCTGGTTGCGCCATAGAAGTTATCATCAACAAAAGAGATGATCGGTGTCTCAACTTTACGGATATCCTCCAGGGTGGGTACAGCTTCCCGCTGTAGGTAGAAACTCCCAAAGATATGCTGCATTGAGCAGAAGTCGCAGCTCAGTTCACACCCCCTGGAGGCGAGAATTGATGTCTGCCATGAACTGCTGGCGGTGGCGTTGACACTCCCTGGTATCACACTGGGTTGTGTGTTGTGGTAGAAATCCTTTAAGGCTCCCCGCTCCATGTCAGCGATGATGGTGGGGAAGGTGGTCTCTGCGTTGCCGATAGCCACCGTGTCGCAGTGTGCTTTCGCTTCATCGGGCACCGCGCTGACGTGGGGGCCGCCCATTACCACCTTGCAGCCGCGTTTACGGAACTCGGCGGCAATTTCATAGGCACGGTGGGCGTTGACTGAGAGGGTGGTGATTCCCACCATGTCGGCTGGGGTGTCGAAATCGATGGCACCAAAGGCCTCATCGATAATCTCCACCTGATGCCTCTCAGGAATAAATGAGGCAAGGTAGGGCAGGGTAACGGCTGGAAGGGGATAGCGGCGGTGGAGATGGCGGTTGATGCTGAAGTATTTAAACGGGTTTATCAGTAGTATCTTCACGGATCCTTCCTTATTCGGTTGCTATTTTCCTAGCAACCGGTTGAGTTGTTATGTGATTTTGAATATCTCTTATCCTACAGAGGTAGATTCAATCTTCTTCTTATGCCATTACGATTTGGGAGATCGCCAAGCCTGATTATGGTAAAGTATTTGTAACTATTCAGTGGCCCCTGTTACGAGTCATTATTACCAGAGGTCGGGTTCGATTGCGGCGAAAAGCAGTGCATTTGCCCACAATTTCACCAAAATCAACTCCGACCCTGAATACCAACTGAATAATTGTAAGTATTTAACATCCAAACTGTAAAAGCCACCTTTAAATCCTGGGGGCACTGTTTCTCTGATGATCAGCTACCCGCAGTAGTCTACTCTTATGCTCTCCATTCTCAATGCACTGATCCCAGTTATCCTGATCATCCTTCTGGGTATTCTACTGAAACGGGGCTCACTCTTCAGCGAGTCTCAGTGGCAGGGGGTGGAGAATCTATGCTACTTCGTTCTCTTTCCCTCACTGCTGGTAAAGACTTTGGCGACTGCTAAGGTGGGTGGGGTCGATATTCTGCTCTTCTCCGGCATGGTTCTGTTTGCCATCTTTGCCATGTCGGGGCTATTGATTCTTGCTTTTCCCCTGCTCAATCAGCGTTTTAGCGTGGATGCGGGGGCTTTTACCAGCCTCTTCCAAGGAGCGACCCGCTGGCACGGCTTTATTGCGCTCTCCATTGTGGGCTTTCTTCTGGGCGATCAGGGTATCGCTTATATGGCGATCACCATGGCGGTTATCATTCCGCCGCTCAACGTGATAAACATCTCTGTGCTGGCACTCTACGGCGGCAAGAGCGCTAACTTTGGTGAGGTCGGACGAAAGATTATCACCAACCCTTTCATCATCGCCTGTCTGATCGGTGCTTTTCTTAATCTGGCGGGAATGGGCCTTTCACCCACGCTCTATACCACACTGGATCTGCTTGGGGGCGGTGCGTTAGGATTGGGGTTATTGGCGGTGGGCGCTGGGCTGCAGTTCAGAAAGGTGCTCGATCACCGCTTTCTTGTCGCTTTTGGAACCGTTATCCGGCTGCTGGGCATGCCCTTGCTGATGTTTACCGGAGCCTGGATTTTCGGTATTGATGGGGTGCCGCGTACAGTAGCGGTAGTGGCGGCTGCGGTGCCTACAGCCAGTTCATCTTATGTGCTTGCCAGGCAGATGGGGGGAGACGCCTCTCTGATGGCCAACCTGATCACCGTTCAGGTGGTGGTATCAGTCATCACTTTGCCGCTTATGATCTGGTGGGCAGAGGGGGGATTTTAGGGGAAACGCTACCCATCAGGGTTACAGCGCCTGATAGTGGTGCTCAATGGCCTTAAAAACCCCCAGCTGGCTTGACTGCCGCCAGATCAGTTATTGATCTCGTCACGCTCTGTTTTGCAACTCTCGCAACGGGGATGGCTGAGGCTACTCAGCAAAAATGCGGAGATAAGAACGGTTAATATCAGGGCTGAAATGGTAAGTGTGTCAAAGATCATAGTAGTGCCTCACTGAGACTGCATTAGAGGATGATTAAATACTAATACATATATTGGCTAAATACTAATATTTGCAATAGAATATTTTTATCCGTCATAGAATTAAGTTATGAGATATTTTGCCGCTGGCTGGGATAGATTGATGAAACTGAATTTTTTTACTGCTCTTCTGCTTCTTTTTTTACCGCTGAACTCATTCGCCGACGAGCCTCCCCATGTCTCCGGCTATGGCGTCAAATCATGCCTTGCCTACTCTCAGACGGCAGAAGGGGTGGAGCAGGAGGATGCGGAAGCCATGACGCCCTATCTCCGTTATCGGGAGTGGCTGGCGGGGCTTGTTACCGGGCTCACTCTTGCCACCGGGGAGGATGTGTTGCAGGCGCTGGAGTTTGATGATGCGATGAAACGTATCGCCCTCTTCTGTGAAACGCATCCGTCGGATGATTTCTTTACCGCCAGCATGGCGCTGGTGAAGCGTATCAATAGCGCACAATAGAGGTGTCTATCCAACTGCTACCGTGGCGCCGAAGAGTGAGGTGGAATGCTGAACAGTTGACGGGCGTTATCACTGGTGGTCTCAGCTAACTGCTCATAGCTGATTCCCCGTAATCGGGCAATAGTTTGCAGCACCGCACCGAGAAAGGCGGGTTCATTACGGCCACCTTGATGGCCAGCATCTGGCTGGTCGGGTGCATCGCTCTCCAGCAGTAGCGCTTGCAACGGTAGATCTGAGACGAGTCGGTGCAGGCGAGTTGCCCGTGAGTAGGTGACTGGACCGCCGAAGCCGAGCATAAATCCCATGTCGATCAGACGCTGTGCCTGCTGCTTGCTGCCGGAGTAGCTGTGCAGTACACCGCGGACTTGTGGATGGTTGCGGAGTATGCCGGTCACCTCTTCAACCGATTTTCGTGCGTGAATGATAACGGGCAAACGGTAGTCTGCTGCCAACGCCAACTGTGCTTCGAACAGTTGCCGCTGCCGTTCCCGCTCAGGATTCTCAATAAAGAAATCGAGCCCACACTCACCCACCGCCACCGCTCTCTTGTTCTGCAGCCACTGTTTTAGCTGCTCGATGTCCCCCTCCCGGTGATCGGAGAGAAACAGGGGGTGAAGACCGTAGGCGGGATAGAGGTCGGGATGGCTATGGCAGAGTGAGTGGATGGATGGCCACCATACCCGCTTGATCCCCGGGATCACCTGCACCGCTACACCAGCAGAAACTGCCCGCGACAGCACCTGCGCCCGGTCATCATCGAACCGGGGGTGGTCAAGGTGAGAGTGGGTATCTATCAACAACATTATAGAGTAAATGTAGCAGCCTGGATGTGAGATGGGTATGCTTTGCACTATTGTATACAGCAGCAGGCAGCGTCTCTTTATGAAAATCGTCTCATTTAATACCAATGGCATACGCACTCGTCAGCACCAGTTAGAGGCGCTCAAAGAGAAGTACAATCCGGATGTTATCGGCATTCAGGAGAGCAAGGTTCAGGACCATGAGTTCCCGCTGGAGATGGTTGAGACGCTGGGGTACAAGGCGCACTACCATGGGCAGAAGAGCCACTACGGCGTCGCTATGTTGTCCAAGCAAGAGCCACTCTCCGTGCAGAAGGGCTACCCGACAGATGCTGAGGATGCGCAGCGGCGACTGATCACAGGCGTCTTTGAACTTACATCGGGTGAACGCCTGACGGTGATTAATGGTTATTTCCCCCAAGGTGAGAGCCGGGATCACGAAACCAAGTTTCCCGCCAAGCGAAAATTCTACGCTGACTTGATCAACTACCTGCAAGATTACTTTACTCCAACTGACAACCTCCTGGTGATCGGTGATGTCAATATCGCGCGGCTGGATCAGGATATCGGTATCGGTGCAAACAACGCCAAGCGCTGGTTGCGTACCGGTAAATGCAGTTTTCTGCCGGAGGAACGGGAGTGGCTCGATAGTCTCACTTCATGGGGGCTGGTCGATAGCTACCGGGCGCTTCATCCCGAGGTGGATGACAGTTTCAGCTGGTTTGATTATCGCAGCCGTGGATTTGATCGGGAGCCGAAGCGGGGGCTGCGTATTGATCTTATTCTCGCCACCCAAGGCCTTGCTGATAAATGTAGCGGAGCGGGTATCGCCTACGATATCAGAGGCATGGAAAGACCATCGGACCACTGCCCTATCTGGGCCGAGTTTGATATTTGAACCTAAGTTGTCAGTGGGAGAAGTAGATGGTCAGGTAGCAATGGATTGAATATGTGCTATGAATAATCACTGCTGTCCCGTTAACTCTGTAGTATGTTGCAGTAACACCTTTGGTGGAGGTGTTTTTTAGGGCGCATATATCAACAGCAACATGACATACTGCAATAGAACACTCCCTCTCCCTATGAGGGAGAGGGCCAGGGTGAGGGTGAATTAAATCAACGACTTATCTATAGATCCCCCTCACCCCAACCCTCTCCCCACAGGGGAGAGGGAGTTAACGGGACAGCAGTGATGAATAATAGTTACGTCAGGGAGCTGATTACTACTTGACTGCACTTTCCAGAGGCGATGAAACCACTGACAACACCCAACCATGCATGAGAAAGAGCTATTCCTAAACGACTGGCAGGGCGCTGATAGCAACGCCTTGACCGAGCAGTTTGAACTTGAGAGAGGGGCGCTGGACGATATAGAGATCCTGCTTGCCTCCTACGCCCGGGATGCCTACTGCGGAGAAGCATTTATACTCTTCAGGCAGGGCAGCAGGCTCTATGAGGTTAATGCCAGCCACAACTCAAGCGATGGCATAGAGGGGCAGTGGGAACCGGAGGAGACCTTGATTGTGGCGCTACGCTACCGTATGGAGAAAGGTCGGCTTGGCAGTCGCCAGGATGAGGGGGGGCTGTTTGCCGATGAGCTTACTTTCCTGTTGGCAGAGCTGGAGGCGGAAGGTTACCAGTGAAGCGGTTTATGGAGCCTGTTTCGTAACTATTTAGCAGCCTCTGTTGCGGGTCTGTTTTTACCCTACGTCATCCCGGCACGGGCCAGCATTCAGGGAAATAACCACGGTGGCCGATCTTGGGTCCCGACCTACAAAGAGTACCGTTTCAATATCCATGATAGGGCGAGGGTGTTGATCGGACGGTAGTGTGAAACTTACAACCGGTGGTTAGCTTGCGGTTACCAAACTACCAACCAGTTCATCCCCCGTATCATTGACGCTTTCCAGTCGAATCGCTCTGATGCTGTTGCTGAGGCCGGATTTCCCCCCTGTCTTAATCCTCACGCGGAGAAAGTTGGGGGTGTAGCCGCATAACTCATGGTGGCTACCCTCCTCCCCTCCCTCAATCAGTACCGGAAACTCCCGGCCGATGTAGTGCTCCAGGGTCTGGCGCTTCATGAGTTCACCCAGTTGATGCATTGCCTCGCTACGCTTGCGGATCAGACCCCTGGATATCTCATTGGGCATAGTGGCGGCGAGGGTGCCGGGGCGCGGTGAGTAGGCGAAGATGTGCAGGTGACCAAAACCTATCTTCTCTACAAACGCCATAGTCTGTTGCCACTCCTCATCAGTCTCACCGGGAAAGCCGACAATGATATCAGTGGTGATGTTGAAGTCGGGTACGCGATGGCGGGCCTGCTGAACCAGCGCTTCAAACGCATCACTCCTGCAGCGGCGTGCCATACGCCGCAGTACCCTATCGGCACCGCTCTGCAGTGGTAGGTGGAGGTGGGGCGAGAAACGGGGATTATTAAACAGCACCCAAAATGCCTCTGGGAGATCCCAGGGCTCTACCGCGCCGAGGCGCAGGCGTGGGACTGTGGTGTTATCGAGTATCGTCTTGATCAACTGATAGAGACTGCTACCACAGTCGTTGCCGTAACCACCGATATGCACACCGGTGAGCACAACCTCCTGGATGCCCTCGTTGTGAAGCTGATTGATCTCTGTTACCACCTCATCGACAGGGCGTGAGCGCTCCTCACCACGGGCAACGGTAACAATGCAGAAAGTACACTGGTAGCGACAACCATCCTGCACCTTAATAAAGGCCCGCTGGCGACCACGGGAGAGCAAGCTGTTCTCCCCCGGCACCGTAGCCAGAGCAGGCATGGCGTGGAGGTTGAGTTCGCGCTCGGTAATCTCTACCAGCCGATCCTTGTCGCGGTTATCGACAATCAGATCAACCCCCTGGGTAGCTGCATCACCTGCTGCCTCCAGAGAGGTGTAGCAACCGCTTACCACCAGTTTGGCTTGGGGGTTTACTCGGTGGGCCTTATGCATCAGCTTGCGTGACTTACGCACCGCCTCACCGGTGACGGCGCAGGTGTTGACCACCACCAGATCGGCATCTGCCAGTAGGGGAGTGATTTGGTGCCCTCGGGAGTGGAAATCCCGTGACCAGGTTTCGATCTCGGCCTCGTTAAGGCGGCAGCCGAGAGTTTTCAGGTAGATGCGCATGGTGGCTCTATCGCGGGGTATAGTTTGCAGAGGGCAAGTCTACAGAGGATGGGGGCGGTTGCAAACCACAATGGCTGAAAGGAGGCTCTGAGTGTAGGTTGGGCTGAGTTCATGAAGCCCAACAAGGTCAAAATCTTGCTGGGCAGTACCGTAACTTCTCAAAAAATCCGTGCCATAGGGGGGTGCAGTAACACCTTTTCAGGAGATGCGGTGAATAGATCCCTGTACGCTCACCGCAGCATCCCTGCTGCTGTAGGTCCTGAAAAGGTGTCACTGCACCCATCTGAACGTTATCCATCGGCACTGGGGTATTGAGCAGTTACGCAGCACCATCCCACCTTTCAGCCCAAGCTATAGAATGAACCTTTGTTCATATATAGCAAAATAGATTCAGATACTCCCTGGAAGCGTTAACGGAATACGCCGCTAGGAGCCTATTCTCGGACAGGCTCTTAGTCTTGTTTGCTCTCTTTAATTTTTCTAGAATTATTCCACTGCTCTCTTTGCCTGAAAGAGAGTGCCAGAGCCTCAAGATAGGGTACCACACCGTTTCTCCTGATAATGTCACGCCCCTCTTTGCTGTGAGCAAAGCCGATGAACTTATCGAGTTCTTTGATATTCTCGTTCTTACGGTTGGTAATGATATAGAGCGGGCGATAGAGCAGGTATTCACCACTTTTTATATTCTCAAAGCTGGGTGACTTACCATTGAGTCTCAAAATCTTAAAGTCCCGCTTGCGTGCACTGCTAATGCCACTCATACCAATGGCATTTACATTTGTCTCAATCGCCTTCTCCAGCGGGCCTGATGACTTAAAACGGTTGCCATCGGGAAAATCCATATTGGCCTCACCAAAAACCAGTTGGCGTATGGTCAAACCTACACCGGAGATTTTTCCATTGCGCGTTAACAGTTCCAGCGGTTTATCCCGGCCACCCAGCTGTTTCCAGTTGGTAATTTCCCCGAGATAGACTTTGCGTAACTGTTCAAGAGAGATATCTTCAACAGGATTACTCTTATGAACAGCTACCACCAGCGCATCCCAGGCAACGGGGTTGAAGCGAACGGTCGCTTCCGATGTTTCCCCCTTGATTCGGAAACGGCATGAGCCACCAATATCGGATGCACTCTCGGTGACTGATTTAATTCCCTTGGTGGCACCGCCCCCCTCCAGAGTGATCTCAATGCCGGTTTTTGTCTTGTAGCTATTAGCCAGCTCAGACATAAACGCTTTTTTTGTGATACCGCAGCCCACCCAGGAGAAGGTCAGAGCCGGTGTATTGACGGAGTATGAAAGCATTAATAGAGGTAGCAGTTTAAGCAGGGTACTTTTCATGGCATTTACTCAAAATAATCCAACAAAAAATCCTGTGATTTACTGCTCCCTGAAATCTCACTCAGGCTGGGACTTGGTCCACCTTTTAAGGAGTCACTGAATTAAGTGTGAGCGAGGCATACTTCATGATTTGCTCAGAGTCTTCTTGAAAAAGAATTTTAAGCACTTTGGCAAGTTTGTTAAATAGAGGAAATCAGAGGTTGTGTAGTGGAATACAGTAGGTCACCTTTGTGAAAGCCGTGTGTAATTGTCTTACAACTTGAAGGGGCTGCAACCGATTTAAATGTGGCGGACTCATCTATTGAGCCCCCCGGCGTGTATGGTAAAGGTAACTAACTCTCTATTTGGCGTGTGATCTGTGAAGGTCGCCGTTGAACCGTAAAAACACCGCACAGAGGTGCGCTAATGCAACTGCTGAACCCATACATCGACCTTATCCTGCTCGCTGGGGTGCTGCTCACGCTACTGCTCCTTTTGGCACTCTGGCTACGACAGAATACCCTGGCGCGCTGCCTGAATCTCTCGGTGGAGAGGCAGAGGGAGGGTGCGCAGCGGCTAGAGGAGTTGGTACGCAACCAAGAGCGGCAACTGCTTAATGCAATAGGTCGAGAGGGAGAGAAGCGACGGGAAGAGGGACACGTCTTTCAACGGCGACAACTACTACAGATATCCAAACTCTATCAGGCGCTGGAGCGCCGTTTTGGTGAAATGCAGAAAGGAACGGCAGATGAGATCGGGGTACTCAAACTGTCGCTCGCTGAACGGCTCGACAGTTTTCACCAGAGACTGGACAAAGCGATGGTGGAGAACCGCCTGGCGCAACAGCAGGAGCTTTCAACTGGGATAGATGGCGTAGCCCGGCAACTGGCCGAAGGGCTGTCACGCAACACCGAGAGCCTGGGAAAACGGGTAGATAGCCTCACCGCCTCAACAGATCAGCGCCTGCAGGAGATCAGTGGCCAAGTGGAGAAGCGGCTAAGCGAAGGTTTTGAAAAGACCACAGAGACCTTCACCCGGGTGCTGGAGCACCTCTCCCGCATCGATGAGGCGCAGAAACGCATCACCGAACTCTCATCCAATGTCGTTAGTCTCCAAGAAGTGCTGGCCGACAAACGCTCCAGAGGTGCGTTTGGTGAAGTGCAGCTCAACGGACTGGTAAGCAATCTGCTGCCGGAAGCCAGCTACTCGCTACAGCACACCCTCAGCAGCGGCGCACGGGCAGACTGCATGCTGTTTCTGCCCGACCCCACCGGTCATATCTGCATCGATGCCAAGTTTCCCCTCGAAAGCTATCGCCGTATGAGCAACAACGACCTCAGCGAAGGGGAGCGTAAACGCGCTGGCGGTAGCTTCCGTACCGATATCCGCAAACATATTGACGATATAGCAAGCAAATATATCCTCCCCGGTGAGACCGCAGACGGCGCGGTAATGTTTATCCCGGCAGAGGCCGTATTCGCCGAAATCCACGCCAGCTTCCCTGAACTGGTGGAAGAGGCCCACCGTCGCCGGGTCTGGCTGGTCTCCCCCACCACAATGATGGCGATACTCACCACCGCCCGAGCGGTATTAAAAGATGCCGCCACCCGTGAGCAGGTCCATATCATCCAGCAGCACCTGAACAGCCTCTCAAAAGACTTCAGTCGCTTTCAGAGCCGTATGGACAAACTTGCTGGTCACATCCGCTTGGCACATCAGGATGTAGATGAAGTGAACATATCCGCACGTAAAATTAGCCACCGCTTTGGACAGATAGAGAAGGTAGAGCTGGATGAGCCGGTGGAGTCACTGCCTTCGGCATGAAGCAGGTTTTTTAAAAAATAAAGTTAAAGAGGACCCCCTAAGTCAAGACAATATGGTGCATAAATTTAAGCTGTACACTCTAATTCATCGGCAGCTGATTGGCGCTGCCCCGTCATTCAGTGGCAGTCTCTTCGCATAGAGTAAATCATTAAAGGTATTTTTCCAGACACCATGTTCAGTAAAAAGGTGGACGCGCTCAATTCTTGGTTCTAGCACATTGGAGTGATCTTCGATTTCTTTGTCAAAGTGATCAATACGGTCATGGATGTTTCACCAGCAGGGAGGGGGGCGGCGGCGGGAAATAAACAGATGAGAAATAAATGCCCGGTATTGAAATAATCCTTAGTTATGGTGAGGCATTTTGGTAATCTATACGTTTTCCGATTCTTACAGAGGGGATATGTAATGGAAGTTAAAGATAGGGCTCAAGTCACAGTCGACGATTCAGAGGTGGGGAACTGGTTTTTTTCGATAATACCCGTTGGTGTCGCCTTCGCTTTTTACATGGTTTTTGTCCTATACGCGAAACTTGAGAATGCTAATCTTTTTATCGCCTTTGGTGGTGCTGCTGCCATTATCGGTTTGGAAAGTTATTGGATTGTCAACGGGTTGCGAAATGGTAATAAAGGTACGGTCGCAATGGGGTTTGCTGGTATCGCAATCACAGTGGGTGTCCTATATACCTATCTCTCCTTCATAAAGTAAGGGTATTGGGTGGGGTGATGGAGCGAGTGAACTCCGGAATTTGAGTTGATAAATTGGCTCCGTTTTCTGATATAAAGCAGCAATGAAAGTTGTTCTAAAGCACGGGGGTAAGTGGCTCCGGTTCGATCATCCTGAAAAAGTACTTCGTGCTGAACGGCTTGATGATGTCATGCCAATGCTGCGGGAGGCGGAGGCATCGGGCTGTTTTGTCGTCGGATTTATCTCCTATGAAGCGGCTCCCGCTTTTGATCGTGCACTCAGTACATATCCTTCCGAAGGTTTCCCCCTGCTCTGTTTAGGTCTATTTCCGCCCCCGGAAGTGTTGCAGGATATTGATGGCGCTACAGGAGGGGGCTATAGGGTGGGTGAGCTGACTCCATCCGTTTCCAAAGAGACGTTTGTCTCCGCCATTGGAGATATCAAGAAGCGCATTGAGGAGGGGGATACCTACCAGGTCAATTACACCTACCGCCTCAGCGCTGATTTCTCAGGTGACCCCTGGGCACTCTTTTGCCAGCTGGTGCAAGCGCAGAAAACAGACTATTCCGCTTTTGTGGATACGGGTGATTACGCTATCTGCTCAGCCTCACCTGAACTCTTCTTTAACCTGGAGTCTGGCCGGATTGTTTCGCGGCCAATGAAGGGTACGGCAAGGCGTGGACGCACATTGATCGAAGATCGGGAGCAGGCGGAGAGACTGCGGCAGTCGGAGAAGGAGCGGGCCGAAAATATCATGATCGTCGATATGATCCGCAATGACATCAGCCGGATTGCCGAGCTTGGTAGTGTTGAAACAGTCAGCTGCTTCGATGTCGAAAAATATCCTACCGTGTGGCAGATGACATCCACTGTACGCGGGGTTGTAGATGCCAAACCCTCATCCTCCGAGGGTACATTTTCAGAAGTTATGAAAAATCTCTTCCCCTGTGCATCGATCACCGGAGCACCTAAGGCGAAGACGATGGAGATTATCCATGAGATGGAAGCTTCACCGCGCAAGATCTATACCGGCTGTATCGGTTTTTTATCCCCCCAGGGAGATGCCTGTTTCAATGTGGCTATCCGCACAGCCTTGATTGATCCTGCTGCCCATCTGCTGGAGTTTGGTGTCGGGGGTGGTATCGTCTGGGAGTCGGATGCGGAGGCTGAATTTGAAGAGACCCTGACCAAGGCACGGGTTCTGACTCAGCCGAGGCCAGACTACAGACTACTGGAGACGATGCTATGGCAGCCGGAGAGCGGTATCTTTCTGCTGAACGAACATTTACACAGACTTGAAGAGACATCCCGCTATTTTGATATCCCCCTGGAGGTCGATGCGGTTAACCTGGCGATACAGCGGGTATGTCAACCGTTGGAGAAAAAGGAGCATAAGATCAGGTTGCTGGTTTCCAGGGATGGGGCGTTCGAGGTGGAGCACTATCCCCTACAAAGCAGTGAGGAGACGAGCGCACTCGTCACGCTTGCGAAGGAGCCCGTTGATTCACGGGAGGTATTCCTTTTCCATAAGACAACTAATCGTGCCGTTTACGAAAAAGCACGGGCAGATTTCCCCGACTGTGATGATGTAATTTTGTGGAATGAGAAGGGGGAGGTTACTGAGGGCTCTATAGCCAATCTGGTGATCCGCAGGGAAGGGCGGCTGGTTACGCCACCCATTGAATGTGGTCTGTTAGCTGGTACTTTTCGTGGGTTTCTACTGCAAGAGGGGGAGATAGAGGCATCGATTATCTCCATTGATGATCTAAAGGATGCAGATGAGATATTTCTGATCAACTCTGTGCGTAAGTGGCGTCGTGCCAGGTTGGTATAGGGCATCAGGGGTTCTGTGAAAATAGTTATTGTAGGGTAACTATTCAGAGGCTCCTGTTACCAGGCTATTTTTACCAGGGGTCGGAGTCGATTGCGTCGTAAAAAGGTGCATTTTTCACCAATTCTGGCGCAATGCTTCCGCTCCCAGCTCACGCTCCTTACCCACATCCATGTGGGCAATCGACTCCGATCCCAGGTGAAAAAAGCCCCAAAATAGGTATAGCTGAATAGTTACTTTCAAACTACCTTTTTCGTAATGACCAGACGTTATCGGTCGTCCACTGGGTTGTTAGATATAGCGCCTCAACTTTCTGTCGCGCCCAGGGGGTTTTGCGCAGAAATTTGAGGCTGGAGTTAATGCTCGGGTCACTGGTGAAACATTTGATCTTGATGCGGATGCCCAACGCTTCCCAACCATACTTTTCCACCAGACGGGTTACTATCTCCTTTAGCGTTATACCGTGCAGAGGCTCCTGGTGGGTTGGTTTGCCCATTTTACTGTTTGCCGTAGGGGCCATCTGTCTCTTTCTTCGGTTCGGCTTTTTTAACGCGGATTTTATTGCCTGCCACATCCATGCCGTTGAGTGTCTGTATTGCGGCTTTAGCCTCCCCTGGCTTGGGCATCTCGACAAAGCCAAAACCCTTTGAGCTACCGCTTGTTTTATCTGTTATCAGGGTACATGACTGTACTGCCCCCTGGGCCTCAAATAGGGCGCGGATTTCGTCCTCGGTGGTGCTGCGGGCAAGATTGCGTACCAGTAGTTTCATAAAGTTTTCATCCTATGATGAGATGCCGCTAACGGCATCAAAGTAGCGTGCCCGGTAGAGCAGGCGTTGAGGCTCGCCGCTCTCAAACCGCTCACGGGTGTGCAGCACATTGCTGCTGATTAGTCCCTGTCCACTCTGCAAGGTACCCTCAAAATGGTAGGGTGAATCGGTTTTTAACAACCGCTTTAGGGTGGTTACCGCCTCTTGAGTGAGGGGGTCGTCACGCCACTCGATACTGTGGCTTCTATCGGTATAACGCATGTGCAGCCGGCCATCAGGACGGAGCATAAACACCGGGCCGCTGCGTGCCGGGCGCAGTACCTCTCCATCGACCTCATTGGCGGGGATGGTCATCGCCTCAGGGTGCTGTAGCGCTTCGATAAATGCAGGGTTTTGCTCCCGCAGCTGGAGATAGAGTATCTCGTGATCCAATAGCTGGTTAGCGCCACCCTCAGCAGCCGGTTGTACGCAGTGGAGCAGTAGTCCGTAGATCTGCTGTTCCAGCAGGTTGTAATAACCGTCGGTATGCCAGGCGATAGGGCGGTCGGTATAGGGGATATAGCCACGATGAAGTGCATCCTTCTGCACCGTCAGTGAACTGATGGCATCATCATCGGCCCCCATGTTGTCGTCGAGGCGTTCTAGCCCGAACTGACGGCCAAGGTCCCGTATTAGTGTTTTATCGGAAATTTCGCTGTTGCTACTGGCATAGATGGCCATGCCGCAGCGGTTAACTCGCGATAAAACGGCTTGGTGTTCGCTGCTGGTGAGCTGGTGGAGGTCGGCGATCTCGACAACCAGCTCCCCCAGTGAGACAGGGTGGTTCTTCAGCTTACTGTCGCGCCAGCGGGCAAAGCTGTCGTTGTTGTTGATATCAAACGGGCTATCTTTCAGCATTGGCTTACCCCACAATATTCATTTCACGTTGACGGAATTTTGCACCCCTGGTTTCCGCGAGTTCACGGCAGGCGTCGATATCCACTCCCTCAAGTCCATTGATGGCGGTGGCGGTTACATCGTAGATATATTTTGGCGCCTCTTCGATGAACTCCAGCACCTTTTCAAATGAGCCTTTTAGTGCCGGTACGCAGAGGCGGTCGTAGATCTCGGCACTCTGTGCGTTGAGGGAGATGGAGAGGGCATCGACCCATTCAGCCATCTCCGGCAGTACATTGCGTTTGTTGGCCAGGTTGGCCAAGCCGTCGGTATTGACCCTTACCCTGCCACCGTGGGCCTTGATGTACTTAGCCACCTCCATCAGCACCTTGAAGCGCAGGGTCGGTTCACCATAGCCACAAAACACCACCTGCTTGTAGCGGGCGGGATCGTCAATGGCAGCGATGATCTCTTCGGTGGTCGGCCGGTGATCCAGGGTCAGGTCAAAATCGTGAACCACCTTCACCCCCTGAGTCTTGGGGCAAAAAGTGCAGGCCAGAGTACAGCGGTCGGTGATATTGAGGTAGAGGCTGTCACGAATGACATAACTGAGTTGCTGTTGGGACACGGCTGTTCTACTGCTATGGGGATGGGAGAGAGACTATACCGCAGTTGGCTGGTATAGGGGAAATAGCTGCTGTTCTATCTGGAGCCTGTCCTATTCTCGGGCAGGCTCCTAGGAGTGGTCTCTTGGACCGCGATGAATATCGCACAGACTCTGCCGTGCTCCATCGCGCTTCGAGAAAGCGCTCCTACTTCGGGGGAGCGCTACCGAGGGTGGAGGGTGGCACCCAGCTCTTGGCCTAGCTGGCGGAAAATCTCGTAGCCGTCAGCCGTCAGGGCTTCTGTGGATGTGAAATCTGCGTAGAGCAGTCCCAATGGGTGACGCCTGACAAAGACTGAGATGGCAAAAAATCCCTCCATTGCCAGGGCGGGTTGCACTGTTTCAGGGATCAGGGGCAGATATCTATCCCGGTTGCTCGGTTTCAACCAGAAACATTGTGATTTTTTCATCAGCAGGGAGAAGAGCTGTTTACCCTCCAGTTTGACACTGAATGTTCGCAGAGGGGCATTTTTTTCAGCCCCGATAACAAACTTCACCTTTAGCTCATCGCCTGTGGGAGTAAGTCTGGCAAACATGGCCTGTTTTACCCCCAGCCTCTTCTTCATCTCCTTGAAGGTGTGGATCACCTGCTCCTGCAGCAGTTGATCATCGATAGACACTGCTTCCACTGAAACGGCCGTGCTCTTTTTTGCTACGGCTGCCGGGGTGGGTTTACGTTTTTTCGCGGTAGCTGTGGTCTGGGGGCTGGGTTTCTGCTTTGGTGCGGCTTTTTTTGCAGCGCTCTTCTTTGCCGGTGCAGCTTTCGCGGTGGCCTTTTTTGTCGCTGGCTTGGGTGTCGCCGCACGCTTTGCTACCGCTACCGGTTTTTCTGCGGCCACCACTATGGGGTTCATCAGGCTGTATGCCGAAAGTGGCATAGTCAGATCATTGAGGCTTCTGGCCGCTTCTGTTGCCCAGCTGTGGCAAAGGCCGGTGGCTCGGTCCGGCGTGATCTGCTGGTAATCGGCAGCCAGTTCAATCAACTCATCGATAGCCTCAGAGTACCAACCCTTGGTGCTCTCTTCTGCCATGGTTGAGGCCAGCATGACTCCCAGAGAGCGCTCTTCAAAAGCCCCTGCCAGTGTGAGGGCTTTGCTGGCCAGAGGTGGCAGTTTCCACTGTTTAGCCAGGGCGTGACTGAGCTGGTCGAGGGTGAAGCCCAGTACCTGCATGGCGGCATCATTGCGGCAGACACCTCGCTCCATCTGCTGTCGAATCTTTAGCATCTCATCTTTGGCATGGGCCCAAAGTGCCATCTCTCCACAACCGTTGAGCAGTGCCGCAATAGCGATCTGTTCCGGCTTTTCATCACGGTGGCCATGACCCAGCTTGAGGGCGTAAACCGCCGCGTGGGCTGCTCTTGAGTAGCACTCATAGAGCGCTTCAGTGTCGTGCTTTTTGGAGGGTGGCTCCAGCACCTTCAACATTTTTCTGGTACGTGTAACGGCTTCCACGCCCAACATAGAGACGGCGTGGGCGAGGCTGCTAATCGGCTCTTCCAGCTGCTTTGATTTGACACCGAGGGCGCGAAACAGGGCCAGGGCAAAGCCAGGGTCACGCCCTATTACCCGTTCAAAATCTGCATTGGTGGTGCTTTGTCGGTCAAGCAGAAGCGGTATTTGCTGGAGTGTAAAGGGGATCGCCGGCAGAGAGGTTTTTTCCAGGCGCTCTACCCATTCACTTAGGCTGGCAGACATTACAGCGGTTTCCTCTCAGGTCGATTTTGTTGCACTGTGGTCTCTTTAGCTTCGGCTTGTGCTCGCGTATCTTTAGATAATAGCGAAAAGGAGCACATATTGAAAAAAGTCAGTCAAAGTGAGCATGTAGTGTTGATACACGGTATCTGGATGACCGGGCTGATGTTGCGTCATCTGGGAGGGATTCTCTCTGCTGAGGGTTTTTCAGTCCACTATTTTAATTACCACTCGGTGGTTCAACCACCGGCGCTGAATGCACGGAAGTTGGCCCGGTTTATCCGCAGTATAGCTGCTCAAAGGGTTCATCTGGTGGCGCACAGCCTCGGGGGACTGGTGCTGCTCCATCTGTTTGATCTTTTTCATGACTTGCCACCGGGGCGGGTGGTGTTGCTGGGTACACCTGTGCTCGGCAGCGGGGTGGCGATAAAGATGTCAACACGCGCTCTGATGTCACCACTGTTGGGGCGGAGCGTGGAGCGGGGGCTGTTGGGTGGATCGCCCCCCTGGCGGGGTGAGCGGGAGTTGGGAACTGTCGTCGGTACCTACAACGTCGGAATAGGTCGTCTGATTGGCGGCTTGGGTGATAGCGGTGATGGCACTGTTGCTGTGGCGGAGACTGAGCTACCCGGCGCTGTCGATAGGGTCCTGTTAAAGGCGGGACATAGCGGCATGCTTTTTTCTTCAGCCGTGGCTGAGGAGGTTGCCGTTTTTCTTCGTGAGGGACATTTCTCGAAAAGTGCTGAGCGAGATTCGGAGGTTCCCTTACCCAGGAGTGACCTGGAGTGGTAAACTCACGGCCAACAGAAAACTGAGAGGGTGATCATGGCTGGACACAGTAAATGGGCCAATATCAAGCACAAGAAGGCGGCCAACGACAAAAAGCGCGGAAAGATCTGGACTAAGCTGTTGCGGGAAGTGACGGTGGCGGCGAAAGCCGGTGGTGGTGATATCGATGCCAATCCGCGTCTACGCCTGGCAGTGGATAAGGCCAACGGCGCCAATGTGCCGAAAGATACCACCGACCGAGCGATCAAGCGCGGTGCCGGTGGTGACGATATGGATAGCTATGATGAGCTGCGTTATGAAGGCTATGGTCCAGGCGGTACGGCGGTTATCGTCGATTGCATGACCGACAACCGCAACCGTACCGCCTCTGAAGTGCGTTACGCCTTTACCAAGGCGGGGGGTAATCTGGGTACTGACGGCTCGGTCGCCTATATGTTCAGTAAGCAGGGGATCCTCAGCTTTGCGCCGGGTATTGATGAAGATACCGTGATGGACGCCGCCCTTGAAGCGGGTGCCGAAGATGTGGTC
The DNA here is from genome assembly GCA_040505915.1 of Sedimenticola sp. Classification (GTDB taxonomy): domain Bacteria; phylum Pseudomonadota; class Gammaproteobacteria; order Chromatiales; family Chromatiaceae; genus Vondammii. Next base: position 8,852 of record JBEVXV010001192.1, on the reverse strand, counting down.
AGCAACGACGACGGTTCGGTTGATGTGATCACCAGTCCAGATGAGTTTAGCAATGTTAAGGAGGCCATTATTGTCGCCGGTCTTGAACCGGACAATGCTGAAGTGACCTTCAGCGCCGCAACCCTGGCAGAGCTGGATCAGGATACGGCGGAGAAACTGCTGCGGATGGTGGATGTACTGGAAGATCTCGATGATGTTCAGGATGTCTACACCAATGCTGATATCTCCGATGAGATTTTGGAAGCCCTCGAAGGATGATCTGCGAATGAGGCGGATTCTCGGTATCGACCCCGGCTCACGGGTAACCGGTTTTGGGATTATTGAGAGTAATGGTGATCGCAGCATGCATATCACCAGTGGCTGTATTCGTCTTCAGGGTGATAATTTTCCCCTGCGCCTGGGGGAGATCTACCGCCGTTTGGCGGAGGTTGTTGCCGAATATCAGCCGGATGAGATGGCGATAGAGCAGGTGTTTGTCTCCAAAAACCCCTCATCAGCACTCAAGCTGGGACAGGCACGGGGCGCGGCGATCTGTGCCTGTGTAGTGGCCGGGATCGAGGTGTTCGAATATACGCCGAGGATGATTAAACAGGCCGTGGTGGGCTCGGGTGCCGCCGCAAAAGATCAGGTGCAGCACATGGTAAAACAGCTACTCCGCTTGGATGAAAAGTTGGCTGAAGATCAGTCAGATGCACTGGCGGTGGCCCTCAGTCACGCGCATACCAACAGCACTATGCGGCTACTAAAACAAGCTAAGGGGTGGGGGCGATGATCGGGCGGCTATCAGGTGCTATCGCCTATAAACAGCCCCCGTTTCTAATGGTGGATGTCAACGGCGTCGGTTACGAGTTGGAGGCGCCGATGTCGACCTTCTACGATCTTCCGGCGCAGGGCGAGAAGGTGACGCTCTTTACTCATCTGGCGATTCGCGACGATGCCCATGTGCTCTACGGTTTCACCAATGAGTCGGAACCGGTGCTGTTTCGCGCACTGCTGAAGGTCAGCGGTATCGGTGCCAAGGTGGCGCTGGCGATCCTCTCAGGGATGAATGCAGAGGAGTTCTCAATCTGTATTCAGAATGATGATATAGCCGCACTGACGCGGCTACCGGGGATTGGCAAAAAGACTGCCGAGCGGTTGATTGTGGAGATGCGTGACCGCCTGGCGAAGCTGCAGCTGGGGGGCGGCGGCGTTAGAACCTCAGCATCTACATCGGCACTGATCGTTGCTAACCCGGTGTCGGATGCCGTAGGGGCATTGATTTCCCTGGGATATAAGCCTATCGATGCCACCAAGATGGTGCGTTCGGTAGCGAGTGACGGGCTTGCCAGTGAGGATATTATCCGTCAGGCACTAAAAGCAGTGGCGGCAAAATAGAGTATGAGTGAGGTCGATAGAATCATCAGCCCCCAGGCCGCTTCTGAAGATGTGGTGATGGATCGGGCGATCCGCCCTAAGCAGCTTAGCGACTATGTTGGTCAGCCGGTGGTGTGTGAGCAGATGGAGATATTTATCCATGCCGCCCGTGCCCGCGAGGAGGCCCTCGATCATGTGCTGATCTTCGGCCCACCGGGATTGGGCAAGACGACCCTGGCTCATATTATCGCCAACGAGATGGGGGTCAACCTGCGCCAGACCTCCGGCCCGGTGCTGGAGAAGCCCGGCGATCTTGCCGCGCTGCTGACCAACCTTGAGCCCCACGATGTGCTGTTTGTGGATGAGATTCACCGTCTCAGCCCGGTGATGGAGGAGGTGCTTTACCCCGCCCTGGAGGATTATCAGCTCGATATTATGATCGGTGAAGGCCCGGCGGCCCGTTCAATCAAGCTTGACCTGCCCCCTTTTACCCTGATCGGCGCTACCACCCGTGCCGGTCTGTTGACCTCCCCCCTGCGTGATCGCTTTGGAATTGTTCAGCGCCTTGAATTCTACTCCACCAAAGATCTTACCCATATCGTCGGCCGCTCGTCTGAGATTCTCAATATCACTACCGACCATGCGGGTTCCCAGGAGATTGCCTGTCGCTCCCGCGGCACCCCCCGTATCGCCAATCGCCTGCTGCGACGAGTGCGGGACTACGCCCAGGTGAAGGCCGAGGGAGAGATCACCTTGGAGGTGGCCGACTGCGCCCTCGGCATGCTCAAGGTGGATGGCAACGGCTTTGATATCATGGACCGCAAATTACTCTCGGCGATGATCAAAAAATTCGATGGTGGCCCGGTGGGTGTCGATAGCCTGGCGGCAGCTATTGGCGAAGAGCGCGGTACCATTGAGGATGTCATTGAGCCCTATCTTATCCAACAAGGGTTTATGATGCGCACCCCCCGTGGACGGATCGCCACCAAAGCGGCCTATATTCACTTTGGTATGTTACCGAAGGAGGATGGCAGCGGCAGTGCGCCGGGGGATCTGCTTGAGGGGTAAGGTCTGTCTGGGCAGAGTTCATCCCACAGAAGCATACTGTTCGGTAGGATGCCTGAGGGTGCTCCGACCCCAAGCCCAGCTGAATAGTTACCACAATAGGTTTGGTTAGATGATTAGGTTGATTTGTAGCAATTTATGATGGAATTTATCTGGCCGGTACGGGTCTACTATGAGGATACCGACTCCGGCGGCGTGGTCTACTACGCCAACTATCTAAAATTTATGGAGCGGGCTCGCACCGAGTGGTTGCGTGGGTTGGGTTTTGAACAGGACGAACTTCTGGAAAAAGAGGGCATTCTGTTTGCAGTCTGCAAGGTGGCGGTTGACTATCTGCGGCCAGCCCGCTTCAACGACGAGTTGCTGATCAGTGCAAAAATAAGTAAACAGGGGAGAGCCAGTTTGACCTTTCAACAGGAGATTACCCGGACCGATGGCCAGCTGCTGTGCCGTGGTGAGGTACAGGTGGCGTCCCTTGATGCCGTCCGTTTCCGTCCTGTCTCTCTTCCGTCAACGATTTTGGAGTTGATCAACGATGGCCTCTGAGCTCTCATTTATCGATCTGGTGGCGGGTGCCAGCCCACTGGTGCAACTGGTGATGGCGACCCTGCTTCTTGCCTCCGTCGTCTCCTGGAGCATGGTGTTTGACCGGGCGCGGGTACTTAAGCGGGCGCGTGTTACCGCCGACAGTTTTGAGCAACGTTTCTGGTCGGGGGGGGATCTTGGTGAGCTCTACCATGCCGTCGATCGGGAGAGTGCCGATGCTACCGGTCTGGCCAATATCTTCCACGCCGGTTTTCGTGAATTTGCCCGCCTGAAAAAGAGCAGCGATATTGAGCCGATGGCGGTGGTCGAGGGTGCTCGTCGCTCCATGCATGTAGCCTTGAGTAGGGAGATGGATGGTCTGGAGACCAACCTCTCATTTCTTGCCACGGTCGGCTCGGTAAGCCCCTATGTGGGTCTCTTCGGTACCGTCTGGGGCATTATGAACGCCTTTGTCGCCCTCGGTAACGTCAAGCAGGCGACCATCTCCCTAGTGGCGCCAGGTATTGCCGAAGCGCTGATCGCTACGGCCATGGGCCTATTTGCCGCTATTCCGGCAGTGGTCGCCTACAACCGCTATTCACACGATGTCGAGAAACTGAGTAGTCGTTACGAAGATTTTCTTGATGAGTTCACCTCCATTCTGCAGCGTCAGGCCTATGCCTGATCGCGCTAAAGGGTGCTCGATTTTGATCGCTGAGCGGAGGTTCTGGTGAGTCGTCATCGCAAAAACCGCCGCAAGCCGATGGCGGAGATCAACGTGGTCCCCTATATCGATGTGATGCTGGTGCTGCTGGTGATCTTTATGGTTACGGCACCCCTGTTGACCCAGGGTGTCAATGTGGATCTGCCCCAGGAAGATGCAGAGCCGTTGCCGCCGGAGATGGATGATCCTGTGATCGTCTCGGTCAAAGCCAACGGCGACCTCTTTATTGATGTGGGTGAGGGGAAGAACCGTCCGGTGGATGGAGAGACGCTGAAAATCCGGGTGGCTGCCGTGCTCAAATACAAACCCAAGACCCCTATCATGGTGAAGGGTGATCGCAATGTAGACTATGGCAGGGTGGTGTCGACGATGGTGTTGCTACAGTCTGTCGGTGTACCTAATGTGGGTCTGATTACCGAGGCACCGGAGCGCTAGGGATTCGATGATTGAGATTATTAAGCGCAATCCGGTGGCGGTTGCTATCGCCTTGGCCATGCATCTGGTGATTGTTCTCTTTATGCTGGTGGGCGTGGACTGGCTGGAGAAGCCACAGCAGCCGAAATCGAGGGTTGAGGTGGTACAGGCGCGGGTGGTTGATCAGGCGCTGGTAGCCGCAGAGGTAGAGAAGCTGAAGCAGGCCGAAGTGCAGGAGACAATGAAGCTTGATGACACCAAGCGCAAGGAGGAGCAGCAACTGGCGGAGTTGATAAAAAAACAGCAGGCCGAAAAAAAACGCATCACCGATCTGGAAAATAAGCGCAAACAGCTACAAGACGAAGTGAAAAAGAGGGAGACGGAGAGTCTTAAGGCTAAGGAGAAGGCGACGAAGATAGCGGCAGAGAAGCGCAAAGCCAAGAAAAAAGCGGAGAAGATAGCGGCAGAGAAGCGCAAGGCCAAGAAAAAAGCGGAAAAGATAGCGGCAGAGAAGCGCAAGGCCAAGAAAAAAGCGGAGAAGATAGCGGCGCAGAAGCGCAAGGCCAAAAAACTAGCGGCAGAGAAGCGCAGGGCTAAAGAGCGAGCGGAAAAAGCGGCGGCTGAGAAAGCGTTACAGGTGCAGATGCGGCAAGAGCAGTTTGCCCGTGAAGGGGTGTCGGTGAGAGCGGCCATCCTCGATAAGGTCATAGACAAGTGGGTCGTGGTCGTTGGCTCTATGTCGGGAGCCGTGGATAGGGGGCTGAAGTGCACCGTCAGGGTTCGTCTGGGCGGCAATGGCTCGGTGCTGCTGGCACAGGTGGTAAAATCGAGTGGAGATACGGTGTTTGACAGCTCGGTGGAGAAAGCTGTAAGAAACTCGGGACCGCTGCCGATGCCGAGCGTGCCGGAGTTGAGAAATCATCCAGCTTTCCGTGAGCACACATTTGTATTTGATCCATCACTATCAAGATAGAGAACGATAAGGTAATAATAATGATAGCCAGACTGACACTCTCACTCATGCTGCTGTGCGTTTCTCTGAACGTGGCGGCGCTCAATTTTGTGATCACCCAGGGTACTGAAGGTGCCCTGCCGATTGCTGTGGTGCCATTTGGCTGGGGTGGGCCAGGTGATCCTCCTGCCGAAGATGTTGCCGCTATCGTGCGCAGTGATCTGGCACGAAGCGGTCGTTTCAACGCCATGCCGGTAAAGGATATGCTGGCCCAGCCTCACCACGATTCAGAGGTGGAGTTTCGCGACTGGAAAGCACTGAATATGGATAATTTGGTGGTGGGCCAGATAACAGCCAATGGCGCGGGGGGATATCTGATTCGCTTTCAGCTGTTCGATGTCTTCAAAGGTGAGCAGTTGACTGGCTATGAGATGACCACCACGGTGAAGAATCTGCGCTCTACAGCCCACCAGATTGCAGATTATATCTACGAGAAGCTGACCGGCCAGCGTGGCGCTTTTGATACCCGGGTCGCCTATATCACCTCAACAAGAACAGCGGGTGGCAGCCCGCAGTTGATGTTGAAGATGGCCGATGCCGACGGTGTCAATCCGGTCACCCTGGTGACCTCCAGTGGACCGTTGATGTCACCCGCCTGGTCACCTGATGGACGCCGCATTGCCTACGTCTCTCTGGAGAACAGGCAGGCAGCAATCTATATACAGGAGGTGTTTGCCGCTAGTCGCCAGAAGGTCGCCTCTTTCAAGGGAATTAACGGTGCCCCGGCTTGGTCGCCGGATGGCCGCAAGCTGGCGATGACGCTCTCGAAGGATGGCAATCCCGAGATCTATATCTATGATATCAATCGTAAGACACTGGCCAGACTGACAAACCACTACGCCATCGATACCGAACCGGCCTGGTCACCTGATGGCCGTTATCTGGTATTTACCTCGGACCGTGGTGGCCGACCCCAGATCTATCGTGTCCCCTCTTTTGGCGGTAAAGTGAGCCGGGTGACCTTTGAGGGCAACTACAACGCCCGTGCGTCCTACTCCGGAGATGGTAAACTACTGACTTTGGTCACCCGGCAGGGTGGGGCGTTCCGTATAGCGGTGCTCGATCTTGCCAGCGGCAGTCAACGGGTATTGAGTGACGGCGAACTCGACGAGTCACCCAGTTTTGCACCTAACGGCAGCATGGTCATCTACGCTACGAAAATTGGCGATAAGGGCGAACTGGCGGCAGTCTCTGTGGATGGCCGGGTTCATCAGCGTCTTGCTAATCAGGTGGGTGATGTTCGCGAGCCCGTCTGGTCACCCTATGCACGAAATAACAGGAGATAATAATGAAACTGCGTACCTTGAAGTTTGTTCCCTTACTGGCAATGGCCCTGTTGTTTGCTGGTTGTGAGACTATTCCCGGTATGTCCGATGAGGAGGAGCCTGGTAGTGATGCAGCACCAGTGACCGAGGCGGGTCAGGGTGAGGCGACTGAAGGTTCAAGCCTCTCCGCTGCCGAAGAGCGCCCTATGTGGAGCGGTAGCCCACTGGAAAATCCTCAGAGCCCACTCTACACCAAGGTGATCTACTTCGATTACGATGCCGACCAGGTACGCTCTGACTACTATCAGGTGGTGATGGCCCATGGTGAATACCTAGCGACTAACCCAGCGCTCACTGTCACTCTTGAGGGTCATGCCGATGAACGCGGCTCCCGCGAGTACAATATTGCACTGGGTGAGCGACGCGCCAATAGCGTTCGGAAGATGTTGCTGGCGCAAGGCGCAAGCGACAGCCAGATTATTACCATCAGCTACGGCGAAGAGCGTCCAGCGGTGATCGGTGGAAATGACGCCGTTTGGTCGCAGAATCGACGCGCTGTTTTTTTGTACTGAGCTGAATGCTACTTAAAAGTTGTGGGATTTATTAGCGCTCTCTCTCCTCCGGGGGGGGGGGCTGTAGAGGTGTGCTTTTGCTATATCAGCGGCCTATGCCGAACTTGTTGTAGGAGCGCTCTCCCGGATCGCGATCGACTCCGATCCCTGGTGAAAACAGCCCCAAAATTAGGTATAGCTGAATAGTTACAATCTAATAACCTATTCGCCACTTATTCTCAAAAAGTCTACTAGGAAAGATAGAATGAAAGCCCTTGCCGCACTGATAATTACCCTTATACCAATAATATCGCTGCAAGCAGCACAAGCCCCGGCAGCCCCCGTTGTAGCTGCTGGCGGTATGGGCCAAGAGCAGCGCCTGCAGCTGTTGGAGCGGAAAGTGAAGGCGCTCTCTGCTCAAGTGATACGGCTCGACACCCTGCAACGCGAACTGCAGCAGATGAGGGGGGAGATTGAGATGCAGAATCACGCTATGGATGCGCTTAAAAAGCGCCAGCGTGACCTCTATATTGATGTCGACCAGCGCCTTAGCCAGGTTTCGACAGGGGTGCCTGTGAGTACCTCCTCCCCAGAGATGGTTTCGCCTGAGGGCTCTCCTGCTACGGCCGTACCTGTTTCAGCTCCAGTTGCCGTGGTTACCCCGGCACGGAACAGGCCGGTTACCCAGGTGCCTCCAACTCAAACGGCAGACGCTTCCACTCCTCCTCCGCAAGTCGCTTCCACAACGCCTGCCACGATCGACACGGTTGCTGAAAAGAAGGCGTATGACGGAGCCTTCAATATGCTGATGCAGCGCCGTTATGATGATGCAGGGCGTGCATTCAACACATTTCTTGCCAAGTATCCTGGCGGTAGCTATGCCGACAATGCTCAATATTGGCTCGCCGAGGCGAGCTATGTCACGCGCAATTTTGATAAGGCTCTGGATGGGTTTCAGAAGGTGGTGCAGCTCTATCCTAGCAGTTCCAAGGTGCCCGATGCGATGTTGAAGGCTGGTTTTATCCTCTACGAGAAGAAGCAGTGGCCGGAGGCGCGTTCGGTGTTGGAGGATCTGGTCAAGCGTTACCCAGGGACATCCGCCAACCGTCTTGCCGAAAAGCGGTTGGAGCGGATGCGCAGTGAAGGCAATTAGTGCCCCAGCTTCGTATCAGCGAGATCTTCTACTCGCTTCAAGGTGAGTCTAATACCGTCGGTCTGCCGACACTATTTATTCGGCTTACCGGCTGCCCACTTCGTTGTGGCTACTGTGATACCACTTACGCCTTCAAAGGTGGTGAGTGGGTGTCGCTTTCTGCGGTCCTTGAACAGGTAGCCCATTATCAGCCCCGCTATGTCACCGTTACCGGTGGTGAGCCACTGGCCCAGCAGGAGTGTTTAGCTCTTCTGATAGAGCTCTGTGATGCCGGTTACAGCGTTTCACTGGAGACCAGTGGTGCCTTTGATATATCGCAGGTGGATCACCGGGTCATTCGGGTGATGGATCTGAAAACCCCCGCTTCCGGCGAGATGGAGCATAACCTAGTAACCAATATTGATCAGCTGAAGACAGTTGATCAAGTAAAATTTGTTATCTGCGATGAAGCGGACTATGACTGGTCCAAACGACAGCTTGAGCAGTGGAGTCTGTGTGATCGCTGCGAGGTACTCTTCTCTCCGGCCCTGGGTATGCAGGACGCCACAGCGTTGGCCGAGTGGGTTATTCGTGATCGCCTTCAGGTGCGCTTTCAGATCCAGCTGCACAAGTATCTTTGGGGCGATGTGGCGGGGAAGTAGTTTTAGTATTATGACGAGCGGTACACAGAGAACACAGAGAAAATCCTATTGGTTTTCACTGCTGTCCCGTTAACTTTGTAGTATTTTTCAGTAACTCCTTGTGTGGAGGTGTTTTTTAGGGCGCATATATCAACAGCAACATGACA
>JBEVXV010001191.1:0-2451 GCA_040505915.1 Sedimenticola sp. | reverse complement strand
TTCTTCGCTACTCAAAAGCAGACCAGTCCATTTGTCAGAAACCATGTACGTTTTAAATATAAGCCAATCAACCAAGGACCTACATGTATACAATACATATGTATTTATAGGTCCTTGAATCCACATATAATTAGACTAGTTACACCCTTTGTAAAATTTTCCATTTGGGTTTGTAGATTTGAAAGTGAGAATTTATCGCAACTATTGAAAAAAAGATTTCTGAACAAAGTGTAATTTATTAGTTTGATTAATAACGACATCTCTTGCTTTTATATTGTGTATGTATATCAAGTTTATATCACTTTCGAGTGTTTTGTGCAAAGTTGTATCGTCTCCCTGTGACTATATTCATAAGGGCATATATCTATAGGAGACGTTATTAATCTACATGTATATACCATATTCACTTTCAGTTTTCTTGAAAAACAGTTTATGCTGACGAGGCTGCGCAAATTATTTATACAAAAATAAACAGATTATTTCACAAAATATGTTATAGGCTAGGTACGTACATATCAGTCATGACAGCATGAGATAATCCACAATGGAGATTTTCTACGAATATTATTCGTCTTTGTAAGCCTTGCATTGTTTGTACAACTTTATGCAAACGGTGCAGAGCCTGTTCAGTCTGCGCAGATTTATGTACTGATTGTAAATGTGTCGTTTTTTTCTGATTTTTGTTTCCACCTGCATACCAGTCTAAACTATTAAAACGTAACAGTAAAATGTATACCAAGTCATCAAATCACCTTCACCTTCAGGTTTGAAGGTCACCATACTAACTGATCAACATTGCTTTATATGCGCAGATGAAACAGCTTTTGATACATTCCTTTGGCAATTTGGTGACCCTGAATTATTTGTTTCAGATGACTGAGCCAACGGGCATCCACAGGCAGGCGATTCGCTTCGTGATTGGTGACCTGGGCACGGTGTTTAGAACTGTGACGAAGACCACAACTTGTGATGACGTCATCAACAGTCTGCCTCCACAACGGGAACAGCTAGCCGTGTACGAATCCTTGAATGGCGTTGAGAAGGAACTATCGGGCAAAACGAGAATACTGAAGGTATGGCGGACACATGGAGTCAAATCCAGCGTGGACTTCTTTATAAGGAAAGCAGATGACTTTAAGGGAAGTCGTACAAGTAGGACCAATCTGAGGGCCAAGCTGGGGGCATTATCCCGCCGTCTGTCGAGGACAAACATCAGGGACAGAGGAAACAAGACCGGCGTTACCTCGACGTCTTCTCTGTGTAAATCTGACTCTTCCCTAACAAACACAGACAAGAAGGACTTGTCGCGGTATTCCAGTGTTGACAGTAGATCTATTAGTGAACAGCTACAACTCCAACATTCCACACGACGGCCAACTCTCACGGAGGTCACAAATGCAATGTCCGGAAATAATGCACGCGTCGTGGGAGACAGCTTGAAAACGATGATATTAGGCTTCAAGAAGACAACAAGTTCAAATGCGACCACACAACGTAGACAACACTCGACTTCAGTGTCTGGTACCGAAGACTACCCACTTCACAGCACACCAGTGGTTCCAGGATCTGGTCGATCTAAGAGATGCACAGTGGTACAATTATCTTCCACGCCAAATACCCAGCGGACTGGCAGGCCGTCCAGATTCTATGACGGGGACAAATGGAAGAATACAGGAGTTAGGCACCGTGAACTAATGTCCAGCACATTGAAGCATAACCAGTCACGTGATACATTGAGCAGAGTGAGCGGCCAGTTTCAACGATACAGGTACAGTTGTGACGAGAATGGTGACTCGGACAGCGACTCGTCCTTCGATGGCGCCACCTCCTGTGCCGGTTCCGAGTTAGATGTGGCATTCTGTGATCCCTGCACGCCGGACCTGCCGAGACCTAGACCGATTGGCTGCGACTATGTCGGAAGTGTTACTACAACCCTGGGCGGGCTTGATCATTCATCCGACTGCAGCTTTCCACCAAAGACTGGCTGCTACCAGGCGGGCCTGTATGGTTATGGGTCGGACGGGGAGAGGAGCGGAGCGGAGTCGGATGATGGGTGGTGGTCGGCGAGTGGCACCAGGTCATCTTATCGTATTTTGACTTTCGTTTAGAGGAGTTTATACTACAAAATTCATCATATCTCTGTTATGAAGAGGTAAATGACGACAAGCTTAAATAAAAAAAATATATACCGGGTGTAATACACACTTGATGTTAGTTTATGTAAACATGCGGTTACCCTTGGTCTAGTAACGGTTACCCACGGACGAACATAGTCTGTGCACTACCGTTTTCATTAATCCGGTTATAAAACAGGTGGGCATTAGCTCCATGTGTATACTTGAAATCAAGGAGCTTGATTGATTGAGCCTGAGCTGTGCTCAGGCTCGGCCAATCAAGCTGTTTGGATGAAAGTTCACATAACCCGTAGACGCTCAAGATAGTTATTAATAA
>JBEVXV010001190.1:0-7743 GCA_040505915.1 Sedimenticola sp. | reverse complement strand
GCAGCTAGTCTCCTCAATCTCCTCAAAGTGGGAGCCACAGCCAATCTCCTCAATCTCCTCAAATTGGGACCCGCAGCTAGTCTCCTCAATCCCCTCAACTTGGGAGCCGCAGATAGTCTCCTCAATCTCAGACATTGACAATTCTATTTATAGAGCCCCACTGTACACCCGAGTTGAAATACATGTACTTCTACGTTTATGTACAGGTGTGACTGAATGTGTGTAGAACCATTGTTGTACCAGTTTTAACATAACTATATAGTGGTCTCTGAGCATGCTGATAATACTTGTGGTGTGGTATTGTTTCTACAACCAATTCTCTAACCTCGAAACGATCTGGTCAGCCTTCCGGACATCCCTCAATTACCAGAGACCCCATACATCTCTGCTTTCAATCGTTATCGCGCGTCAATATTGTTTACCCATGTTGTACGACGAACTCACCTTAACGGCTTCAGCTTGCTAGGTTAACGGGGCTGAGTTACGCATTCAACTGTATAGGGCTTATATTAACCCGGACCTTATCAGACCGTCGACAGGGCCCAGACACTGTAAGGGACCAGCCTATGTTTTCGAGCCTATTGACACTCTGGCACTGTTCGATAGGGGATACTTCACGACGCGCATTCCGTTGATTGACCAGACGTACCTCCTGACGTCTCTGAGACGAGCCAGTGGTCCAGCTGTTGGAAGTCATTACAAGTACAAGACTCTTCAAGCAAAGATCTGATATTATTGTATTAATGTGCGTTGAACCTGTTAACCAAATACATTTATAATTAACATAAATCAGTGATTGACCATAACATCTGCCTCTGTTGTTTGTCATATTAGATAGTAGGCGATACTTAGCCTATTAGCGGTCAAGTGTAAGTATCTATCTCGGTTGCTGGTGGCAGCGTATCTACTCATTTTATTTACATACATAACATATTTGTAACCGAGGTAGACTTCGCTACGCCCTTGACCGCCGACACGCTACATTTGGTGGCAGCGGTGGGATAACAAACCAGTGAAATCTTACAGATTACAATATGGCAACCTCAGACAGCAACATCCGTGATGACCCAGACGACGGAACACGACTCCCACCTCTCTGCGTGTATGAGCAATCCAGCCCAAGCGGAGAAGTATTGCTGAGACACAGTGATCACGCTATGGGGGATTCCTTACAGGGAGAGGTGGTTAAACTGAGCAAGGACGAGTATATGGAATTAATGGGAGAAATCCGTGGATTACGGAAGGAACTGGACACAACAAACGAAAAGTTAAGGAACCAATCACAAGTCGCTTCTGATAGCGATTGTTATAGACGTTCTTCAAATGAAGACTCCGGAACTGATAGAGCAGATAGACATGAGACTGAAGTTGCCTCATCGAATCATACTCCTATAGCCTCCGTAGAACGTAGTGAGAGCGCACGTGATCATTTTCGTCACTCTAGTTATGATACTCATATTATCGGCCGTAACAGAGTATCATTTCCCGACAGACGTAGATTATACGATGCCCTAGAGTATGGTCGTGACAGTCGTCATGACGAACCGGTTGTACGTCAGAACTCATCAGATCATACACCACGGAAATACAAGCAGCCAGCGACTTACGATGGACGTAATAGCTGGCGGGATTATTTCGTTCATTTCGAAATGGTATCCGAGTTAAATCAGTGGGACGAAACCACTAGAGCTATGGAGTTAGCAGTAAGCCTGCGAGGGAGTGCACAAGGTGTACTCAGCGACCTTCGACCTGAACAAAGAAGAAATTACCGATCCCTGGTTCTGGCCCTTTCTTCCCGATTTGAGCCAGAAAACCAGGCTGAACTTCACAGAGCACAGCTCAAGAACAGAGTCCGCAACAAAGGTGAAGCATTGACTGAGCTAGCACAAGATATAAAGCGACTGACAAGAATGTCATACCCACAAGCTAGTCCAGAAATTAGGGAACAACTGGCTAAAGAAGGATTCTTAGATGCTTTATGTGACACAGACCTAGAATGGGCTGTTCACCAAGGGAAACCAAACGCAGTTGATGAAGCAGTGTGTCTAGCATTGGAATTTGAAGCTTTCCAAGATGGTAGAAAGAAAAGGGTCAACTTTAAACCAAACAAGCCAGTGGTTAGAGCACAGTGTGAAGCACCTACAGCAGTCAATAGACAAGAAGATGTATTGAAGGATATTCTGAAGAGAATAAACCAGTTAGAAAGTACAAAGACACCCAAATCAGAGGACACTAGAGTACGCGTACAGGAAGGCAGACGTAAGTGCACATATTGCAATAGAGACGGGCACATAGTAGAAGACTGTTTTACTAAGGCCCGGGACGAGAGAAACTACAAGGGGCGACAACCAGATAAGAATGCCAAAATGCCATATAAAAATGGCACAGGCAACTACAGGAACCAGGAAAACTGCCAATAGCTGGGGATAAGGGTCATTCCTCAGCTAGAGTGGGCAGACAGAGACCCAATGGTGACATAATTGAGGCTGATGCCCAGCCTGATACAGATCATGATGGGTTATTCATTCTTTTGAAGATCGGAGGCCGTGATGTGAACTGCCTTGTTGATACAGGGTCTACCCTGTCAGTCATGCATCCTAGTCGTTATGAAGCCATACCAGAGCAAGAGAGACCGAAATTAGCAACTACAGACAATAACATACGGATGGCAGATGGAGGCCTAGTGAAACTACAAGGGAAAGCAACATTCACACTCACCATTAACGATAGGACATTTGAGCAGGACATGGTTATAGCTGACATAGAAGTTCCAGCTGTTATTGGATATGACTTCCTCCACCGATACACGTGCCAGATAGACATAGTGCAGCAACTATTGGTAATAGATGGGATGAAGGTGAACTGCATGCTTGAGAGTAGTCTGCCATCAGTATTTCGCATATCAATAACAGAGAATATAACCATCCCTTGCTCCTCAGAAATGATAGTCCCGGCGAAGGTGGAAGGAAATGCTGCACACATAACCAGGGGAATAATTGATCAAACGAATGGTCCCACACTGGATGGACTACTAGTAGCGACAACCCTGGTAGATCCTAGCCGTGGAGTAATACCTATACGTGTGTTGAACCTCTCTGGAGAAGAACAGAAGTTATGTGCAAATACACAAGTAGCATCATGCTACACGGTTAGAAGTATTGATGAGGTGAAACCTAAGAATTCATCAGATATACCAGAAGAAATGCCAGAGCATTTACAAGGCTTGTGTGAGACCAGTAGAGAAGGACTGGCGGATGAGGAAGTTAATGCAATGGAAACATTGCTTGTCAAACACCAAGATGTGTTTGCCAGATCCAAGGAAGACTTGGGTCGTACCACAATAGCGAAACACAAGATAAATACCGGTGATGCCGGTCCCATCAGACAACCACCTAGGAGGGTGCCGATAGCCAAACGAGAAGAGGTGAAGATGGAAGTACAAAAGATGTTGGACCAGAAGATAATAGAACCATGCAAGGGACCCTGGTCAGCACCAATAGTATTGGTGAAGAAGAAAGATGGAACAACCCGCTTCTGTGTGGACTATAGACGATTAAATAGTTGTACGTACAAAGACAGCTACCCATTGCCAAAAATTGACGAATCACTGGATTCGCTTAGGGGATCCCGTTGGTTTTCAACATTAGATCTCGCAAGTGGGTACTGGCAGGTGGCAATGGACGAACAAGATGTGGAGAAGACAGGGTTCGCCACAACATGCGGACTGTATCAGTTTACAGTCATGCCGTTTGGGCTTTGTAATGCGCCAGCTACATTCGAGAGAATGATGGAGGTTGTGTTATCAGGACTACATTGGGAGACGTGTCTGCTATACATAGATGACATCATCGTGTTTGCAGACAGTTTTGAGCAACATATTGGTCGGTTGTCTGAGATACTTAGTCGCATAGAGAGTGCTGGCTTAAAGCTATCACCAAAGAAGTGCAAATTGTTCAAACGGGAAGTAGAGTTTCTCGGACACGTGGTTTCACAGGATGGCATAGCCACTGACCCCAAGAAGGTAGAAGTCGTCAAGAACTGGCCTACACCAAAAAATGTCCACGATGTGCGCAGTTTTCTGGGCCTGTGTTCTTACTATAGGCGGTTTGTAAAGAATTTTGCTGACATTGCAAGACCACTCCACCAATTGACAGAGAAGGCAACGACATTTGTATGGACAGACGCATGCTCAGAGGCGTTTGACACATTACGGGAGGCTCTCATTACAGCTCCTGTACTGAGTTACCCATCAACCAGAAGCAACTTTATTCTGGACACCGACGCAAGTGGTGTTGGAGTTGGAGCAGTTTTGTCGCAGAGTGACGGAGGGATTGAGCGAGTGGTGGCATATTACAGTAGGGCATTGGGGAAAGCTGAAAGGAACTATTGCATCACCAGGAAGGAACTGTTGGCGGTGGTGGAGTCGGTAAAGCACTTCCATCATTACATATATGGTGTGACGACCGTAGTACGAACAGACCATGGAGCGCTCACATGGCTACTAAACTTCAAAAATATTGAAGGCCAGATGGCTAGGTGGATGGAAACCCTGGGAACCTACGATCTTAAGATACAACACAGACCCGGCAGGAAGCATATGAACGCTGACAGTTTGTCCAGACTTCCGTGTGGCGGATGTGAATATTGTACAAAGCGAGATACACATGACAGGGATAAATTAGTCGAAGATCCGAAGACCGGTGATGTAGCCGTATCAAGCCCTGAAGACGCTTGTATCAATCAAATGGACGCGACTGCAGACGCGCAGATTAGGGCCATCACTAGGTCAAAGAGTAGAGATGATTCAGCATCTGAGTGCAACTGGATGAACAGTAAAACATTAGATGATATTGCGAAAGCGCAAAAGTCGGATCACAGAATTGTGATTGTACGCTCGTGGCTTATTGCCGGGCAACGACCAACGTGGGGCGAGATTTCCCACATAGGACCAGAAGTGAAGGTATATTGGGCTAAATGGAAGCAGTTACTGCTGAAAGATGATGTAGTATATCGCAAGCGGACCAGTCACACACACCTTGGAAATGATATCAATCAATTGGTATTGCCACATACCTATCTTGAAGAAGTGTTCAAAATGTTACACGAGGACCCTACGTGTGGACACCTGGGCTACACTAGAACATTCAAACGATTCCAGGATCGGTTCTACTGGGCAGGATATAAAGAAGACATTAGATTGTTTTGTTTGACATGTTTCAGATGTCAGCAGGCTGAAAACCAGAGGCGTAAACCGAAGGCGCCCCTTAAACAGTCGAGGGTTGGTGCAGTTCTGGAGAGGGTAGCTCTCGACATCATGGGGCCACTTCCAGTCACTTCAACAGGAAACAAGTATATTCTAGTGATTGTTGACTATTTCAGCCGGTGGACCGAAGCGTTTGCAGTGGACAACATGGAAGCAGAAACAATAACAAAGGTTTTTGTTGAACAGTTTATTTGCAGATTTGGGGTTCCACGCCAGATACATACAGATCAGGGTCGACAGTTTGAATCAAATGTTTTCCAACAGGTCTGCAAGTATTTAGATGTCGACAAAACCAGGACGACGCCATATCATCCACAAAGCAATGGCATGGTGGAACGGTTTAACCGTACACTCCGGGCGATGTTGACGAAGCTCGTCTCCACTGACCAGCGTGATTGGGACGTGAAGCTGCCACTGGTAATGCTGGCCTACCGGTCATCAGAACACGAGAGCACGGGGATGTCTCCGAGCATGTTGATGTTCGGGAGAGAGGTTGACCTTCCTGTTGACCTCGTCTTTGGAACCGCATCTGAAATGGAAGAAGATGGCGATGTAAATTTTGCCCGTTACGCGTACGCGTTGAAAACACAAATTGGTCGTGCTCATGAATTAGCGCGAGAAAAGATGGCAAAAGCTAGCGAAAAACAGAAAAAGGGTTATGATCATCGTATCGCGTACAACGAGTTCAAACGCGGTGACGCGGTTTTGACGCGAAGTAGACCGAAGTTAGGAATATCCCCAAAACTTCAACCTGCATGGGATGGTCCGTTCCTTGTTATAGACCAAGTCACTGACTTGGTCTATAAGATCCAGAAAAGTGCCAGATCATTGCCTAAAGTGATACACCATAACAGCCTGAAACCATATATGGGAAGTGTAGAAAAATGGTTGTAGAAACAATGCTAGCAACTATATAGCGTAGTCGCTAACATAAGACTCATGGCTTCCTTTCATTGGTGTGTTTCAGAATATGCAGACCATCGACACACGTTGGCGGTGCAACCGTTGCGAGGGCAGACCTATTTTCTCGTCAGAAAAGACACTGAAGAGACACACCAGCACCATCCACGGGCCAGAACAGCAATGTGATTGGTGTTCGTATGTATACACGCGGCAGGACAATTACCAACGGCACCTTAAAGCCAGGCACCATTTTGACCCCCCAACACGAGGGAGTGCAAAACGTAAACTATCAACATCACCGAAGAGACTAGTAGTGAAGGTGCACCGAGGCAGATCACCTGCCCATCCCCGTAGGAGCCGTTCGGCCACCCGTTCGCACCAGAGCCGTTCACCCTCCCGACATCGGTCACCAAAGGCACCCTCCAGACGTCGGTCACGGTCTCCAGCGCACTCGAGTCGGTGGTCGCCTTCACCGCCAAGGTCAGCCTCCAGCCATCGTCATCGTTCGCACTCCATTCGTCGGTCAGCGCCCTCCAGCCAGCGGTCGCGCCCCAGTCGTCGGTCGCCCACTGCAAAGAAGGCGACACCTCCACTGGCAAGGTCTCCACCCAGCCGTCGGTTGCCCTCCAGCCGTCGGTCACTCACTCCGAAGAAAGCGACACCTCCACCGACGATGTCTCCATCCAGCCTTCGGTCGACCTCCAGCCATCGATCACCCTCCAGGCGCCGGACACCGATCTCCGACATACCGTCACAACCTGCACCATGTCGGAGCAGGTCCTCATCCATCCAGCGGGCGCCCGCCGTTAGCAAGGACACACCACCGCGGAGTGTGGTCAGTGCACGAGCACCACAGTCCCCTATTCCGCAATTGGTCGAGCCGCCGGAAATAACTTTGGGGCCAATGTCACCTGAGAGGTACGACCCAGGCGAGGTCGTGGCAGCAGCGACGTATAAACCCACGCCAAAGAACTATAAAACTGTGGAGAAAGCCGACAACGTGAACGTGAACAAGTATGTCCCCAGTACATTGGTTTCAGGGAGAATTCGCACAGGGTCGACCTACGACTATTTGATGGGCGACACGAGAATGGGGTTCCTCGGTGCGCCAAGCACCTACTCCGACACGATGTCGGCAAGGATGCTGCGGACGCACCGAAGAACTGCACTCAGGTCGTGTGGGATAACGGTCACGACGGAATTTCCCGTGGGGACGATGGCGCTAGCCAAGACAGAAACCGCCATCCTTCCAGATGGGACGATCTATAAACTCTCGACGTGTTGGGTACCAGACCCATTTATGAATGCGTGTTGGACCACGTCCACCCAAACTGGAGAGGCGGATTAGTTTCGTTCGGGACGAACTCTCGAGAAGGAAGGGGGTGGTGTAGCGACCCGGCAACACCCCCCAACCTGCAGATTTATTTTTTAATTATTATTTTCATGAACGTTCCGGTAAATTAGGTGAAGAGTTACGTTGAGTTCATTGTGTCTTTCCCCATCCATATACCAGTCCTTGCTCCATTGTGATGTCAGAATATTACATCACACTCAGTGTCCCTACCCCACCACCCACA
>JBEVXV010001189.1:0-2624 GCA_040505915.1 Sedimenticola sp. | reverse complement strand
TTCAACCTTGACAAGGGAATTGGAAGTAAATATTTACAACATGCTTGTAATTAAAATGTTCATTTTCTGTAGCGGATGTTGTTACCCTCTGCATTAAAACCAGAGTCGCTGACAACCAGCGGTTCAAGCCCGAACAGCAAAGTAGCAAGAGTCGCGTTGACTATGAATATTGCATGGCATAAAATGGATACAATAACAACCAATAATGAGCAAAATGTGGCAGATGTTGATGCCCGCTGCACTGAAGTCCTGAGTCGCTGACGACCAGCGGTTCAGACTCGAGCAGCGAACGAACCAACGGTTGCGTCAAAGTGATACATGTAATATAGTGATAAGGGGACAAAAGGGATACACAGACGAAAGAATAGGAAGGTTATGTAGGTACGGGAATAAGGATATTATGTAGGTGCGGATAGAGTGATGTCGCAGGCACTGTCTGTGGGGGCAATTACATTATGGGCACAACCTATACAGCCGGACTGCATTGGCATTGCATGTCAGTCTGACATGATCCAATGGTAACCCTTTAATAGCAGAAATCCTCCTGGCGACAGACTCAATTAGCCAAGGGGTGTTAATTTTCCTTCTAAGTGGCGGTAAATATGGCGAGTCTGTCTCCAGAAGGACGCGATCCATGCTCAGGTGAGATAGGGCCTCAGAAGTGGTTGGGTCAGAGAGGATGGTGTTGGTAAATCCAAAATGAACGTTGGGAAGGACACTCAACCACCTCTGCAACTCGGGAATGTCACCCACAAAGCAGTGCCTGTGAACTGAGAGATGGGTCAGATTAAGTTGGATGAAAGTGTCGAGAGTTTCTGAAGCCGCAGTGCCATCTCCATTGTCCCTACAGTGTAACACCACGGGCAAATTATACTGCTCTGCCAGAGGGAGAACTTCCCGTAAAAAACGGCGCTGTGATGAAAATTTCATTTCCTGACATTTTCTCGGGGACATGCAAACAGGCGTGCATTTGCACGTTGAGGTAAAATCCAACCCTACTTCACCAATTCCTACGAAAGACCTACAACCGAGAATTTGCTTCATTTGGGCCAGACGTGCCTCCCAGTCTGAGCCAACCAGATGAGGATGAACTCCGATGGTACAATACACACTGGAATCATCAGCCACCTGCGCATCAATGAGGGGCCATGAAGACGGAAAGACATAATTTGAGATGGCATGTGAGATTTGGGTGCCCCCCTGACTTACCCTTTGTTCAAGTTGATTATAACTGTGTGTCGAGGTCTTCTTCAGTAGGATATCCAAGTGAAAATGGCTATCAACGTAAGAGGGGAATGTGGGAGGTGTGGGGGGTTGGCAATGACGCAAAGAAGTCTGTGCATGAACAGGGAGGTGGGACACGAGAATCATAATATTGCGCCAGTGGAGAATGGAGAGAAGATGGTTTGGAGGGGAAACCGTAAAACAGGTGACATCGGGAAGATTGAGAAATGTCGAACCCTTGTGCAATAATGTAATTTCATCAGCAGTGAAAGGTGGCTGAGAACTGACATAGAGGGGTTGGTAGAGTTGGTGTTGAAGAAGATAAGGAAGAAGGTCTGCTAGTGAAGTAAGATCAAGGTAAACCTGAATATCTAGGAAGAAGGTTTGGATAGCTAAACACCACCGGTCATAGTAGAAAGGTGAGAAAGCTTGGATGCCGGTATGAGTGGTTCGATTTCTCTGGATGTGCTTTGTGGGTTTTGGCATGGGGATCTCGCAGATCCAGCATGCTCTGAATGGATCCAGAAACCAGGGCAGATGACAACCAAGAACATGATTTCTAAGATGCTGCGTTGATGAGTTGCAGATCGAACAGAGACTTCTGTTTTTAGAAACTGGTACAATCGCTGGGATTGCAACAGGGTTTGGAAGTGGTGGGTCAGTGGTGTTTTCCAGAAAGTTTAACTCCTCTCCGGCTAGATAGCCTACCTCATCTTCTAGGGAGGCCATATCGGTCCTGATAATCTGTGCCAGTTTTCCAAAATGGGGGTTTAGGAAGCAGGAGAAGCGTTCTAAGTGCAGATGGGTTGTCTGTAAACGGAGCAGAATAGTGGGGTTCTGGTTAGAGTGATTTCCAATACCAATACGGCAATAGCTGAATATGTTTACAGCCAAAATAGTACATACACACACACACACACTGATGAATATTATGAGGCCGAAATACCTTTTCAGACAGTACCATAATATA
This sequence comes from Sedimenticola sp., assembly GCA_040505915.1. Lineage (GTDB taxonomy): Bacteria > Pseudomonadota > Gammaproteobacteria > Chromatiales > Chromatiaceae > Vondammii. Next base: position 430 of record JBEVXV010001189.1, on the reverse strand, counting down.
ACATGTTTAAAAGTTTTGCAGTCAATGTATTAATCACCTTAATTGTGCCTATAATATCGTGTAACCTATGTAGATTCTGTGAGTTATAGGACGACAGCCAGCATTCTTTGTAGCAATGATAGAAGTGATGAGTCGCTGACGACCAGCGGTTCAATATATGAAACCATCACTGCACAATAAAAGCTGGGGCCTCCCATAATCGGAATAATTAACCTACACAATTAGTTGCACTTAACAAATCTGACCTAAACCATATTCGCTACTTGAAGTTTCACAAATATCTTCATAAGATTCAATATACATACATGTACTATCTTACCGAGTACGAACATGTTTTAAAATGTTGTAAAGCTCACAGCATAACAACTCCTACTTTCTGTCCGACTATAGGCAACTGTCACCAATTGATCCAACCTATAGTCAGCCGACC
>JBEVXV010001188.1:0-2361 GCA_040505915.1 Sedimenticola sp. | reverse complement strand
TGGCTCTGAATTTTCAAGGGAGCGCTTCATAGAGCTGGTGGAAAGGGTGAAATGAGATCTGCCTGGGATTTAGGTACCGGGCAAAGGTAGTTCGCTTCCACCTCATCAGATGAACCCATTTTCACTCTGTTTCTTTGCACTAGATATAGATCAAAGTGATCGCCACTAAAAAATTTACAATGCTGTACGTTGTTTAAGCTTGAAACAATGAGGAAAGTGTGGAAATCTATGCCCTCATGGATTGAAATACACCTATGCGGCACTGCCCTATCTTTGGTGGTGATCGCGTCTCATATGGAGCTCCTTTTGTTGGATCGCGAAGTAAGTATCAGGGATGAGTGGGAACGTTTCTGAACTAACTATATGACGGCTGAGTGCGGAATTCGGCAATGTATCAATGTAGTTACACTTAACTTTAATAAATTTAACAAGGGGTAGCGTAATGGCAGTTTTCAACAATGTGGATTATTTCAAATGGCTCACTGTAGATCTTTTGGGGCTGCTGCGCTGTACCTCCTCAGCTGATAGCAACGCCCTCTCTGGTAAATCCAGCCCCCTTTTTTCCAAACCCTTTACAAGACTTAGATCCCCACTCGCTTTTCTTCTCCCTGCACTGTTGCTGTCATCCCCTCTACTGGCTGGAGTGACGGACATTCAGGATGCTATCAATGTCTCTGGTAAACAGCGAATGCTCACCCAGAAAATAATGGGTAGTTATGCCATGCTCGGGATGAATTTTCAGCCTGAAAAGGCCAAGAAGCGGCTTCAGGGGAGTGTGGCTCTTTTTGATAGCCAATTAGCTGATTTAAAGAGCTTTTCTGTAAATGATAAGGTGAAGTCCCAGCTGGATGCAGTCGATAAGCTCTGGGGGCCTCTGAAAACACAAATGTTGGCACAGCCGGAAAAGGGCAAAGCGGTTGAACTGAGTAAAAAGATAGATGCACTTTTGGCCAGTTCTCACAAGGCGGTAGTGCTCATCACCAAGGCATCTGGAGGAGCGGCGGGGAAGATCGTCAATCTCTCTGGACGCCAGCGTATGCTCTCACAGCGGATGAATTCACTCTATATGCTGCGGGCATGGGGCGTGGAGGGCTTTGATTTTAATACGGCATTCAATAAGTCGGTTGATGATTTCAAGGCAGCTCAATCCATACTAGAGGGCTCTGAACTGACTACAGCAGAGATCAAGAAAAAAATTGATAAGACTAAAAGATCATTTACCTGGTTTGCCCGGTCGGCAGTGAAGCAATCCGATGTATATGTTCCCGCGCTCGTTCTTCGTGCGGCTGACCGTATTCTGAAAAATATGAACGATGCGACCAATTTGTATGCGAATTTGAAAAAGTAGCCGAGATTAGACTTACCTCTTCATTTTTTACCAGGTGCCTGTCATTAGTGACTTTTAGAAGGTAACCCTTTGTTACAAGGCTAAAAGTAGGCCGCAGCTGTATAGGCCGATTTTGGGTCTTTGAGTAACAGGCGCAAGGTAAATGATAAGAGTGCTGTTTAATGTTCAGCCAAATAGTTACAAGTAAACCAACTCTCTCAAGTCACACCGGGAAAGCACTATGAAAACTGCAAAATATATTACGCTTCTATTTTTGGCTCTGTTAATGGCCTCCTCATTTTCTGCTCACGCAGCGGATGTGAATTATGCAGAGGCTATCGATAAGTCTGGCAAACAGCGGATGCTGTCACAAAAAATAGCCAAAGCCTACTTCTATCTAGGCAAGCATATTCGCCCTGATAAGGTAAGACGGCAGTTGAAGGATAGCATCACCCTCTTCGAGAAGAATCACACAGAGCTTAAAGCTGACATTACCGACAAAGGTGTGCAAGAGATGCTCGCTTTTATCGATTTTGCTGTAGAAGAGTATGTGGATCTGGTTGCAAGTGACTACGACAAAGAGAACGCTGCGCTGGTGCTCGATTTGAGTGAAACTATCCTGGAAGCTAGCCAGGATGTTGTCACTACAATTGAGGCGCTCTCTATGGTGAAAAAATCTAAAGTCGTGAATCTATCCGGCAGACAACGTATGCTGACCCAGCGTATTGCTAAGTACTACATCGCGTACCAGGCGGGCTTCCGTGACCAGAACTCCATCAATCAGCTGGAAAAGGCTGTAAGGGAATTTGACAGTGCTCTTAGTACCCTAAAGCAAGAGGAGGTCAATACGCCGGAGATCAATGCCAAGTTGGTTAGAGTTAGCAGACTCTGGCGGCTCGTGCGTAACTTCTTCATGGGTGTTGAGAAAGGTGGGTTGCCTGTTACCGTACTGGCTACCACCGATAGCATCATGAAGACAATGAATGAAATTACCGGTATGTACGTGAAGGTGTCTGGATAGCAGCGGATTCAGC
>JBEVXV010001187.1:0-3613 GCA_040505915.1 Sedimenticola sp. | reverse complement strand
TCCGGGCCGACACTTTCCGCCATTCTGGAGAATTCTGTTGCAGGAATCACTGCTCTATATCTATATCACTCACAGGTGTGAACTGTCAGGTGGGAACAAACTGCGTGGGCGCGCAAGGTGATCCGGCTCGATACTTAACGCAGATGTAACATTGTTGGTTTTCTCGCGATGCGGCTCAAATTTGGCAACAACTGGTTTTATATATTGAAACTAATTTCGTAGAAAAGCTCACATTTGATCATTTTTCATTTCGTTAATCATTTCACGCGTTGGCGCAACATGACGAAAACCATCCTGCTACCGTGCTACTAGTGTGAAAGTTATCTAAACCAGCGAACCGATATACACCACCGCTTGCATTAATCTTGACAGAGGTTATAAAACCGTTGGGCATTAATTCAATGTGTATACTTGAAATCAAGGAGTTTGTTTGGTTGAGCCTGAGCTGAGCTCAGGCTCGGCCAATCAATCTGTTTGGTTGAGAGATCCCATTATCAGTAGATGTTCAAGATAGTTCTTAACAACACGATTAATGCAAGCATGAGTGTAGACTATGTGGAGTTGTCAATAGTCCGTATCACAGTGGGGAGGGGCGCCAGAGGTCAATTGTGCATGTATGGACATAACGGGCACCTCCCATAACAAAAAAACGGTAATTATATAGTTTTCCTTTTGCGCTTATTGTGGATTCAAGCTGACCTGTCCGCTTGACCTTTGACCCGACTATTCATGAGGACTAAGTCCATTTTACAAAACTGGGTGCAATGGGTTTGCCGTTACATACAAAACACAATCATTCGCATAACCGTTATAGTAAACCGGTTTTTATGATATCTAAAGATCGCAACCAAAAATACAATATGGCCTATCTACATAATTGTGAAGCAGCATAAGAAAACTGGGCCTATTGACTTTGCTAGATGCAATACAAAGGCTTCTCTGGCTGAATGGCGAATAGTGTAGACCCTGATCGATTTGGGTCTACACTATGTCACTAATAGCATAAGCCACAAACCGCATTTTGTCACGGTGCGTTACAATTGTTTAGGTACGACGTTTTGTCATTTTGGTAGCGACATGCTATATTTATGAACGACATGCCTGATGACTTTTTACTTTTATGAAAATAGAACAGTCCGAATTACGTATGTACATTGTGAAAGGTCAAAGGTTAAGCGGCCAGGTCAGCTTGAATTGTTACATTGTTACCGTTTCTAGTATGACAAAGGCCGTGTTGCACGTGCATAACCTGTTATATGAGACATTATCGATTTCTCGTATTCTCACTTGAAAGTTGTACAATAATATTTGTTTATTCGGTGAATAAATCTGGACATGAATGAATGTTTGAATGATGTGCAATACAAATAACAAACATATCTGAATGCCGATCAACATTGAGGATTCTGACTAGTGATAAACTGTGTAAATAGCGCTTGCGTTAATCTTGCCAGCGATTATATAACTGTTGGGCATTAACTCAGTGTGTATACTTGAAATCAAGGAGCTTTATTGGTTTAGCCTGAGCTATTCTCAGGCTCGACCAATCAAGCTGTTTGGTTGAGAGTTCACATTACCAGTATATGCTCAGGATAGTTTTTAATAACTGATCATTGACAAGATTAACGCAATCGGTAGTGTATATGAAGTCGAGGGACTGTGGTGTACTGTCTGCGTTGACGATGCCGAGTTACTGTGTACAATATGCGTATATGTGTATGCGTTTGTGGAAAGAAGTCGATGCATGCCGTATTTACATGTACATGTAATGTGGTAAGTACTATTGTTTCACCTCACCTGAGCCGAAGGATCAAGTGAGCTATTGCTACCGCTTTTCGTCCGTCGTCCGTCCGTCAACATTTTCAAACAGCTTCCCCTCCGAAACTGCTGTGCCAATTGTTACCAAACTTCACAATTATGGTCCTTGAGTGAGGCCTTTTCAGATTTGATAAAATGCAGGTGTCACGTGATTTCAGAATGACCTCCGTGGAAAAGTAGGTCAAATTCTCAAAAAATCTAAAAAATCTCCTCATTAACCGCTAGACCGATTTCGACGAAACTTGATAGACATAATCGAAAAGTAAGGCTCTTTCAGATGTGATAAAATGTCATTTACATAAACCAATGAACCGATTGGAACGAAATTTGGTAAGAATGATCGACAAGTAAGGCTCTTTCAGATTTGTCAAATCAGTTTCCAGTATGTTATTCTTGACATACCTTCATTTGTTCTTACAAACTGTTTGATTTATGATTGCCAGAAGACTCTATATGCCATTAAAGAGTCCTAATTTGGAATTTTGACCGCGAAAGAGACGAAGTGTGCGCCAATGCGGGATATAGTTGTCGACCAATTTCTGTCTAATTCCGCGCTATACCCCACGCACGAGTAACAATTCTTTTACATGTTAAATTTACATTGCTCGGGTGGCACAAGTGCGTAGTTTTTGCTCGGGTGACACTTTGGCATATTGTTACTGTTAAATCATCTAGACATGTCTATGGGATTTAACATTGGTAGGAATTACTCCATGGTACTACTCCATACAAAAACTACTCAATAGTGCCACCCTGAGCTACGTAAATTTAACATGTAGTGACATATACTACCGTCGACTGCTGGTTTGAAATAAATATGAGCCGCATCGCGAGAAAACCAACAATGTGACATCTGCGTAAAGTATCGACCCTGATCACCTTGCGCAGCCCACGTAGTCTGATCCGACCTGACAGTTCCCGCATATGGGTGATAGGGGTATAGAGTAATGATTCCTGCAACAGAATGTCTTCAGAAAGCGGAAATTGTCGGCCCGGATTAGCCTGCGCGGACTGCGCAGGCTGATCCGGGTCGATACTTTACGCTTATGCCACTGTGTTGGTTTTCTTGCAATGCGGCGCATATTATTCTCATTTTTCTTTCTTTCAAAACACGGTTTGGCAGCACTGTAGAATTTTGAGACGATTATACTGTGCTGCCAAACATGTTTTATAATATAAATAAATAAACTATTAACTCATCAGATGACATATTTTCTGAGCGTTCGGTTAAACATCGCCACCTTGGTGGGTTCCGAATATTCTTTATTTCGAACACCTCGGGCATTATTAACGTAACAACTCTCGGACGTATGTCGGCAATTTCCATAATGACGTCTCCCTGATATCACAATGGCGCCAAAGGAAACAATTAACGAAACTATCAACAAGTGTGACATAATGTTATCATCGTTGAAGCGGCTAAATGTAGGAATGTAAATGTTTCAAATCCACGTTGTTGATTTGTCTTTCCGTAACTATAGTATTTTGTTGTTATTTCTTTGGCGTATATGTGAGCATGTTCGTCCGCCGAACAAACTATTTTATTTGTGCACATAGTCTTACTCTATATATACGTCTGAAGGATCTTCTACCTATGCGAAAAGATCCAAGTGTATTCCGAATGTAATATTCTCCTGAACATAACATGGCCACCGGAAACAACGGTGGCCCCCACATGTGTTCGGCCACATATCTCGGATGTATTAGGGATGACGGTACCAAATGGGACCCAGCGCCTCATGAATATTTAGTGTTGTCACACAAAATCTATATATAGATAAACTTATGCTCTTCT
>JBEVXV010001186.1:0-6148 GCA_040505915.1 Sedimenticola sp. | reverse complement strand
CCCTCACCTACACTGCCGCCGGTGTATTGGCCGGACTCTTCGGCCAAAATCTGCAGGCGGCATTCCAGAATCCATGGATTCTCAGCACCTTCTCTGTAGTCTTCGTCCTGCTGGCCCTCTCCATGTTTGGCTTCTATGAATTACAGCTGCCCAGCAGTTGGCAGAGCCGCCTAAGTAACACCAGCAACCGCCAGAAGGGGGGCAGCCTCACCGGTGTCGCTATCATGGGTCTGCTATCCGCCCTCATTGTAGGCCCCTGCGTCGCCCCTCCACTGGCCGGGGCGCTGATCTTTATCGGCCAGACGGGTGATGCCGTGCTTGGCGGACTGGCGCTATTTGCACTCTCCATCGGAATGGGAGCTCCGCTGATCGTCATCGGCACCTCTGCTGGTAAGCTCTTGCCCCGGGCAGGTGCCTGGATGGATTCGGTAAAAGCAGTATTTGGCGTCGGTATGCTGGCTGTAGCTATCATTATGCTGGAGCGCATCCTACCGCCCGCTGTTGCCATGTTGCTGTGGGGCATGCTGCTGATTGCCAGCGCTATCTACATGGGCGCGATGCAGCCGCTGGCGGTTGAAGCCTCTGGCTGGACGCGCTTGTGGAAAGGACTGGGCATGGCGATGCTGGTCTACGGTAGCCTGATGCTGGTGGGTGTCGCTGCTGGTGGTAAAGATACCGTTCAACCTCTGCGCGGCATCGCAGCCTTCGCAGGAGGCGGCGGTGAAGCGACCCATCTGCAGTTCAAACGCATCAAGAGTGTGGATGACCTAGCGCGTGAAGTGCGTGCCGCAAGCGAGGCAGGAAAACCGGTGATGCTCGACTTTTACGCCGACTGGTGCGTATCCTGTAAGGAGATGGAGCGCTACACCTTCTCCGACCCGCAAGTGATCAGTGCCCTCAGTAACTTCGTACTGCTACAGGCCGATATCACCGCCAACGATGAGACCGACCAGGCGTTGATACATGGCCATTTCGGCCTACCCGGCCCTCCAAGCATCATGTTTTATGGCCGCGATGGAGAGGAGCGTAAAAACCGCCGGGTGGTGGGCTTTATGGCCGCCACCGACTTTGCCGACCACGTTAGGAGCGCAGTAAGATGAAGCCACTCGCCACTTTTGCAGCGCTGCTGCTGTTAACCGCTCTCGGCCTAACTGGCTGTAACGGTGTCAGCGAAGCGGCATACAACGGTCCAGGTGAAAAAAATATGCCCGCTTTCAGTTTTGTCGACCTTAAAGGTGCCAGCCGAAACAGCAGCGAGTGGCAAAATAAACTGTTGGTGGTCAACTTCTGGGCCACCTGGTGCCCCCCCTGTAGAGACGAGATGCCACTGTTTATCGAGACTCAGGAGAAGTACGCCGCCAAGGGTGTGCAGATCATCGGTATCGCTATCGACAACCCGCAGATGGTAGAGGAGTTTTCGGAGGTCTACGGCATTAACTTCCCGGTACTGCTCGGGGATGTTGATGCCATGGAGCTGGCCGAGCGTATGGGCAACAGTTTCGACTCCCTGCCATTTACCGCCATCTACGACCGTGACGGTAACACCCGTTATGTACAAGCAGGAATGATCTCAGAAGAGACCCTTCAGCAGGAGCTGCTTCCCCTGCTCTAGAAACCTGCCTGAGAATAGGGCCCCCATTCCTGGACAGACTCCCAGCGAGGAGATATTTTTGTAACTATTCATCTGGGTTTGAGGTTGGGGCGATGAAGTTTGACTGGGGGGTGCATGACCTCCATCGCGGTAAGGGTACCGCTCCTACAGAGGCGTGGACTGAAAAACGTGTCTCACTAACCGTCACACCCTCTTTTACCCAAGCATCTGTAGTGAAATAACAGGGAAACTGTCGCGATCTTGATGGAAAATGGTCTAAAATCTGGACAAACTCACTCATTTCAGCGAAAATCCCGGAGATCAATCACTGACCCCTATCACTCAGTGTAAAACCCATTCGGAACAATAAAAAAATGGCGACTATCCTGGTCATGAATGGCCCCAACCTGAACCTGCTGGGCAGCCGTGAGCCCGAGGTCTATGGCCACGACACCCTGGATGACATCCGCAGCAGACTGGAATCCCAGTGCAGCACCGCAGGCCACCAGCTTCTCTTTATGCAGAGCAATGCAGAGCATGAGCTGATTCAGGAGATTCATCAGGCCCGCCAACGAGAGGTGGCCTTTATCATCTTCAATCCTGCTGCATTCACCCACACCAGTGTCGCTCTGCGTGATGCACTACTCGGTGTCGATATCCCATTTATTGAGGTTCACCTCTCAAATGTTCATGCTCGGGAAGAGTTCAGAGCGCACTCCTATTTTTCAGACATAGCCGAAGGCGTCATTAGCGGCCTCGGGGTTTACAGCTATCAGCTGGCCCTGGACGCCGCACTAACCCGCCTCAACAGTTAGTGAAGCAAAGGAGCCTCTAAAGCAGAGGCTCCCTAACCAAATAAATTATCCAGAGAAGAGACATCATGGACATCAGAAAAGTAAAAAAACTGATCGAACTGGTTGAAGCGTCCGATATTGCCGAGATCGAGATTCATGAAGGTGAAGAGTCGGTACGCATCTGCCGCAGCAGCGCCGTGGTTTATGCCGCACCCGCTCCGGTTGCTGCTGCCGCACCCGCTCCGACAGCCGCCGCCCCTGAAAAAGAGGCTGAGGAGGTAATCAGCGGCCATCAGGTCAAATCACCCATGGTGGGCACTTACTACGCCGCCGCAAACCCCGGTACCAAACCCTTTATCACTGAGGGCCAGCGCGTCAGCGCCGGCGACACCCTCTGCATCATTGAAGCGATGAAGATCCTTAATCAGATCGAGAGCGACAAGAGCGGCGTGATAAAGAAAATCCTGGTGGAAAACGGCCAACCCGTTGAATATAACGAGCCGATGTTCATCATCGAATAGGGCGGTAGCATATGATTGAAAAAATCGTCATCGCCAATCGTGGCGAGATCGCACTGCGTATTCTGCGTGCCTGCAAAGAGCTGGGCATCAAGAGCGTAGCCGTTCACTCCGAAGCCGACCGGGACCTGAAGCATGTCCGGCTGGCGGATGAAACCGTCTGCATCGGGCCAGCACCCTCCAGCGAAAGCTATCTGCAGATCCCCTCTCTGATAAGTGCCGCAGAGGTGACCGACTCGAATGCCATCCATCCCGGTTACGGCTTCCTGTCAGAGAATGCCGACTTCGCCGAGCGTGTGGAGGAGAGCGGATTTATCTTTATCGGTCCCAAGCCTGAGACCATCCGTACCATGGGTGACAAGATCACCGCCATTGCGGCGATGAAGGCGGCGGGCGTACCTTGTGTTCCCGGTTCTGACGGCCCAATTACTGATGATAACAAGCGTACGATGGAGATGGCCCGTGAAATCGGCTATCCGATTATCATCAAAGCCTCTGGTGGTGGTGGTGGCCGTGGCATGCGGGTGGTGCACTCTGAAGCTCACCTGCTCAACGCCATCTCCCTGACCAAGAGTGAGGCGGGCGCCGCCTTCAGCAATGATGTGGTCTACATGGAGAAGTTCCTGGAAAACCCGCGTCATGTCGAGTTCCAGGTACTCGCTGACACCCACGGCAACGCTATCCACTTATGTGAGCGCGACTGCTCCATGCAGCGGCGCCACCAGAAGGTGGTGGAGGAGGCCCCCGCTCCGGGCATTACTGATGAGATGCGACAAAGGATCGGTGAACGCTGTGCCGAGGCGTGCCGCCAGGTCGGCTATCGTGGCGCGGGTACTTTCGAGTTTCTCTACGAGAATGGCGAGTTCTACTTCATCGAGATGAACACACGCGTTCAGGTAGAGCATCCGATAACCGAGATGATCACCGGCGTGGACATAGTTAAAGAGCAACTGCGCATCGCCGCCGGTGAGAAGCTCTCCTATAAACAGGAAGATATTCACATAAACGGCCACGCCATAGAGTGCCGGATCAACGCCGAAGACCCCGATAACTTTATGCCCAGCCCCGGCGACATCACTCACCTGCATATTCCCGGTGGTCCGGGTATCCGTGTGGATACCCATATCTATCACGGCTATCGGGTACCCCCCTACTACGATTCGATGATCGGCAAGCTAATTGCCCACGGTGAAACTCGCGACTCCGCCTTGGCGCGGATGCGTACCGCACTCAGCGAGATGGTTATCGAGGGGATCAAAACCAATATCCCGCTGCAGGAGAGGATCATGCGGGATTGTGCTTTTGCCGCCGGCGGAGCCAACATCCACTACCTTGAGAAGATGCTGGAGCTGTAATAAGCAGCACTCAGATGCCCTGGATTCAAGCACACCTCACCACCGGCAAAGAGCAAGCCCCTCTAATTGAGCTGCTGTTTGAAAACCTGGGGGCGCTCTCCACCACCCTCGGTGATGCAGAGGATGAACCGCTACTGGAACCCAAACCCGGTGAATCACCGCTGTGGCAACACACCCGGGTCACCGGGCTATTCAGTGGTGACACCAACCTGGACCAGCTTCGAAACTCGATCAATCAGGCGCTCAACAAAGATGTTAGCCAGCAGTTGGAGTTGGTGCTGCTGGAGGATCAGGTGTGGGAGCGCGTCTGGATGGATCACTTTCACCCCATCTCTTTTGGTCAACGTCTGTGGGTCTGCCCGACAGGAGAGACACCGCCAGATTCAACCGCCACCGTTGTTGAGCTGGATCCGGGGCTCGCCTTTGGTACCGGCACCCACCCCACCACGGCACTCTGCCTACAGTGGCTTGACGGTCAACTGCTGGAGGGAAAGCGGGTCATCGATTTTGGTTGTGGTTCCGGCATACTCGCCATTGCCGCCCTGCGGCTTGGTGCATCAGCGGTCAGCGCACTCGACCACGACCCTCAAGCACTGGAAGCGACCACCTCCAATGCTGAGAAAAATGGCGTCAGTGATCGACTGACACTCCTCGCTAGTGACGAACCACTACCCGAGCCCGCCGACATCATGCTGGCAAATATCCTCGCTGGCACCCTGATCATGCTACAACCACAGCTTGCTGACCTGACCCGCCCCGGCGGCATGATTGTGCTCTCCGGCATATTGGCAGAGCAGGCCACCGAGGTGAGCGACTCCTTTGCTTCGGCATTCGAAATGCAGCCACCAAAACAGCTGGAGGATTGGGTTCTGCTTGAGGGCCGTCGCAAGATATCAGCAGGCGCATAACCCTAGGAGCCTGTCCGAGATTTCGCAGTTGACCGCTCCATTCTGAGGCTAACTTACTGATATGAAAGCTATTGACTTCGATTTATCATTTTACCTACGGGGTGAGTCACGCTGCGACGTGAATTGCACACCGCCCAACTGCGGATTCTAGGATAACGATGCACGCCCGCTGCCCTTTTTGCCAGACACTATTCCGCATTCATGATGAGCAGCTGAAAGCTGCCAACGGTAAGGTACACTGCAGCCGTTGCCATCAGGTATTTGATGCCATCAGCAACCTTGAAGAGGGTATTGAACTAGCGGAACGAGATCCCGCTTCGGTACTGGAGGAGCTACTGGCAGAGGTAGAGCTAACTGACCTACCTTCCAGTAGCGAGATAGATCGCTCTGTTGGGGAAACACTGACCAACTCCCCCCTGGAGCCGTCAATGGCAGCGAGTGACGCAGTCTCTCCGTCCATTGATAACCTCAATGAAAACAGCCGCTTTCAGCATGACAATCTGGAGCGATTCCTCACAGATACCCGTGCCGCCATTCGAGAGATAGAGCCAAGCAAATCCACGTTGGAGGATGAGCCCCAACTCCCTTTTGATATTCCTAAGGATCTACCAGAAATCGATGCCTCTGAGAAGGGGCTAATCTCCAGCGAGGAGATCTATAACCGGCAACAGAGATCAGGTGGGCGAACCTTGATGTGGACGCTGTTAATCACCCTGTTTCTGCTACTTGCCCTGGGGCAGCTCAGCTGGTTTGGCAGGGAGCATCTGATGCAGTATCCAGAGGGGCGTCAGCTGCTCGAGCTGGCGTGCCGTCACGCCGGATGTCAACTTCCTGTACGGAAGGCGATTGATGAGATCATCATCACTGATCGTTCTATCAGAAACCACCCCGACAACAGCAACGCCTTGCTGGTTAGCATCAGCTTTAGCAACAGGGCGAGCCACCCACAGCCCTATCCCGCCCTGCAACTCTCCTTCTATGG
>JBEVXV010001185.1:0-24491 GCA_040505915.1 Sedimenticola sp. | reverse complement strand
GATGGCCGCCAAGATGGCCGCCAAGATGGCCGCCAAGATGGCCGCCAAGATGGCCGCCAAGATGGCCGCCAAAATATTAAAATTGTTATAACTGATGAACTACAATGTAATCGCCTTAGGAAGATGACATTGGTGTCTATCTATAGGTTTTTAGGGTCATGGAATCTGATTATTCTGCAGTCAGATTGTTGCTTCAGCATAGTACTGTTCTCAGAAATCCAAGATGACCGCCAATGTTCGGCCAAAATATCCAACCAGATCTGCATTGCTTCCCAAACATGTTGGTATTACATGTACCCCCATCCATATGACATTCAGTCCCACAATATTGGCTCATAAACAATTTGCAATGACCTCCAATCCAATAAATATGCCCTTCCAACAAGTTGTTATGACCTATTGAAGATAACACCATTCCTATGGCATCTCAACATGTTAATATGGCCTCCAACCCCACTCATATGACCTACCAACATTGGTATGTGCTCCAACCCTATCTATATGTCCTCCTAACTTGTTACTCTGTCATCCAATCCAACAATATGGCATACCAGCATGCCACTGTAGCCTTCAACAATACCCATATTGCCACTGAACATGTTGGTGTGAACTTCCAATGCGTTACTATGGCATGCAGCCCCATCCCTATGGCCTCTCAACATGTTACTATGACATCCAATTCCACCCATATGGACTCACAATATGTTACTATGACCTCAGACACCACCCATATGACTGCTTAGCATGACTATAGTCTCCAACCTCCACCATCTGGCCAACCAGTATGTTTGTATAGCATCTAATCCCATCCCTGTGGTCTCCCAACATTTTACTGTGTCATCCAACCACACCAATATGGCATCCCCACCTGTTGGTATGTGCTACAACCCCATCCATGTGTTCCCAAGCATGTTACTGTGACCTCCAGTTCCACCATAATCGCCTCACAACATGTTACCAACACCACCTCTATGACATCCCAACATGCGAATGTAGCCTCCAACCTCCCCCATAAGTACCATTATTTAAACTAGCTGGCGGCTCATTAACCGGCCTCCTCAGCCAAAGCCCCCTGCGACACTCGAATCTTTGACCTCCCGGTCATGAGGCGGATGCCTTAACACTAGGCCACGAGTTCCAGCAGACATGTTGATATGGCATCCAACCTGATCATTGGACCATCCAGCATGCTATTATGGCCATATGGTTGAGGTTGGAGGCCATAGTCGCATATTGGGAGGTCATACGGGAGGGATTGGAGACAATAGTAACATATTGGGAGGTTATAGGGATGGCGTTGAAGCCCATGACAACATGTTATGCAGTCATATGGGTGGTGTCTGAGGTCATAGTAACATATTGTGTGTTCATATGGGTGGGATTGGAGGCCATAGTAACATGTTGGGGGGATACAGGAATGGGGTTGGAGTACATGCCAACTTTTTGGGAGGACACATGGATGGGGCTGGAATACATACCAACATGTTGGGAAGCCACATGGCTGGGGCTACATCACATAGTAACATGTTCGGATACCATAGTAATGCATTGGTTACCATATTTGCATGCTGGTATGCGGTTGGGGGGGGGGGCATGGTAGCATTTTGATGGCGATCTGAATGGGATTAGAGGTTATGGTAACATGTTGGGAGATAGTAGGAATGGGATGGCAGGCCATACCAACATGTCGGAAGGCCATATGGATGGGGTTGGGGGCCATAGTAACATGTTGGGCGACCATATGGGTGTGATTTGGATGCCATAGTAACATGTTGGTTGGCCATATGGGTGGGATTGGATGTCATAGTAACATGTTGGGAGGCCATATGGTGGGGTGGGATAACATAGTAACATGTTGGGAGGTCATTGGGATAGGATTGTAGGACATACCAACCTGATGTTATGCCATATGACTATGAGTGAGGTTGGAGGCCATACTAGCATGTTCGGGTCATAGGGGTGGGATTGGAGGACATAATAACATGCTGGGATGGGGCTGTATGCTATACCAACATGTTGGGAGTCAGTATGCGTGGGGTTGGATGCCATAGATACATGTGAGTTCACATGCGTGGGATTGAAGGTGATAGTAACATGTTGAGAGGCCATGGGCTTGCATGCCATAGTAACGCGTTGCAAGTCCATACCAACATGTTGAGTGGCAATATGGGTTGTGTTGAATGCTACAGTGACATTCTGGGATGCCATATTGTTGGATTGGAGGACAGAGTAACATGTTAGGAGGACATCTGGATAGGGTTTGAGCACACACCAATGTCGAGTGGGGTTGGAGACCATATTAACATGTTGGGATGCCATAGAGATAGCGTTAGAGGTCACAACAACTTGTAGCATATTTATTGGGTTGGAGGTCATTGCAAATTGTTTACGAACCGATATGGTGGCACTGAAAGTCATATGGATGGGGTTACATGTCATACCAACATGTTTGGGAGGCAATGCAGATCTGGTTGGAGATTTTAGCCGAAAATTGGCGGCCATCTTAGATTTTTGGGAACAATGCTATGCTGAAACAACAATCTAACTGCGGAATCCGATTCCCCGACCCCAACAACCTATAGATAGACACCAATGTCATCTTCCTAAGGCGATTAGTGCAGCAGTTACACACATTTTAATCTTTCGGCGGCCATCTTGGCGGCCATTTTGGATTTTTCGGGAACAGTACTATGTTGAAGAAACAATCTGACTGCAGAATCAGATTCCCTGACCCCAAAAACCTATAGATAGACACCAATGTCAGCTTCCTAAGTCGATTAGTTCAGCGGCTACATTAATTTTGATATTTTGGCGGCCATCTTGGCGGCCATCTTAGATTTTTGCATCCAAACTAAAAAGCAATTATTCCATTGGGCTTGCCATGATATACTTAGTGAAAAAAGACACCTCATTCGTACTTGTAGCTCATCTGACTCCCCAGATATTGCATATCACGAGTTTCAAGATGGCGGGCGGCGGCGGCCATCTTGATGACGTCACAAAATGGTGACCTACACGTTTCTCAAGGCTCTGCCATGTATTTTTGCAAAGATTAATGTATAATACAGATGATTAGATAGGTGGCTTGCTTTAATCATTAAAATCCCACGGGACTTTATTTCACTACAATATGCTCCCCCACTATAGTTATAAATGTTTCCTACGTTAGTGGATGTTTTTGTCGCAGCTGGATATATTTGCTTTAATGCGACTGGGGGCTGATGCAGGGTTAGTAAGTTCGATACACACGCCTTGCAAATCTTTGTCTTTTTTTATTGTTTAACTTGTAGGAAAATCAAAGTACTCCCCCAAATCAAAACACTCCAGAGTGTTTTGAAAATGGTATTTAGCCATTTTCAAAACACTCCCCTAATATTTAATCAGAGGAGTAGCTTAAAAATGGGTTTAACCCCATTTTCAAAACACTCCCCTCAAATATGATAGGGGAGTACTTTTAAAATGGCTCAATACCATTTTCAAAACACTCCCCTCATAACTAATCGGGGGAGTACTTGGCCATATCCATTTTCAAGACACTCACCCCGGCCATACATCGTTAGGGGAGTACTTTGAAAAAGGGTCAGCATCCATTTTCAAAACACTCCCCCAATACATCGTCAGGGGAGTACTTCGAAAATTGGTCATCATCCATTTTCAAAATAGTCCTCTAGTATTTAGCTATGGGAGTACTTTGAAAATGGGTCATACCCATTTTCAAAACACTCCCCCATATATGTGACCAGCCACGAGAAAAAGGGGCTTATTGAGATACAATGAACTATTGAGATGTTGGTATTATTTGGATCTGCATTCTATTCCGATTCCAAAATGTATACTTTGCTGCATATCAGAAATGGCACTGTTACAGTATATAAGCTCAAAGTACATGCCTATGCGAAAACGTTAATGTTTTTATCACAACGTTACGGCGCGACATCACTGACGCTAATGTCATGACGTCTTATGTTGTGTCTTAACATGAACAGTAAGTAGTAACAGATATACTGAAAACTTCTGACATCATTGAAAAGATAACGGCATGAAATTTGATGGAGTGATAGCTTAACTTAATTTGTATCCTGTATGCCAAATTTTAGAGCTGGATATTAGTTGTGTCCGGAGAAATGGGATTTATAAGACATACCATCATTTTCAGAAAATTGCGTCCACTGTTATTATGCTGGTACTGGTGGCATTATATAAAAGGACTATATCTCGATAATTAAGCAATATAATGACTTCAAATTTTCTGATCAAACATCACTTGAATAATACTTTAAACAAATGTTAAAATATCAAAATGTTTCAAGTTGTCTAGAGTTCACATTCTTCCCGTTTTGAACGTATAACGTCAGGGGAGTCCCATGAAAATGGGCCATATCCATTTTCAAAACACTCCCCCACCCCCCTGTTTCGTTAGGGGAGTACACTGCAAATGTCGTATAACCATTTAAAAAAATGCTCTCATATTAGGTAAGGGAGTACTTTGAACTGTATGGCTTATCCTGGCAATGATCGTGTTGCGCTCGTGGTATACTCGTACTGTGCTCGGCATTGCTCGTAGTTTGCTATTGTAGTTCGTGCTACACACGTTATGAACATCGTACAGTACATTCGACCCGACTTGAACACGATTGAGTCACAATAGTCACGTGTAACGGTGTTGTGTACGATTGGCACGAGTACGATACGTATACATTTTCATGGGGGAAGAGCGGAATACTTCCTTGTCGAGAGTAAGATACGATGTTAATACTAACTCAACACGTGCAGAATATAACACGAATACGATAATCACGTGTTGAACACGTGCCTAACACGATTGCGTCAAGAAATGACATCGTTACACGAGGCGAATCCCTTCAGCATGTTCATTCTCCCTCGAAATCCTTCATATGACGCCCACACGTTTTGGTATCACGTTACAAACCCATTATGATATGGTCCCATACATGTTCATATCAACTATACATCCGCTCATATTGCATACTAACATAATTAAATCCTATAACATTCAACACCTGCACTCGATCTACACATAGGTTTGCATGTATATGACACCCCCAACTCCTTCATATTGCCTCCAAATATGTTCATAATTATGACCTTACAACCATTACATATGTCAGTCAACCATGGGTATATGACCACCAAACTACCCCATATGGCCTGGTAACTTGTTAGTATGGCCCATTTAGAAGCATAATATTCATAAACCTCTAAACGTCTATGTATAATCCACAGCCCACTTTATGTGGCATGCAAACGTACATATACGAAACATAATACCATTGATTACGACACCCACACACATTATTATGTCATATAAACTAGTTCTGCAAACCTGTTTCTATAACCTACAAACTGAATCACATGACCCACAACATCAGCAACGTCATACATGCTTGTACCATGCCCATAGTACCCTTAGCATTATGCCTGCCGTGCTACATTTCTCATAGTTTCTGAATAAGTTCAGGGGAGGTACTTAGGACAAAGGATAAACCATGCAATAAGTAGTTTCGTTTTCCACTTGTTCAATACAGTTCGGTCACATTTGCACTCTAAATGGCACATGCGCAGTGTGCACATGGTCGCGCGACAGGATAATTATGTCATGCGCATTCATAAAAAACGTCACCAGACAAAACATTATATGACCACGTGACAAAAAGACACGAATTGCATTACGTTATTGATTTACATGAAGTTCCGCCAGTGACGTCCATAACGTACAACTTGGCATACGCAACCAGCAAAGATCCGGAGTATACTCCAATATTGTCACTGCTTACACTGTTTTCCATTGTCTACACAACCAAGAACATGTATAAAGTTGCAAACAAGTGTATTAAATGTTCAGCTCACACCGTAATAACATGTCTACGCTGAATACAGATGCTAGCATGGTACAAAACACTTAGAGCACTCATTGTCTTGTATATCCGATGATATACAAGCCAATTCGTGCTCTAAGTATTACTTATTCCTGTATTATACCTCTTCATAAATCCATTATAACAATATGCATGACGTCCAGACTCCTTCATAATAACACGCAACCCATTGCACATGGCTTCCAACCTTGTTTCTGCGATCCCCAAACCTTGTTATATACACATATGTATGGATGTAATAGTTTGGTATCACCTCCAAATGTGTTCACATGATCAATAAATAATTAGGAATAGTTTGCATTGCGATATTAGTTGATCGGCATCGTCGCTTGTGTGTGCAATGCAGGATATGTAAACGAATGTTGCAGCAGGAAACCAGGCATGGTCTTCTTAGAAATGTATTGGTACATTGTACATGTTTTAATGCAACTGACATTGAAACAGTAGAATATATGCTCAGTTGATTACAGCGTTCATTCCACATAAATGCTTTATATATTGCCCATTTGGGTAGAATATATAAATTTGGCGGCCATGTCGGCGGCCCTGAACAACCTACAACAGAAATTCGGGACAACTAAAAATGCTCATGGTAGTAATCTATGTTAAATAGTTTCTGGTGGCCATCTTAAAAGATTATATTCGAAAGAAGCACTCAT
This sequence comes from Sedimenticola sp., assembly GCA_040505915.1. Lineage (GTDB taxonomy): Bacteria > Pseudomonadota > Gammaproteobacteria > Chromatiales > Chromatiaceae > Vondammii. Next base: position 17,935 of record JBEVXV010001185.1, on the reverse strand, counting down.
AAAGACGTACAAATGTGATACTAAGGTTGCTCAACATATTGATTTTTTCTGACGATAATTTAAGCATTTACAATTTTTTTTTATGAACACAAATATAACATTTGGCGGCCATTACGGCAGCATTTTTGACAGTCATCTTGAAATAACTTACTTCAGAAAATCGGGACATCTACCATGTTGCACGTAGTATTATCATAGATTTTTCTTCAAGGCAATAAGATTTTTACTATTGTTCTCTGTTTACGATAATTATTAAAAAAAACACTATTTGGCAGCCACCTTGGCAGCCATCTTAGCATATTGTTGACAATACTTATGCCTGCAAAACAATCACATTCGGTATTAAAAATATATTGCTAGGCTTATGACTATTAAAACAAATTAATATAAACACGGTATCGTTTTAATGGCTGCCAAATAAATGTATATTCAAACCACTTTCCCCGTATGTTAAAACTATATTGCTAGGCTTATGACTATTAAACACAAATTAATATAAACAAGTTATCGCTTTAATGGCTGCCAAATAAATGTAAATTCATACCATCTTCTGCCATATGCTGCCATGACATCTAACCCAATTAGCGTGTCCTCCAATTCCGTCCCTTTGGTGTCCCAACATGTAGGAATGACATCCTACCGCATCCTTGTGACCTACCAACATGTTGCTATGGCATGTCACTCCAACATAATTATTATAATCTCCCTACATGCTTCTATGACATTTAACCCCATCTCAATGGCCTCCCAACATGCTACTATTACCACAAACCCCATACATATAACATCCCAACGTGTCTGTACGGTATGAAGCCCCACACGTAATACCTCTAAACATGTTGACATATCCATATTCATCTCAGTATGTTACTACGCCATCTCGCCCATTCCCAATGACACCCAACATATCACTATGTCCTCCAATCGGACACACAATGCATCACAACATGTTACTATCACATACAATCTCATCCACCAGGAATCCAATCATATCCCTATGGCACCCACACATGTAGCTATTGCTATTTCTCCCAGTATCATGGGTATGGCCGCCAAACATGTCACTATGACATCCAAACCCATCCATATGGCATGCAGCCACGATGACATGACATCCAACACCATACACATGACCTCTCATCATATTACTGTGGCATTCAACCAAATCCATATGGCATCCCGAACTGTTACTATGACCTCAAACCACATGACCTCCAACCCTATTCCTGTGGAATCCCAACATGTTGTTATAATAGCTTCCAACAACATTAAAATGCCCTCATAGCATGCTAATATGGTCTCCAACACATCCATATGATCTCGTGGTAATTGCGTCTGTCTTTAGTAATAAACCGGTGACGGATTTGAAGTGTATTTCGGTCCCAATTAAATTGTACAGTTGACTACGGGTTCTGGCATCTTTGGGAGGGTGTGGACAGGTGGGGGGGATTGATTCTGCCTAATTTGATTCTACTTATTCCCCATATCTGGTTGTACAACGCTAGATGCTACTTTTCAACCCATTTATCAATCCCCCCTCCCTCCCCCATCAACCAGTCTCAACAATAGTCTCAAAGTAAGCACACCCGTTCTTTGCACGATTGCTATTTGTCTGCGGCATGGTTTGTATTTGCTAATTACTTTAAACAATATTTTATTAATCAGATTTACATGTAACAATACAATGGCAACTAATGGGATTTGACCGAAAGCGTAACTTATCGTGGTCATCTCCCATAATTTGCTAATTAAATGCAACATCTTTCAGCGTACACAGCATGGCACCGAAACGCAAGGCACAAGTACCCAAGTCAACAGGTGCGACGAGGGGCAAACGTGCAAAGGCCGGCGATACGGGTGAAGTGCGCGTGTTGACGCCGGTGCAAGGGATCGTGGTCGATGCCCGAGCAGCTGGGGCGGAACCGGAACCAGTAACTCGCGATGTTGGGGCGGACAGTGTAGAGCCGACCCGCGTGGCGGACTCAGGTACAAGCATTGGTACCTCTATGTCCTCTATGCCATACACGAAACGAGATGTTGCTGACCCTTTGGGGGTCAATGTATCTGTGGCATTGCGAGACAAAATCAAGAATGCATTGATTTGGTCTTGGTTCTAGACAACAATGTGACCAGGCCTGATGAGAATAAGTTCTCGTTGATTAATTGAGAATTGGTTGCCAATGGCAGTATTGTACTTCCGGTCCATTTGTGTAGTCCTGTAACTAGTGTCGAAACTAATGATATGGTCGCCAACACCATCCGTATCGACTCCCAGCACCTTGCGATAGCCTGGGGTCAAATTCTTAAAAACATGTAGGAATATCATATGCTGGAGTGACGTGCCATTGCAACATGTTCGGAGATCATACTGATGCTATAGGATGCCATTCATAAGGGGACGGAATTGCATGCTGTTATTATGCTAATAATATTGCCCTATCTCCAGAATTGTGGTACAAATCATGCACCATGATCAGCGTTCTAAGTCAATTATTTGGCGGCCATCTTGGATTTCTGTGCATAGCTCTAGGTTGAAACATCAATATCAAACCAGAATCAAATGTCTTGACCCCAACAACCTATAGATAAACACCATGATCAGCTGTCTATGTCGATTACTTAAGAACTTATGGCATGTTTAACATGTTAGCATCCATCTTGATGGTCATCTTCGATTTTGAGCAGAGCAATAGCTTGAAACATCAATCTGACTACATAATTAGATTGTCTGACCTCAGAAACCTATATATCTACACCATGATCAGCTTCCTAAGTCAATTAGTTAATCAGTTATGCCATTATTTTTTGTATCATTTTGGCGGCCATCCTGGAGGCCATCGTGGATTTCTCGGATTGCCAAAATATATCCGCTTGATATCCGGCTGATTTGTATTACTGAGGTGCTAAGGATGTAGAATCAAGAGAGAAACACACTTTTACAACCGATGTGTTAAGTTATAATATCAACTTTCACTACCAGACTACACTTTCATACATGTCTGTGCATTTTAATGTGGTGTTGACGTCATTTCATTATGACGTCACTGTGACGTCAAAACGTAAAAGTAAAAATGTTATCATCCCTCATTTTTTAATATATTATTCTATTATTGGTTATTGATATACACTGCTAGGCCAGTGATGAATGTGTGCAAGTGTGGTGGCTGTAGCTTTAATATTATTGAAGATAAAACCTTTGTCAAAACCTTTACAAGGAGAAATAACTAAGTAATTTAAGATAAAAAGTAGGTCAATGCCACACGAGGGTCACATATTTGAGGGTGGTTATTGATGTACACTGCTGGCCGATGAATGTGGTTCAAGTTTGGTGGGTGTAGCTTTAATAGTATTGAAGATAAAACCTTTGTCAACAACTTTGCAATGCAATATAACTAAGTAATTTAACAGGAAAAGTAGGTCAATGCCACATGAGGGTCACATATTTAAGGGTGGTTATTGGTGTGCACTGCTAGGCGATGAATGTGTGCAAGTTTGGTGGATGTAGCTTTAATAGTATAAAACCTTTGTCAACAACTTTGCAAGGAGAAATAACTAAGTCATTTAGATGTTGAGTGGAAAAGTAGGTCAAGGCCACATATTTGAGGGTGGTTATTGATGTACATTGCTAAGCGATGAATGTGTGACGTTTGGTGGCTGTAGCTTTAATAGTATTGAAGATAAACCTTTGTCAAAAACCTTGCAAGGAGAAATAAATAAGTCATTTAAGTGGAAAAGTCGGTCAAGGCCACATATTTGAGGGTGGTTATTGATGCACACCTCTAGGCGATGAATGTGTGACGTTTGGTGGCAGTAGCTTTAATAGTATTGAATATAAAACCTTTGTCAACAATCTTGCAAGGAGAAATATTTAAGTAATTTAGGTATTTAAGTAGGTCAAAGCAACATGATGGTCACCTATTTGATGGTTGTTAGTGATGTACACTGCTACGCGATGAATGTGTGACGTTTGCTGACTGTATCTTTAATAGTATTGAATATAAAACCTTTGTCAAAAACCTTGCAAGTAGAAATAACTAAGTAATTTAAGTAATTTAAGTGGAAAAGTAGGTCAAGGCCACACGAAGGTCACATATTTTAGCGTTGTTATTGATGTACACTGTCAGGCGATAAATGTGTACATGTTTGGTGGATGTAGCTTCAATAGTAGTGGAGATAAAACATTTGTCAACAACTTTGCAATGAGAAATAAATAATATTTTAAGTGAAAAAGTAGGTCAAGGTCGCATGAGGGTCGCATATTTGAGGGTGGTTATTGATGTACACTACTACGCGATGAATATGTGCATGTTTGACGGATGTAGCTTTAAGAGTATTGAAGATAAAACCTTTGTCAAAACAATTGCAAGTATAACTAACTAAGTAATTTAAGTGGAAAAGTAGGTCAATGCCACATGAGGGTCACATATTTAAGGGTCGTTATTGATGTACACTGCTATGTCATGAATGTGTGCAAGGTTGGTGGCTGTATCTTTACTAGTATTGCAGATAAAACCTTTTGTCAAAATATGTGTGCAATCTGGCGTGACGCGGACGCGGACGCCGACGCACGAGTTACAACATAAGCTCTCCTTATTCTTCGAATAGTCCAGCTAAAAATGAGTTTGCTGTGCCAAAATAAATATGCAATTCACGTACAATTGGTTAGTCAGTTCCGGATCTTAGTTAGTTGCGGAAAACTTTTACAAACTCACCCCCGGGACGTAAAACGATGTCGGTTATTAAAATTCAAAGATGACAAATCGAAAGTGTATTTCATGGAAACAACATCGGCCAACAGTTTGAATGAGAGCGTCACTCTTCACGTGATGTATGCATGTAAAATAAATTTGAGGTAAAGCGTTCATTCGCTCTGATCAATTTTCATAGCAGAAGGTACGTTGAATAGTCACGTAAAAACTTGTGAAACAACACAATTTGAAGTTTGAATTTGATACTAACATGAAGTATATTCATTCATAATCATTACCTCAAAAAGTCATGATAGTTGTTTTAGCCGTTACTTGTGTCTAATGAGGTTAATAGGCCAATCTATTTTAGTTAGTTCCGAATCACGTTGACGCTGCTTTCCGGTGCTGAATGCACGAAGGAGGGGCCATCTCAAAAGTTTACAGAAACTGTCAAAGACTGCACATTTGTTATTTCTCTATATTCAAATACTGTAGGGGTCGTAATTAGCAGTAGTTCACTAGCCTTAGGCTAGTTAAATTCAGCTCGGACTACCAAACCCTGCTAGTAAAAAAAATGGAAAAGAAAATCAGTCTGTGAATCGCAAAACGCAAATTAGCATATGGAATACCCCCACCCCCTCCACCCACACACACACTTTATACATGCCTGTTAGTGGAAACTATATCAAATGGCTCCGCCCGTAGACGGGTCATAACATTTGGTTTTTACCATGAGGAAATAGCCAATGTTAAGCCATTTTTCAGCTGGTGTCTCACCCCTCCCGCCCTCCCCCCACACACACACTTTATACAGGCCTGGGCAAAGGGTGGTGAAATATGTACACTGTATAACTTACTCATCTACATGTGCTAGCCACTATCCCAATGGGTATTCTTCCACATGAACATACACAATACTTTGGCTACACACATTGTTGTGGACAATGGACCTGTAAAACCAATGAGTATATTTGATATTATAAATTGGCAGAATACATGTAACAAAAACGTGCATGCACTCATGATTATACATGGCATAAGGCAACTATTAATACTGCTTTAGTCATAGTAATTACAACGCAGGCCTACCACATGATGCTGATCCTTCGATAGGCTGGAAACCTTACAAGAACAGCAAACAATATCCACCATGTGGCGTGATCCGGAACTGACAAAAGTGATCCAGAACTGAGTAAAGAGGCTACCGTCTTAAATACGGATTTATTTCAAATTTTGCACTTGCAGACCAATTAAACTGCTGTGTTTACTCACTTTGCAAGAAATATATATGTATCTAGCGGATAACAGCGATACTGATCAGAACAATCGAATTAGTACCCCATGGGCAGCTGTTTCCTTCAGCCTGATCCGGAACTGACTATGCAATTGTATTATTCTGTAAATCAACTGTAAATCAACGTATTATCGTGGTGTTTCTCGTTGTTAGTAACGCTTTACAATTCAATTTAACCAATTATACATGGAACATAACGCTGATTACATGACGTCATTGATGTCGTCATTCACAAGTGTGCTGATGCTATATCATATACTCCCATATAAAACGACACATATATGTATTGGGCTTTCATATCCAGTTTATTTTGTTGAAATTGCTGAAATATATTTTAAGTTATGTATTATGTTCATATGTTTGTTTGGGACATTAACCGGAAAATATCTGTAACTTTGTTAGCTCCAATAGCAACTTCATAAAATTGTATTGTGGATGACATATATCTATTTTTAATTAAAACACGAAATATTGTATGCTTAGCTGTACAGATGTCAGAATTATCGTTGCTAAGATACTATCAATCGGGTGCCACTGGAGTAGTTTCAAGAGAAATATGCCAAAATCGGTGAACGTTGATGATTTTCAAAGTGTGATAACTAGTTTATTACTTACAGTTAATAAACTTAAATGACACGTCTATAATGCGAAATGCTTGTGTAATGCGTAAATGACGTCAAATGAAAATTGTGACGTAAATATAACGTCATAAATGACATCACAATTTACCTGCCCTTTGCATTTTGAAACACCACCATGCTAACAGTGTTGCGTTCGTCGTAGAAATAATCACTTACATACAGTATCAATGAAATAGAAAGCATATGGGGATATATATTTATATACATTTTGAATATATTCATGTTTGTGGTCAAGCTTGGTGCTGCTGGCCAACCAGGCTGTCGGGCAACTTCACAGTCGCCGTCACGGGCATATCTTAATGTGATCGCATGAATGCCTTGTTAAAAGGAAGATATGACCGCTAAATAATTAAATAAACGATATTCATCATACAGAAACATTCAGAACTCCATTAGGCAACTTTAAATGCAGAAAATATGTGCTGGGTGCTTCCCGTGGTTGCTGACATATGAAGAAAGAATTTGAAGATGAGTGCAAGTTGACGTCATTTTGACGTTGCTCCGGTGGGCACTTCTTTGTGTTGCCTTAACTACTACAACTACTTGTTTTCTAACGAAATACGTTGTAATTTTGCAAAGTAGTTAAAATATGAATGATCTTGTACCTGAAATTTTGGACGAGAAATATTGTCTCGTTCGAAAGTTATTGATATGTTCCGGTTATTTATTGATCCCCCCCCCTCGTATTTGCCAATACGCGTCGGAAACACCATGGATGTAATTTTAATGAAAGTTACTCGTACAATTTAGATGTATACGCTGTTACTACCGTTTGCAAGAAAACTTCTTGATCGTTCTGCACATCCCTACCCCCACTGACTATACTACTCTTACTCTAATATACAAATAATTTAAATTTACTTATATTTCAGACGCAATGGAATCTCAACCAACACCCGACCTATGGCAGCAGTTGGCGGAGACGTGTGAGTGGGTAAGTATATATAATGCAACCCATTGTACTTTGTCAATCTGCATAATTCTATGTTTTAGTTGTATAAATAATTCTGTGTTCATCCATAACGAGAGGTATACACGTGCCTGCAATGACAATGTTTAATTTCACAGCATGAAGCTGTTCTTTGGTAATACCAATGCAAAATGTCCAGCCTTCAAATCTCGTTTTGGGTGTATTGTTATAGCAGTGTTTAGGTGCACGTAAAGTTCACTGGCCATTAGAAAATCCAAACGCAATACGTAGGCCAGTCCTCGGACAATAGATTTTCACTTAATCGCAACCGATCCGGTAGACTATTTTCAAGTATGACATTGTTTAGTACAACTATGGAGATATACCACCAGGGTAGACTTCAGCTTATATCCAAGTGCAAATTTTTGTTACAGCCCATATTGTATAGACACCCTGTCGTCCCTCAAATTTAGCAATGAATATCACTACTAATGGCATTATCAGTTTCAGATTCACATATACACTGACTAAGCCATAGATAAAAGGTAGAACACGTATCCAGATGTTGATATTGAGCTCTGAGTTGAGTTTGAGAAATACGAGTGTGTAAATACGATAAAGAAATGACGGTAAATCTATAAATTACGAGGAGTGCACGGCATTCTGTTTTCTCTCACCTCACAACAGGCTAGACCAGGTCTTCCTTTGATTGACATCAGCACATACTAGCTGCATCTACATCTAGGTGTCTGCCCCCACCGTATGTATATATCACAGATTCCATGTACACAGTCATTGTACTTGAAAAGCATCGACTAAATTAATTGTTTATAAACATACAACACTTATGACACTCTGACAGGAGTCATTTGGTATATAAATGGATGTGTTGCTTGCTTAAAGAGAGAACTATTTTTCATGTGCATGCAGACGACCCATGCGGTCAGTCAGACGAACGGATTTTTCATGGAAAATGCACATTTATGCAGCTTTATCTTCAGTTTCAAACTAACAAAGCTTCGCTTCGGGTCTTACGTTTGGCAGTTTTTCTAGCCAATGAACTCGATACGACATATCGTTTGCAATAACAGAGAGCCAATGAAGATGAACGCATTAAATGTCAAATGTACTTATAACGTCTTGTATTAACAACAGCTCATTATCAATGCATTACTTCATTAATTGCTGTGTGTTTACATTACCACCATAAACTGTGCGAATGCTTACATAATACTTCAGAAAAACGGCTATCACGTTTACAAACGTTTTGAAAACTTTGCGTATACGTATATACAATGTACATGATGTATGCGTTTCTACAGTTAGCACACGCCTATCCGTTTTTGACATGAATACTCTACGCATGCGCTGTGAACGAAAAACCCGAAACGTTTGGACACGTTTGGAAGTGCGAACGTTGCCCAAACGTTAGGAAACCGAAATGAAACGTGTTTGCCGGAACAAAAACGCAAACGCATCAGTACCCAAATTGTATGATTTACTTGGGCACCCCTCGTAAGTGACTTTGCCGGTCATAACATTATGTTGAGAGGGCATCACCGTGGGTTTAGTCGTGGCATTAAAGGTATATTTGCACGGTATATGCATATTTCATGGAATCGTAACACATGATTGTATTCAATTAATACACTAGTTCTATATATAATGTTCGCTGATTTACCGCCAGAAGTGGTCTAAAACTGTAGTTTGATATGGTAATCCCCGAGCAGCATACGTATGCTCTCGGGATTTCCTGAATTTGGCGCCAAAAATGACACGAAAGTAACGGGAATGTAATTTTGGCTGAATATATAATTTTTTATAAATGTTACCTACTTAGTTGATTTTTTGGGTCACAGCTGGACTCGCTAGAAGAGGAGTCAACATAATTTGACTGTTTCACCAACACTAGGCATGAGAAACACCTAGATATCGTTGTTTCATATGCGACTGATGGCTGATGCATTTCGGGGTCGTTTGTTCGATCCCCACGCCCGGCAAATCTTTTTGTTTTCTTTTTTTATTGTTTAACCTACTTTCTAATGGCAAATCATACGGTTGTGTATATAAAACGTATATATTGATTGAATAAAATAATTTATTGTAGTTTGTATTTAAATCGGTGTATTGCTATGTAGAGCGTGCAAGTATCCCTTTAACCTTTTTGGATTGAAAGTCAGAGCGGTTATATGAACAAATAAGGATGCCACATATATGGGTTAGGATGACACTCACACATATTTCCATGCAAATGGACGAGTTTATATGTCATATAAATCTGTTTGGAAGCCATTTGTTCTTAGTTGCGGTCACTTCTTCGTTTCAGTGAGTTTGGACAGTCCCATTTCCATGCGATATTGTTAGCGATGCATTTAGTTTCGATTGGACGAATTCAACACAATTCGATATGCGAAACTTTCTCGACATATGCGTGCGATTTTCAGCTTTATCACATTTTCGCACGACTTCCAGAAAACAGTTTCATTTTTCCTGTTTTGGTCACCTATGCAAATATATTTTATTATCTCATTATCATGATTATATTCGCAATTGACCAGTCTACAATAGTATGTTCAACTGTGACAAAGAAAGCACGATTTGTCATTTTCCCCATGGTGGCCATAGTAACAGAATATTTCATTGTTGCTTCCGTTGCCACGAACACCATTATTTGGAGACATTATATTTTGTCTTCGCATGCATTTAACAAGTAATATTCACCCTTTGTTACTTGCCATAACAATATAGCATAACTTCATCTGAATTGAAATTAGTTTTGCATTGTGCAGCTTACCTAACTCTGCGTTATGATGACCTGTCAATGATTTCTGAGTTGTACGGAACTTTATTCTTCGCATGAAAACATATTATTATGAGAGCATTTTATTCGACTTATAGATGACCTATGAAAAACCACACATACGCCAGTTTGTTCAGCATAAACTAGACAATAATATACTGTGAGGAAATTAAAGTTTAAAGCAGAAATCACCAGAACAAACATATTTCTAATATATTAAGCATACATTATACACAATGACAATACAAGCCGAATGTTGAAAACCTTATCGAAATAGTACAACCTAGTCAAAAGTTATGCAAGTTTTCATGTTTTTGTAATTTATACGAATTTGCATAATATATGCAAATTAGTTTCTAAAAATGTGTAATAACACTTTTTTACTGTGAATAAAAATATGTTTTTACTTTACACTTTTTATTTCATCATATAAATGCATGTTCATGAAATAAAAGTATGCAGACAATAGAAATTGGAATTAATATAAATAAATGTAAATAAAACGACCCATCTGTGACATCACAGTGACATCACAGATGACCCATTTATTTTTCAGCTAATTAAACTTTCAAACCTTTGTAACTTTTTAATTATTTAATATTTTTCACTGCGGTTTTCAGCATTCGGTTTAGATTATCAAACTCTATCAATTGTAGTCATTTAAAAAACCTGGTTTTATCTGCTTTAAACACATGTGATAAGGCAGACACGCGCCTGTGCTGGGCCTTCATACGTCGTTATATTGGATGTTTTGTCTCTTTTCTGGATTCAATTTTACATTATATATTGTATTTCAGATGAAGGTACGGGAAGAAGCCGTGCTAGCGCGGGAACAGCACGTGGAAATCCAAGAAATGGCGATGGATGAACACACGACAACGATAGAGGTAAATGATTATCAATCCGCGAGTTTGATTCACCCAATAAGGAACTACTTTTGATAAACGCATATTAATAGTAAGTAAGTAAGTAAGTAAAGACTTTATTTAAAGAGAAAACTCAGTTGGCTAAGCCAATCTTTCCTGAGGTCCTCTGCCTATCGAGCTACTACACTTTATCAACAATTATTTACAAGCATACATGTAGGGTATAGTAATAATATTTTCATTTAGATTGTCATGACGTATATATGGGCGGAACCAGTACCCAAAACATTTTCAGGGACAGAATGTTTCACAAGCTGACACACGAGCCAATGAGTCTTTATCTAATCTAATAAAATATTTACACCGATATGTTACACAGAATAACAAAGCATAGACACAAATAGGTGTATCGCAAAATCGAATGCAATACAACCGATGGACAAAGAGAAGATGGAAACAATAATTAAATATTTGTGCCATCCACGAGATGGCACGCGTCGTACAAGTGGTCGCAGAGCCTTCAACTAGGCGCAATGTTCCCAAGCAAAAACAAGGCACATGCCCAGTTGTGTTTGAAAATAAAAATAATACTACTAATAATAACAACAATGATAATTATAGTAATAATACTAATAATAATACTCTTAATAATAACTAGAACGACATTCGCCGACGACCGCAGTGTATCCCCGGTTATGACTTGTCACAAAACAATATTAATGTAAGCGAAACATTGGGTCAAGGTCACATGAGGGACACTGAGTTGAGCGTGGTTATTGGTGCACCCCGCGAGGTGATGAATGTGTGCAAGTCTGGTGAGTGTAGAGCCAATAGTATTGAAGATATAACATTGACCAAAGGCATAACAAAGGGAAATAACTAAGTAATTTAATCGAGTCAGGGCACATGTACAAGAACCAGGGGGCCACCAGCAGGTCTCTCTGTATCCGTGTTCTGTCCTCGCTCTCTCTCTATTATCGCAATGTAAAGTCATCGAGCCAATTACGGGCGTCAAATCCAAGCAACCAACCAGCAATGTATCCTGCTAGGTGATGAATGTGAGCAAGTATGGTGCAAGTCTAGTGAGTGTAGCCTCAATAGTATTGAAGAAAGCACATTTGCCAACAATATAACAAATGAAAATAAGTAAGTAATTTTAGCGGTGACATAAATATCAATTAGTTGAGCGTTGCTACTGGTGCACCCTATCATGATATGAATATGTGCAACTCTGCTGAGTGTAGAGCTAATAGTATTGAAGTGCTGAAGTTACTTTGGTGTGCGTTTAGTCAATGTTCTAATTGAGTTCAGTGGGACAGTGGGTCAAGGTCACAATGATCATATTATTAAGTTCATGGTGAGTGTCGACATACCCTTATAGGTGAAGAATGTGGGCAAGTCTGGTGAGTGTAGAGCCAATAGTATTAAAGACAGAGCATTGACCAAACGCATAGCGAAGAGAAATAACAAAGTAATTTTAGTGGAAAAGTCGGTCAATGTCACATTACTCACATATTTGGGAGTGTATATTGATGTACGTTGTTTTATGTTTCCTATACTTAAATGCCGTATAATTGATTTCGTATGATAACCGTACGCCGCTGGTCGTGTAGTGCACATGCGCGGCATAACGTCGTAGTTATTGTTGTGGATCTTTAAATTAAGCAATATGCATCTGATCACGTATACAATAAATATGCTTATATATTTGTCCAGTGCTCTAATATCCATTACACGTGCATACTAACCGTGCGATGTATATAATCCTACGCAAGGAATCGGTTCACAATGCATGTGGTTCAGTTTTGTTGGGTAAACAGGCTGTCAAGTCCTTGGTACGAGTTCGCATTGTTCGCCATTGTAGTGGAATTTGTGCACATCCGGCGCATATGTAGTTGCATACCGGAATGCTGCCGCTCCGGCTTTTCTAGCTCTCACGCAGGACATGGCAGCCTTTGTGCCAATTGCATGTTATTACTATTATAGTGACGACAATAAAATCTGTATCCCATAATCGTATGTTGTCTAAGCCTAACCCTAACCAACACATATGGTGATATCTACATCTTCAGAAACAGGCGAATGAGCTGCATCGAGTCAACATTGATCTGGAAATTCGGGAGCGTCATGTAGCTGAACGTGAGCTGGCAGTGGAGCGACGGGAGGCAGCTGTCGCTATGAAGGTAACCTATAATGATTAATTGTGTTTGTTAAGCGATTTTGATTAATGAAATAAGACGTATAGGCTATAGTCCGTTTGCTACATGAAGGCGAACATTTAACGTTACGTGGCCGCGTGCATTGTATTCAACGAGGGAGTAGCGTTATTTATCGAAAGCTCTATAAGTCTATACACTATTAGTTTGCAATGTAAAATACAACAATTGTAGTGTGGCGCAATTGTCAACGAGTTTGGGTGGTAATAAATTGAGTGTAAAATGTAAGTATGCTATGAGTTCGAAACTCCACGTTCGCCTTGTTTTGTTTGTCAAAGTTGATGGTTATAATCTTGACGACCTACACGCATGCATATGATGTTCGTTTACTCTTTATCTATGCATGCATTATCCGTGCGTGAAAAGGCACATTGTGTTTTTCTTTTGGTGGCAAAATGACAGAGACAGGTATTTCAGACACAAAATGAAATGCGTCTAAATCGCATCGTAATTACAATAAAACACATAAAAACCGATATTATAACGAACGAACTACTTGCTTGAAATAAAACGTTATTTTATGCCGCAAATACCACCACATGATGAAATATTATAAAAACAAATGCGAAGAGTGGTATCGAACCCACATCTATGTTTTAACAGCGTCGTGCTTTGTCGTCGCCGCTACCACTACACTACATGAACAAGCATGCATACAATATATTGCATGTCGATCCAATTATAGCAGTTCATACTTCCACCGACGTACGTGGCACGAATTAATATTGGTCCTGTATTCCCTATATGGGAAATGCAGCAAGCCATACACAACGGTAAATGTTCGCATTCATATAGCAAACGGACTATAATTATAATTGTTATTGATAAGCGCAACATTATCGATAGGTTGCACTCAACGACGAACACACCATGTACGACCAGGTTTGGGTGTCATAGTAATATGTTGAGAGGACATATAAATGGCTTTGCTGGTTATAGTAATATGTTGGGAGGGCATCGACATGGGTTCATTGGTCATATTTACCTTTTTGGAGTCCATATAGTGTCATAAAGGTTATATGAACATATACGAATGCCGCATATATGGGTTAGGATGGCAGTCAAGCATATTGCCATGCATATGCCCGCGTTTATAGATCATATATACATATTTGGAAGTAATTTGAGTTGGTTTGTAGGCTATAGTAACGTATTAGGATGTCATGTGGATGGGTGTAGATGTCGTAGAATCATATACACATGTCATATGACGCGGGAGGGATGTCTTCGGAAGATGGTTGGAAGTAATTCAAAGGGGATTGGATGTCATATTGACTCATTTGGAGGCATCAATTAAATGAAGTATGCATCATATCACCGTTTATAGGGAAGTTTCGTGCAATCCGCGTATGTCTGGATGCTGTATGAATACGTTGGAGGTAATGATAACATTTTGGGAGCGCATACACATGGGTTTTGCGGTTTAGTAATACATTAGGAGGGCATATAAATGTGCGTAGTGGCCATAGCAACATCTTGGTTTTATATATGGAGGGGCATACAATTAGATGGAAATATATTATATCATATGGGAGGGATAGTATGTCAACTATGTATAGCTACAGATCATATGAAGGAATGTTAATGCAATAGTGGCATACATGCACTGGGCTATCGGAAGAATGAGTTTGAATGTCATACTAACATGTTCTGGAGGTGTATATGTATATATGTAAACATAAGTACATCATGCCAAATGGTACTGCTGCAACTATGTTATGCCATGCATTTGTGTAAGAAATGCATCCATTATTCTAAGTGCCAACCATTAAAACTCACAAAGTGTAAAACGCACATGCATTTCAATGGGGGTGAGGGTAAATTTATGTTTATATAGGTAAATTTGCATTGATACTGTGGTACGAGAACTTGCAAACTTGTCTGACTAATTCTTCATTTAAATATAGGTAAATGATTGATTTGCCAATCAGCGAGTTTGATTCAGCCAATTTAACAATATGCCGCTTATGATACACGCATATTAATCGAAATGTTGCACAAAAGGAGGTGGCTCCTTACCTCACGTTAATTGCATGCATGTAATGACGTCATAACGTCACAGCATGTGCACTTTGCTAGTTGATACATGTGGCCAAGCCCCTGAGGGTCAACGAGTTGAGCGTGGTGTTCAATGTACCCAGATATGTGTGGAATATGTGCAAGTCTGGTGAGTGTAGCACCAAAAGTATTGAAGAGAGAACATTAACCAAACACATAGCACAGACAATAATCTAGCCACTTAGCTAATACAATGTCAATTCATGTTAAGCTCACTGCGGAGATGGAAACCCAGTTCCCGGAAATGCCCACCAGCCCGGCTCCGCCAGTTCCAGCTGCTCATGAAGCCCATACTTCGCCGGAACCGCGCCACGACGATTCCACAGGAAGCGGCGCGAAGGTGACATTAGTTATTATGATATGATGGATAATGTCCAATAATTTGCAGATACAGGATGATTGATGCAAATATGAGAGCTCATTTGCATAATAATACAACCAGTAGTCAGCGAAGATGTTATCCGTTTTGTAAAGTATCAAAGCATATAATGCTTAATCAATTAAATTAACATGAAACTTATTATTTTGTAATATGTGTTAGGAGGCTTTATCCACATAAATGTTATGATATTAATGCCTAATTTGCAAATTTGTGTAACATAATTTGCATATGCATAACTATAACTATCCAATCAAATGAGAACTATGCGTTTCACTATATGCCATTGAATATCATTGGCAAACAAGCTACATGCATTTATAAAATACGATTTTTCAAAAATGGCAGCAAGTAATTTGCAAAATTTGCCCAACATAATGGTTGCTTGATAACTAGTTTATGTTAATTATGTTTTAGCGTATCCAGTACACATACATAATGAAACGATCACTGAATGCAACTGTTTTGGTGGTGTATGTCGGTTCCCACCCGTCCACTGCTTATAAAATACGCCAAAAACTGTTTTTTAATATTATTATTTTGGCGGGCACTTGTATTGTGTCGGCCATCTCGGAAATGCTTGTACTTGTAAATGCACTATTAATCAATCACGCTAAACATAAGCATCACTTTAGAATAGGCGTACGTTAATGTAATGCATCAGCAGAATGTACCGCCAATTGTAAACTGTCTGCATTCCAATGTGAACATGGTACACATGTGAGAATAGATTATGTGACTATACACAGATACAGTTGCCAATCGATATAAGCATAACTGTTACACGTTTCGACACTAAACACAGTGAAGTAATTAGTGCTGGACATGTGTTAATCAACGTGATCAACTCTTCTTATCTTTTTATTTTCAGGCGCCAACCAAACAAATCAGACGACCTACACAGAAGAAAACGCAGAAGAAACCGCAAAACAGGTACAATATGCTGCACATGCAGTCATAGTATTAGTTTTAGTATGTATTCGTCTTTGCGACCGAGGAACCAGACTAATTTGGTGTGTGATTACAACTCAATTCATTCAACTATATTTCACGAATATTTAAAATCATTTAATTCACGAATATTAACAAACCGTGTTCTTACTCGTAATGATGTGGATGGGTCGGACGCGTCGGTTCAATGAATATCAGTCGTCTGTACCTCCGCGCGAGCACCCCGACTTCCTCACCAACAAGTTGTGTACCGTCCGGTCGATGCCCAGTCAATGTTTACTGCTGAAATAAAACACCAGAGTGATATTTGAATCCAGTCTGGCGAGGAGGGTCAGATTTCATGCAGCCATAGAAGCCGGACCAAGCATATTTTCACCCCAGACCAAACAATGCAGCCCACGTTGCTCCGGGGGCTTTATTTTCCATAAGAACAAGTTGTCTACCCTTTAACAGCAGTAATACATATATCGATATATATACAAATCGCGCGCTCTCTGATTCGGTAGACTGGCGTATAGATATTTGTTCTTTATTTACATCATTTAGGTATGATATCAGATTTTTTTGTATATGTACAAGAGGGTAAACACTAGTATGTCTAGCATGTTCAAAGCGTATTAAAGCATACGCTAACTGATGGACAAGAATGTCACCGCGGCATAACTAGCACCAACCCTTCTGACGAACACTCTCAACAAGCGAAGTACACATTTTGCATGATGTAATCATCCACCAGAAATATTTCTACGAAGACAAATAATCTTCACAAGACTGATCAATATATCAGGGGAAATGACTTTTTCTTACCAATCAGTGTGCAGCATGCCACTCCATGCAGTAACATGTGTCACACATGAGTTCAAATACCAAAATGCTATGTAATAACTACTTTCCTATATAGTATGGGGGCGTCTGGAATCCCGTGGGATTTTAATGGTTAAAGCAAGCGACCTATCTAATTATCTTCATTATACATTAAACTTTGAAATAAGGTTTGATAGACACTTGGGAAACGTGTAGGTCACAATTTTGTGACGTCACCAAGATGGCCGCCATTGACCAAAATAGCTAAAACATGTTTCGCGTCATAACTTTCGAACTACTCAACCAAATTTGATGTGAATGGTACCAA
>JBEVXV010001184.1:0-2565 GCA_040505915.1 Sedimenticola sp. | reverse complement strand
GTTCAAATGGTTTTCACAGCATATTCATTTACTTGTGTTGATAAATGAAAAATATTAACCCTTCAGGGCCCCTCGAGAAACAAAAATTGTCGTCTGGGGATAATTTACATTTGACTTATTTCTTATTACTTATGAATGGTTTAGTACAAGTACAATGTATACGAATTATAATACATGTACCACTGTGTGTTGACTGAGACCAGACACATATCAATTTACATGTACCGGTAGTATGTACATTGTATGTATTTAACGGTGGGAATTGACTTGAAGACATTCCGTATGGGTGCATCTGTTCAGGAAATAGTCATAATTCAGACATTTTGATGGCGCATTATCAAACAAAGTGTGAACCAAATTGGCGAGAGGTTGTCGACCAATCCGATCTAATTCCGCGCTACACTCCACGCACGGTGGCCATATGCATGCCCTGTGTGTTCTATTTTGGGTAGAATCAAAAGGGAGGCGGAAGAAATAAATCCCTGAGACCGACCCGGGATTCGAATCTTGGACCCTTGGATTAATAGTCAAACGCCTTAAAACTTTACCCTTTACCACATCGTATGCAAGACTTTGGGGCAAAACTATAAATGTATATGTATGTTGTCAAATGCGATAGCACATTGAGCAAATGTTACTTGTCTGCACTTACCATTTCGTTCTTTCACAGTAAATTCCTCTGGTGCCACTTTGACCGGTGTAGACAGGAGAGCGTGACATGAAAACGACACTACATGGTTATAGTGCAAATATAGAATATAAATCAGCCAGCGGTTGAGATACCGTGTCTTAGCCCATGGAAGATTTTAGCCAGAAATGATTTCGAAATATAGAATCAATAATTGGAGAATATATTATGATTCCGTATTTGCTCTAAAATATCTTATAAACTTGGACTCCATTTTCGGAAAATAATCCCATTTTAAAATCCATTTTTTTTTTATGATCTCAAAAGCAATAATACTCAATATCCTATGAATATATGTATGACTAGTGTGTGAGGTCATATGCATTATCTGAAGAAGGAGTTTCGCTAAAATGATTTGCATTTCCCCCATTTCTGTACATGGTTTCAAATATTGCAGAAAATTACAGAGCAAGTTAGAATCAAACTTCGCATTTACGCTAGAAATTTCACGAGTGTTGTGAAAACTTGCTATAATTTGAAATCGGTTCTGTGTGTTTTAGCTTATATATAATGTTGGGACAATATACTAGGATTCAATGCTATATTAATCCACATATTGTTCTTAAATATGCAGTGTCACAATAGTTTGTTGGGATTATTTAAATATCAAACTGTTCCTACCTTCACGGGCCACCATTGCAATGAGAGCACTGTCCACGTCACGTGTCCAGGCATCGTCGAAGGTCTTCATCTCTTCATTGGTCTTCTTGACTTCGATATCGGCCTTCACGATAGCAAGATCTGCTTTGCTGACATATGTGCCTTTCATTCCCATTTCTGCATCAGCCTTCTGGACAACTCCGTCGTCATTTCCAACACCTTTGTTGACGTTATCAGTTCCTGGATTGTCCTTCATCTCTTTGGTATTCTTGGCCTCAGGTGTTGCCGTGGCATCTTTATCGGCCTTCTTGATCTTACTATCCAGCTTGCTGACCTCAGTCGCCTTTCTAGAACCTGTATCGGCTTTGTTGACAGCTTTATCATTCCTGACATATGTGTTGACCTTTACATTTGCTGAACATGCCTTCATATATTCAGCTTTGACATTGCTTTTGGCTTTATCGGACTCAGGTTTTGCCGTTTTGACCTTGCTTTCCGACTTACTTGTCTTCACCTCGGACATCTTAATCTCTATGACCAACATGCGGACTTGCATGGCCAACATCCTGATTTCCTCTTACATTTGTGCAATCTCTGCTTCGGCCTTTGCATCCACAGCTCTAGCCAATCCTTCTAATATATTCATTCCTGTTTGGGCCACGCTCACCAGTTTGGCCATTTTCAGGATCTCCTCTGGGGGCTTGCTGGCCTCGATGTCTGCCTTACTGGCAACAGTGGTGGTGCTGGTAGAGCTGATGACATTGTCAGCCTTGCTGTTAGTCTGATCCTGTAACATAATTGTGGCGGTAACCAGTGAACTGGTACAGTTTCCTTGATGACGTGTTATGATGTCGTCTTTTATAATAGATAATGATTTGTTATGATAGTTTCTTAATGGTGGTCTATATAGAGATAATTTAGAACGTTGTAGAAGCAGAACGGATCTAATAAATTGCAAGATGGAGACAGGCAGTAGGATGTATGGATGTATGATATACAAATCATAGAGGTCTACAAGATTATTCACCATTTTGACGATATCGGAGCAAACATCTTCTTCACTTTCTCTGACAATCCAAACTTAAGAGGACACAACTACAAACTGAACAAACCCCGGGAAAACAAATCTATAAGATTGAACTCTTTTGCACACCGTACAATAAACACCTGGAATAGTCTACCTGCTGACCTGGTGAATGCAGACACAATATTGTCATTTAAAACCAAATTGGACAAACTGTGGTGCCTCAAGCGGTTCGATACCTCAGCTGTATACT
>JBEVXV010001183.1:0-2733 GCA_040505915.1 Sedimenticola sp. | reverse complement strand
AACTAAAAATAATCAAGAGAGTCGCTCTGACAAAACCACCCGTATCGCACGGACACATGAAAATAGTATAAAAATACACGATATGACTACCAAATTATGCAGGCAGCAGACAACTAACCAAGAACAAGAAAATACACCCCCGCAAAAGGTCAATATTGGAATACACGTATCATCGAGAAACGATAAGGGTGGCTTACTACGAGCTAGAATCACATTTAACTTGTCTTAACATTAAGTCCGTTTGGGGCCGTGGTGCCTATCTTCGCTATCCAGAATTCTTCTCTCACCCGCCTATATGAGGTGGTTTTGTCTGTGACTTTTTCGATTATCTGAACACTGAGATCATGTATACTATGGGCTGGTAAATTGAAATGATTGGAAACCGGTTTATCCCTGCAAGCACGAATGTCCCATATATGTTCCTTGGCTCGCTCTTTTAGGGACCGCTCTGTTTCACCTACATATTGTGAACAATGGCACACTTTACATGACAATAAGTATACAACGTTACGTGTATTACATGTACCTCCCCGTGTGATTTTATATTTAACCCCATTTACGGAAGTAAAGGAATCTGCCGGATCGAAGTACGGACATATAGTACACTTAGGTTCTCCGCATGGTGCATTATTGTTTCTGCCTTTAGCGCCGAATATTCTGTTGAATTTGCCGTGAATCAATACGTCACCAAGATTCTGCCCCCTTCTGTACGCGACAAGCGGTGGCTCCTTGAATACATCCGCCATCCGTTTTGATTTATGCAGCAGGTGTGTTCTGTTATGGATGATGTGGTGAATGTCTGGCAGATGGCTTGAATAAGTTAACACTAACGGGACCCTGTTTTTCGCTTCCTTCTTCTTTGTCTTCTTAAGTGCCTCTTCCCTACTGACACGATTAACTTTCCGGAATTCGTTGTTTATTACCTTAGATCCGTATCCACGTTTCTGTAGACGTGTCTTCAGGACCGCGCTTTGTTGTTGGAAACTGGATTCCTCACTACAAATGCGTTTTAACCGAAGACCTAGGCCATATGGTATTGCTGTCTTCGTGTGGTCTGGGTGATCCGACTCGGGTTGTAGGTACAGATGTTTGTCCGTCGGCTTACTATAAAGATCAGTTTGAAGCTTCCCATCTTGTAGTTTTAGCCATGTGTCGAGGAACTCTATTTTCTCCCTACTCCATCTGAGTGTTACCTTGATCCTGGGGTGGATATTGTTAGCGTGATTTGCAAATTTCATTAGCTCTTCTTCGCCCTCAGTCCAGATGCCGATGCCATCATCAATGAATCGTTTATAAAACCGGGGTAATATCTCATGTGCTAAGAGTTGTTCGTCCCATTTGCGCATATATGTACACGCATAATTTTTTCCTAATCTGGAACCGATTGCTGTGCCATCTACTTGGAGAAAATGTTGACCGTTAAATTGGAAGTTATTGTTGTCTAATACAAGTGTAATCATGCTAATAACATCTGAATCTGGTATACCTTTGCTAGACCTGGCTGCTACGGCCTCCTCACATGCATCCATGCCTTCCTTCTTAGGTATCGACGGATACAACTTACATACATCGAAACAAAACAAAATGGTGTCGTCGGGCAGTCCATTTATGTCCTTTATTTGGTTAATGAAATCTGTAGTGTCTCTGATGTAACTGGGACTGTTCACCACATATTCATTCAGTTCCTTTTCTGCTACCTCCGCTATCTTCTCTGTTGGTGTACCAATCCCACTGACGATAGTCCTTAGTGGATTCCCAGACTTATGGATTTTGGGGTTTCCTTTCAGTTGTCCTGGCTGTACTGTGCTGGGTAGTAGGTAGTGGCGTACATCGCTATTTATGGAGCCTTCTTTGTACATTCGGTTTACTAGCTTCCGCACCTTGGTATTAATTTGCTTGGTTAGGTCCTCATTTACCCTAGTGTATGTATCACTATCCTGAACCTCATGTATAAGCTGTTTTGTATAATCCACCGTATCGATTACCACCACCCCGGATCCCTTGTCTGCTGGTCTAATGACTATCGAGTCATCCATGAGAAGCTCCCTCATCGCATTCTCTTCGTCTTTTGTTAGATTGTTCTTAGTGGTAGTCTTCAGGCCCCTAATTATATCCTCTTTCACAACTTCTAAGTAGGTGTCAAGCCATCGATCTCTACCTGCTGCTGGAGTGAAGTTGCTCTTCTTTTTCATTTTGTCCCAATTCCCGTCCTCACCTTCAGCATCGTCCTAGTGATCTTGTTCATCCTTCTTGTAGAAATACTCCCGAAGCCTCATTCGTCTCTCCCACTCCTTGATGTCACTCAAAATCTTTGTCAATTCTGTTTTTCTATTGTTTGGTATGAAGTTATCGCCCCTTGATAGCAACTGCATCTGGGCAGCACTGAGTTCCTTGGATGACAGGTTAGTAATTATATCTTTGTCTCCCTCATAACCTCGTTTGTGAGCAGATTCCTGTCCATTCTTTCTCTCTATACAATCAAGTTTGGGTGTTGACCGGTTCCGCTTAGGTTGGCTTTGCACATCTATTTTCGGGTTGTCGGCAACTTTGCTTGTAACAGTGGTCGAGTCTTCGGTATTATCCGTCATATCGAACCAACAGAATCCTTTACTTACCGTATGATTATTACAATTAGACATATTGCAGAAAAGGAACTGAATGAATATGTGGTGAACAGTCCCAGTTACATCAGAGACACTACAGATTTCATTAACCAAATAAAGGACATAAATG
>JBEVXV010001182.1:0-9494 GCA_040505915.1 Sedimenticola sp. | reverse complement strand
ATTCTTATTGGAGCGAACTTGTTCGCGATCAGCTCCGGGGCGTGTTCATCGCGAACAGGTTTGCTCCTACAGGATTATTGTCCATAGCCAGTATAAAAATTAGCTGCAACGCCTATAAGGTTTCGCCAAGGAAGTCTTTAAAGGCAGCCCAGGATTTCTTATCTGCCGTCTCGGTGTAACGCTTAGAGCCAAACACAGTGAAGGCGTGCGGCGCACCCGAATAGATCTCTATTTCGTAGGGGATGTTGTTTGACTCAAGCTCACCCGCCAGTGATGCCACATCACTCATCTTTACCGATGTATCAGCACCTCCATGAGCAACGAAGATAGGTGACTTGTTCTGGGCGTAGCTTTGGCCTTCGGGGGTGGCTAGGCCGCCGTGAAAGGTGGCATAGCCTGCTATATCTTCGGCCTTGCCGGAGCGCGCCAGTTCTAGAGTAACGGCACCGCCAAAGCAGTAACCCGCAATCACCACCTCTTTACTGCTGTGCTTTTTTGCCTCATTGAGACCGCCAATGATCAATTTGCGCATCTTTTCACGGTCGGTATAGAGCTTTTTAGTCTGGGCCTTTTTGGCATCTCTCCCTGTTGGACGGACACCCTTACCATAGACATCCACCGCGAATGCATCAAAGCCCATGACAGAGAGCATTTCGGTACGCTTGATTTCATAGTCTGTGAGGCCGTCCCAGTCATGAACGATCACAACCATCCCCTTCGACTGGCCCATGGCCTCGTTAAAGTAGCCTTCGTACTCCTGACCATCGATCTTATAATTAACAACCTTACCGGCAAGTAAGTGTGCGGAAAATAGTACCAACGCAGTGGCAAAGAGAAATCTATTCATAAGTAGTATCCTTTGGTTTGTCGAGCAGATAGATTGTTATTGTCTAACTTCTCAAAAAGTCCGTGCCCTATTTACTTTTTCTTAAATTCCCTCCAATCCTTCACTTACAATCTATAGGAGCCACTGGTTCATATTGAGAGGCGACCCGCCTCTCGGTCACATCAGTACTTTAATCGTCATCGTCATGATGTTTGCGCTTCTCCCAGCGGGGTGGTTTTTGAGATTTTCCTTCCAACCACTTTGTTCTGAAACTTCGTGTATTCCACAGACGTTCCGCCTCATCGTCATCTCCACTGCGGTGACACTCCGCACAATTTTCGTACTCATAGATGCCCTCTTCAACATGCTCCTCGCGGACATTGGAGCGGGAGTGTTCATGGCATCCATAGCAGGTGAACTGATTGTAATCGTTATCAACGTGACAGGTTTCGCACTCGGTTGTATGTTCACGGTCAAAACGGAAGTAGTCATCGTGATCGAAGGTGGCCGGTACCCAGCGCTCTTGGGTATGGCATGAGGCGCAGTTTCCCTTGACCTTCTGGTGCAGAGCATCTCCCGGATTGATATGACAACTATCGCACTTCTCCCGTATCGACTGCTCCACCAATTGGTGAGAGAACTGGCCAATTGGCCTGAACGACTGCACACCTTTGTGATCGCTATGACAGGCGACGCAATCCTCTTCCATCAGACTCTGATGGAAGGCAACATTTTTCTTTTCTTTGGAGATAGCCAATCCTTTGGTGGTTTTCAGGCCGATCTCCACCACCTTATGACACTCAATACATTGGCCTGCGGTACTACCAATAAATGGAGTGTGACAGGCAAAGCAGTCACCGGAGAGCTCTTCATGGGCATTGATCAGCTTGCCCGGCTGGATCATCAGGTCGGGATTGATAAATACCAACGCCAGCAGTAGCCCGAGGTTGCCCAATATAACGGCTGTTACTATTTTACTTTTCATTTCCATTGCCAGAATAGGAGGATACTGAGGATGTGGGTGATGCCGAGGACGGAAAATACCAGGGTGATGGGGAAATGTACTGCCCGCCATTTTTTCATCAGATCAAGGGTGACGGCATCCCAAAAGAGCTCTCTCTTCACCGCTTCACCGCTCAAACCCTGTTGACTGTAACTCTCGCGCTTCTCCATCACGAACCGTTGTGAGCGGTCGAGTAGATATTTACCGGTCATGCCGCTGGCTACATTGACCAGCATGGCGATCAGAGCCAACCAGGGGAGAATGGTATAGATATGTATTCCGGCATGTACCATGATCATAAGTGCCCCCAGCCAGGTGAGGGTTTCATGCAAAGTAAGCAGCGACTTTGGATTGCCCATGCTGATGATCTTGCGCTTGCGCATGGAGTAGAAGAATGACAGTAGGATAAGCAGTGTTCCGGGTATTCCCAACCAGCGGCCAATCCAAACCAGATCAAAGAGATGTAGCACCGCATCAAGGATGATAGTTGACAGGACAAGTGACCCAAACATCAATAGAAAGGGAAATACTTTTTTACGAATAAGTGAATGTTCCATGATGCTCTCTATGCTGACAGAGTGATGTTATTTTTTGGTGTTGAGATACAGAGCAGGCAGTGGCCCGGCTCTATTTCCGCATCGGGTTCCTGGCTGTACTCGACCTCACCCGCTTCAATGGAAACCTGACAGCACCCACAGCTTCCGGCACGGCAACCAGAGTCCACTTCAATACCGTTCTCTTCTGCCAGATTGAGCAGCGAGTCTGCCATTGGATCCCAGTGGATCACTTTTTCTGATTGACTAAAGGTAATGGTGGGGTTCTGCCCAGTCGCTACTTCATCAACCAATGGCTTTGGCTTGTCGCGTTTGGCCAGTGAGGCAGGCCCAAACGACTCATAGTGAATATCGTTATCATCGACACCCCACTCCTCCAGCGCAGGCACCAGCGTCTCCATCATCGGTTTGGAGCCACAGATATAGAACTGATGGCGCACCCGTTTTAGGGTCAGTCGCAGCAGCTGGATATCGACATGCCCCCGGTGGTGATAATCGACACCCTCCAGATCACTCTCAGCGGGGCGGCTGTAACAGACATGGAGATGAAAATTTGGGTACTCCTTTGACAGGGTTTCCAGATGCGCCTTCATAATATGCTGGCTACCGTTACGCACACCGTAGAAGAGGTAGATCTCACGCCGACTGCCGCTATCGAGCAGGGTGTTGAGAATGCTCAGCATCGGCGTAATACCGATACCCCCCCCCACCAGTACCACCGGTATTAGCTCTTCCTCCATCAGATAAAAATGCCCCGAAGGCGCCCGCACAGAGAGCCTTGTGCCGTCTATAACATGATCATGGAGGAAGTTAGAACCGGCACCGGGGGGTAGGTCTCTCTCGTCAGCGGGAGCGAGCTGACGCTTTACCGATATCCGATAGTAATCCTGGCCCGGTCTATCCGATAGAGAGTAGCAGCGCACCAGCGGCTTTAAATCACTCTCTTTTCGATCTGAACGTGCCAGTTTAAAGGTGAGAAACTGCCCTGGCCTGAACAGCGGCAAGGCAGTTCCATCGACGGGTATCAGGTAGAAGGAGCAGATGGAGTGGCTTTCGTCTTCATAAATTCGACGCTCCACCTTAAACTCTCTAAAACCCTCCCAGCCATCGGTGGCGGTAGATGAGGCAGATGGCATCATCGGCTGGATCGCTTTAACCACCGCTTTCGGCTGCGGGGGATTACGGACACGACGAAACAGCCACACTCCCGCCCCTGCCACAACCTGCAGCAGCAGCAAACCAAAGATGATCAGTGTGAGTGTTTCAACAGACATCTGAACCTCTACCCATGATGGGTATGACATTTATGAACAGTGTAGAACAAAATTGTGATCACCCATAGCTAATCACCCTCCCAACGGCCAAACCCAGGGATGTTGATCTCTCTTTCACTAAAAGAGCCACTCTCGGCCTTGGTGTGACAGGCTGCACAGTGGCTTATAGAGACAACCTCGGGGTTATCTACCACCTGTGCGGGAGATAGCCTTTGGTGTTTACTGGTAAGGTAGGGCGTATCGGTAGTGCGCAGTGGCGCCTCACCGGGGGCAAGACTGCGCATAATCTTAACCGAGCGCTTGTAGTTTGAGTGTTCTGCAGCATTCTTCACCAGGTAAGCCTCAAGTACTTGGGCATCCTCCTTTGGCAGCTCTGCATTCTCCCCAAAGTGATCCTCCAGGCCTGCCATCATCAGCTGCCAGGAACGGGCCGGAAGCAGTCCCGGCTGGTAGGCAAAATGACAAGCGCCACACTCTTCACTGTACTGCGGATTAGTGACCGGGGCCACACCACGCTTGACACTCTTTTTACTGAAGCTGCCGAAGTTACTGAAGAAACCATCGTCATCACCGGCAACGACTACTCCGGATGCACCCAGTACAGCCACCGAAGAGATCAACAACACACTCTTTACAATTTTTGATTTAATCATCTTTTACTCTCCAAAAGGACAACCCGCTTACTTATCTTTGAGAAAAGCCAGTACATCACCTTTCTCCTGTATTGTGCACTCGCGCCCTATGGTCCATTTGCAGTTACGCTTGAACCACTTCTCAATCTTCTTAACCTTGGTCAGTCGTTGTGGATTGACAGAAGGTGCCATCGGTTTTATCAACTTTTTGGTACGCACATGCTTCCCTTCCTGACTCAAACTCTCTCCATGACAGGTACCACAGTTACGCGTCTTACCACTCTTTTTATCGGTAAAGTTCTTGTTCCACAGCGCCTCACCCCTGGCGGCACTAAACACCGTTGCCCCCGCAGCAAGATAGCCTGACTCCAGTTGAGTCACTGCATCAGCCTGAGCGACCAAGGGTCCACAGCAGACCGTCGCCAGCAAAATTCCGATTACACACTTATTCATGGTTCACCTCGTCTAATCACTAATGAATGACCTAATCTCACCAACCCGGGTCATGTTGAGGTAAAGATTAGCAATCAAAGCTGAAGTGAAGCTTAAAATTAAATATAACTATTCAGTTAGTGCTCAGGGAAATAAAAAAACGGCCATCAAGGCCGTTTTTTTATTTGGGTGAGCTTGGAAGTCAACAAGCGGCTTCTCTGACTTGGTTATTATTAGGTGCCCAGCGCAGTATCACTTGAGACAACTGTCCCGGGCTGAATGGCTTACTCAGATAGTCATCCATTCCCGCCGCCTCGCACTTCGAACGAATACCGCCGAGAACATCTGCGGTAAGTGCGATGATGGGGGTTCGCTCGCCTCGGTTCGACTGTTCAATTATGCGTATCTCCCTGGTGGCGGAGAAGCCATCTTTTCCCGGCATATGACAATCCATCAGGATCATATCGAATATCTGATCTTCAAAGCAGTTGACTGCTTCAGTTCCGTCTGTCGCCAGCACCACGTCACACAGCAGTTTCTCTCGTAGCAGGATATCCACCAACTGCTGATTGATGTGGTTATCTTCGACCAGTAACACCCTCAACCCAGGGAAGGTGTGAATAGTCTCCTTACTCCTCTGATTTGGGGGATATAAATTTTTCTCATCAGCAGCTATCAGCGGCAGTGTCAGATTGAACCAGAACCTTGTCCCTTTTCCGGGTTCACTCTCAACCGATAGCTGGCCATTCATCAGCTGCACCAACTGATTGGCAATTGCCAGCCCCAGTCCGGTACCCCCATAACGTCTGCTGGTGGAACCATCCGCTTGAGCAAAGGCGTCAAAGATTTGCCCCTGCACCTCTGGAGCAATACCAATCCCACTATCGATCACTTCAACACAAAGAGTAACCTCTTTATTGCTCAGCGAAGAGGTTGTAACTCTCAGGATCACTTCACCTTCTACAGTGAACTTTACCGCATTGCTCAGCAGGTTGAGTAACACCTGACGGAGGCGATCTTCATCCCCGCTCAATTTAAAGGGTAGATTGGAAGGTAGGGATACCTGCAGATTGAGCCCTTTCTCTTCTGCCTGAGCACTCAACAGACCCGCCGCCTGATGGAACAGTTCAGATGGATTAAACGGCAGCATATCGACCTCCAACTTACCGGCCTCAATCCTGGAGAAGTCGAGAAGATCGTTGATAATACTAAGAAGCGCTCTGCCAGAACGCTCTATAATTCCGGCAAATCGTTTCTGCTGCCTGGTCAGTCCCGAATGGAGCAGCAGTCCACTCATGCCGATTATGCCGTTCATTGGCGTTCTGATTTCATGGCTCATGGTGGCGAGAAAATCGGACTTTGCCTGGCTGGCATTTTCCGCCAGCTCTTTTGCTACAGTGAGATCGGAAATTAACTGGTCGTTCTCAAACTTAAGTGCCAGGGCATCCATCACCGTACGGTGTTGGCGCAGGACAACACTGATGATAAAAACCGCATAGACAGAGACGATGAGAATACTCAGCGGGTTACTCTTCTCCGACTGCATAGCCAGCAGTTGCCAAGTAACAGAAAAGATCATTGGCACCAAGTAGAGGAGTGCGGCAGGGCGGTGGATCGACAGTACATGTATCCCTGCCGAGATAACGCCAGTCACCAGCAATACTGCGTAGAGTAGTGCCGGGTGGGTCGCCCCGAGGAGTGGGAAGAGTATCCATACAAAGGATGCCCAACTTATCCCCATTAGAGCACAGGAGAAGGTGTAGGCATTAATCCATGGGCGTGGATCTTCTGTGGGGGTTTTCCGGGAGTGGAACCAGACAATGGCCAAGCGTAAGAGCACCACCAATAAAAAGGGGATAGCCCAACTCAGCAGATGACCTAGCTCCACCTCATTCCAGAGGATGGCGGCCAGCACCAGACCGGCAATGACCACCGACAGATTGGAGTAGAGTGCCTGACCAAAAAGCACTCGCTCCCGCTCCCGCTGGATGCACTCATCAAAACGACGCATCCCTGCCGTCTCTACCAACTCGGGTTGGTTTGTGAAACCCTCGCCCATCTTCGTCCCTGGATTGTAATGGAGAACTCAGGTTAGACCGTGTGATTATCCCTGTCAAGAACACACTGAATCCCTTGACATAATTCTGAGGTGTGCGTATCAAAAAACCAGCGTAACTATTCAGCTGGGTTTTGGGTCGGTGCCGATTACCCACATGGATGTGGGAGATCGACTCCGAGCACCAACTGAATAGTTACGAGTTTTCTTTAAACCCACTAAAGTAGAAAACAACTCAGTGGAGAGGGAGTGTATTACCTAGCCCCAACACCCAGGCCTCAGTGGAAGGGCCTATCAGGTCGAACACCACTCCCGGAAAGAGACCCGCGGCAAGAATGATGACGGTAAAGAGGAGTACCAGAGCCAACTCCCGAGGGAGTAGGTCTACAGCATCAGCCACGTTATCTTTACGCAGCGGGCCAAGAAATGCCTTGCGGTAGATCACCAGCAGATAGCCCGCACCAAGAACAACCCCGAACAGAGCAGCAAGACCGGCACCGGTATGGGTCTCCAAGGCACTGATCAGAATCAACAGTTCAGCGGGAAAACCGCTGGTACCCGGCATGCCCATGCCCGCAAGCCCAAAGAAGAAGAAGAAAGCTGCGAGTAGTGGCATGGTGTGGGCAACGCCGCCAAGACTGACTACATCGGTAGAACCCAGGCGATGGTGAAGAAACCCACTGATTAGAAAAATTCCACCCGAGATAAGAGTAAAGTTGAGCAGTTGGAACAGCGCCCCCTGAATCCCCTGAATATTGAAAGAGGCGAGACCTAACAGCACCAGCCCAACATGGCTGATACTGGAGAAGGCGAGCATACGGCGCAGATTAGTCTGGGCCAGCGCCACAACGGCACCATAGAGGATGCCCACTACAGCAAGACCGGCAAGCAGCCAATGCAGCTCCTGAGCCGCTTGGGGGGCGAGCGGAATAGCAAAACGCATCAATCCAAAAGCACCGAGTTTGATACCGGTCATAATGGCTGCTACTGCTACTGCCCCATCCATTGTCAGGGCAGGGAGCCAGGTGTGGAAGGGAAAGACGGGGGTCTTGATGGCAAAGCCGATCAACAGTAGGAAAAATACCACCATCTGCAATTCGGGTGAAACGGGGGTAGTCAGTAAGGTGGGATAGTCAAATGCCAGCCCGCCGGGAACAGAGAGACCTAGCGTGTCGGCGTGGTTAAAGGCCAACAGTAGAAAACCGACCAGCAGGGGTACACCACCGGTCAACATCATCAGGGTGTACTTCACTGCTGCATAACGGCGGTTGGGACCGATCCCCCAGAGACTAAGAAGAAAGTAGAGGGGTAGCAGTGTCATCTCCCAAAAGAGGAAGAAGAGCACCAGATCGAGAGAGGAGAAGATACCCAGGGTAGTGCTTTCCAACAACAAGATCAGACAGTAGTAGAGCCGTGGCATTTTGCCTATACGGGTCCATGAGGCGACAATAACACCGACAAACAGCAGTGACGAGAGTGGTAAAAAGAGCAGTGAGATGCCATCCACCCCCACCAGGTAGCTGATCCCCAGAGAGGGTATCCACTGCGCCCGCTCCACTAGCTGAAATCCAGCCATGGAGGGGTCGAATGAGACCACTATAGCCATGCTCAACAGTAACGTTGCGATACCTGCCACCAGTCCGACCCAGCGAGCCTTACGCTCATCAGGCAAGATCCAGATCACCAAGCCCATAACAGAGGGAAGGAAGATCAACAGGCTGATCAGTGGCAGCCCAGCAGAGAAAGCGAGGCTTGTATCAGCCATGATGTAGAGTTCCAGTATCAAGAGCAGGGTGATCGAAACGGCTTTCGATCAGCTGCAACGGTGTCTCAATCAATTCCAACCAAGGCTCGGAGAAAAAGCCAGCGAGCAGCAGGGTCAGGAGCATCATGCCTGCAACCACCCGCTCAGTCCCTGTGGTGTGGGGAATAGCACGACTACTCCCCTCCCCCGATGGGCGCGGTGTAAGGAAAGCACGCTGAAACGCCCACAGCAGGAAACCGGCGGCAACCACATTACCCAAGGCCGCTGCAACGGTAACCAAGGCACCAAACTCTTCAATGGCCGCCTCCATCATCAGATGGACCGCATCAAAACCGGGGGTACCGGGCATTCCCACGATAGAGAGGCCAGCCACTAGAAAAGTGATCCCGATAAATGGAATGCGGTCAAACAACCCGCCTAGACGGCCCAGCAGCATCGTGTTGGTACGATGGTAGACAAAGCCACTCATCAACAACAGCCCGGCACCCGCCAGTCCAAAGGTGATCGATAGCATCAGGCCACCTTGAAGGCCGAGCAGATTGAGGGTAAAGAGGCCAATCACCAACACACTGGTGTGACTCACCACGGCATAGGCGAGCAGCCTGCGTAAATTCATCTGTTGTAGTGCCAACACTGCCGCGTAGAAGATACCGGCAGCAGCAAAGGCGACCACATACTGATGCCACTGCATCACAACCTCTGGCATTAACGGAAAAACAAAGCGCAACAGCCCATAAATCCCAACTTTAATACCGATCAAAAGTACCGGTGCCAGCGCCACGCTACCATGCTCTGCTACAACCGGTAGCCAGCCATGGAGTGGAAACATGGGTACACGGATGGAGAGACCGTAGAAGAGGAGAAAGAACACCAGCGAGCCAATGACGGGATCGACCGGCGTTTGTATCAGCAGATGCAGATCGAAGCTCCAGCGCCCACCAGTGGCATCAAC
>JBEVXV010001181.1:0-2750 GCA_040505915.1 Sedimenticola sp. | reverse complement strand
TGTTGATTTGGCATGGATACTATCCCGAATCGCTGGTTCGGATGATCAAAAAGTTCCTGGATGGACAGGCTTCAACAGCATAGTGTCAACTGTAACGGCTGAGAAAACCAACGTAGGCTACTTGCCCATAATAAACGCACCAGCACATGAAGAAAGTACCCTTTGGACGGTGATAGACCGATGTATTCGGATCAGTGAAAAAGTAAACCCAGGGCAGTCGACTGTCCTCACACTCGACCAGCAATTATATTGCAAGGCCAAGGAGTTGCAGTGGGCAAATCCTCACACGTGCGCATCTCTCGTAGTTAGACTAGGTGGCTTTCACATTGCGATGAACTTTATGCATGCCATTGGCCAGCATTACGCAGACTCCGGTTTAGAAGACATTTGGGTGGAGAGTGGAGTTTATGGAGACAACACTGCTCATAACAACATGTCGGCTAAGTCGTACAATAAGTCCATCAGAGCTCACAAATTAACGTACGAGGCTTTATGGCGAGTAATGTGGGGTCTACTGGTCGATTGGGCAGATGAAAATGATAAGCACATTCCTGAAGATATAATGGAGAATGCAGACAATGTTGCTAGTGCAATGAAGGATAAGAAGGACATTTCTGGAATGTGTGAATCGGTTGATGTCCTTAAAGAAACCGTAGTTAGTTCTGGACTGAAAGAAGTTCTCCAGGCGTTTGATGAAGACAAACCAGTTGCATTTACATACTGGCGCCAGTACATGGAGATGGTGGCAATTTTATTGCAGTTCATTAGAGCGGAGAGAGAAGGCAACTGGAACCTGCATTTGGCATCCTTTGCAGCCATGCTTCCATGGCTCGCCGTATATGACCATACAAATTATACGAGGTGGGGGGCCGTGTACCTGGCAGACATGAAGCAGTTGAGTGACTCACATCCAGACGTCTACCAGGAGTTTGTGAAGGGAAATTTTGTCGTTAAACGATCCAAACACCATTTCAATCAAATATCCACTGATCAGGCATTGGAACATGTAAACAAGATCTGCAAGGTTGCCGGAGGCTTGATTGGGATTACACGCATAGACAGTGCCATGTCTCGCTGGTGCCTGACGTTTAATGCTAGGAGCAAACTGGTAGAGGAAACATATGAAATGCTGGACATATGTATGGAAGACCCTGACATAACAACCATCAACCAAAAGCAAACTGGACCCGCAGCAGTAAGTAGGGACGAAAAAGATGTGCAAAAGATTGTAGCGCAGCTGCTGCGCTTTGAAGTGTTCAAACAAAATCGGGAAACACTCATATCACTGGCCAGCCATGACGTTGCAACAAATGCAATCACTAGTGCACTGATGTGTGCAGAGACAACAGGAAAGGAGAAACTACGCACCTTTGTTGATCAGAGACTGTCCACAGAAGCTGTAAGCTTATATGAAACATTGCCGAAGACTAACTCACTAACGTTCAAATCCTTGTATGAAAGGAAAGCAACATCGAAGACGACTGAGAAAGCAAAAGTGATAAAGGCGGACAGACATCTCCTCCAAAGGATGCTTGTAGCCCAGGTGTCAGGGCGGGATATAAATATAACCCAGCTTATGCAACACGAGTTGTTCCCAGTACCTCTTTCATTGGCTAGTACTGATGGAAAATTACGACCGTCTACCAAGTCGGTATTGGGCCAGATACTTGAGACAGGTGTGTGCAGTGACAACCTTCCAACAGCAGGTGATATGAAAACTTGTACAATCATTGATGGACATGCTCTTGTGCAGGCAATTGGGAAGCCGAAGGGGGCAAATACCTTTGCTGATCTCGCTGACGCATTTATCAAGGCCGTTTTCAAACATGCCAGAGGGACTTGTACGCGGGTAGATGTAGTATTTGACCGGTACGACCGTTTGTCCATTAAGTGTGGGACCAGGGAACGGCGCCTTGGAACTGGAAGGCGATCAATCCGACGAGTAATTCAGGATGGAGATGTTCCATTACCGTCAAATTGGTTAGAGTTCATCAGCATGGCAGAAAACAAAGCAAACCTTGCTGAGTTTCTTTCAGAAGAGATAATAAGGAAGGCTCAGGATATTGACGCTGAGATCATCACTGCTGGTGGGTATGCAGATGTCCAACACGCTGAATCATCTACCGGTCGCGACGTAGCTTCTCTTCGAGCAAATCACGAGGAAGCCGACACGAGAATTGTCTTACATGCTGTGGAAGCACGTACACAAGACTTTGAACGCACAGTTGTAGTTTGCCGAGATACAGATGTTCTCATTCTCTTGGTTCATTTCAGGCACCAATTAACCACAGAGGTATGGTTTGAAACGGGAACTTCAAAGAAGCGGAAATACATAGCTGTGCACAATATCAACGTATCAATACAGCAAGCAAAACTCCTTCCAGCGTTTCATGCCATTACTGGCTGCGATTCTGTAAGCCAGTTATCTGGACATGCCAAGAAATCTGCTTGGGGCATCTTTCAGGATCACATGTGTTTGCTAGACGGTCTGGGAGTAGGGGAGCCCTGCGAACAAACAACAGCAAAGGCAGAAGCATTTGTATGCAAACTGTATTATCCCTCTGATGACACAGTATCATGTGATACACTGCGCAGTAAACTGTTCATGAAAGGAAAGTGTGAGTTAGATCATCTCCCACCGACATCTGATGCTGTAGAGCTTCACATCAGGCGAGCACATTACCAGACGGCTGTTCTACAATTATAGTGTCCTTTAACATGTAACGTTTATGAACTATGCGTAATATAAG
>JBEVXV010001180.1:0-28836 GCA_040505915.1 Sedimenticola sp. | reverse complement strand
ATCTCGTAGCCTCCAGATAGTATCTCGTAGCCTCCAGATAGTATCTCGTAGCCTCCAGATAGTATCTCGTAGCCTCCAGATAGTATCTCGTTCCCTCCAGATAGTCGTCCAATCAGAATCCCTGTACTATAACATCCCTTAAATTTACTGTTGTTTACAATCGTCGCGAAAATGGATGACCGAGATGAGCTTATACAGGGTTATTTTAATGAAGGCCTTAAGTATAGTGATATTCTTACTCTGTTAAGTGAAACACATGACATTGAAATGAGTTTACGACAGTTACATCGTATTTTAAGAGGTTTAGATTTACGCCGGAGAAGGTATAGTGAAATGCCAGCCATTCTGGATTTCATCCACGCCGAAGTCCAAACGTCTGGACGATCCCACGGATATCGCATGATGCGGCAGAGATGTATGGCCAACGGACTACACGTCAGAACACAGGATGTTGCCACCATTCTTCGTGTGTTTGACCCTGTTGGTACGTATCATGCGAAAATTTAGTGTTGGATAAGTTACACGAGCGGGTCCAGAGGGTGGGGAGCGGGGTTTAACGGGGTCCAGACTAGCTTTCATATTTTTTTAAATCATGTTTTCACTATATTATATATATGTCAAGAAGAACCGTCTTTCGATCGTGCTATAATTAGTAACATTACCCAGAAACCGAACAACCTCAGATTGACAGCTAAATGTCAAAGTTTCTGACGTTCATACTAGCTTAAAATGAACGATTTTTTTACAGTATTTATTACAGCTTTGATTTGATATCGAATATAATTGACATACATTCAGTATTCACTGAGTTTTATGCGGTATTAATTAAATTATTAAACATTAATCTGGCACCAGTCATTTAACCAGTAGACGTCTGTACCAGTATTCGGCTACATTAATAAATGCACGTACGATAGTCAATCAAGCCTATTTTTGTTTTAAAAAAACAAAAATACCGGCAAGTCTGGCTGTGTCTCCAGTACTGCCCTTACCCAATTTCCTTGCCAAACTCTGCCCCATATGCCATGTGCACTGCCCTGACACATGTCCAACCCTTCCCCCTGTAGGTTCTAATACCATACTTTATGTATATTTATTTTAACAGGTGTCGAGCTTCGCACTAGCAGGCGCTTTGTAAGGCGGTCCTATTGTGCATCGGGTCCCAACTTCGTTTGGCACATTGATGGATACGACAAACTAAAGCCATTTGGCTTGTGTATTCACGGTAGCATTTGTGGATTCAGCCGGAAAATAATCTGGATGAATGTCTACTCCAGTAATAACAATCCACGCATCGTAGGAGGGTACTTTTTGGATGCTGTGAGACACTATATGGGAACTCCACTGAGAATCCGTGCAGATTTTGGGACTGAAAATGTGGTTGTAAGAAGATTACAACTTCGGCTGAGGAACGGGGATACCAGTTCATACATTGACGGTGCTAGTACCCAAAACCAACGTATAGAAAGTTGGTGGGGAAACTTGAGACGGCAACATATGCAGTTTTACATGGACTTATTCCACGATCTGCAGGACAGCAATGAGTTCAACGGGAGCCATCTCGACAAGAGTTTAGTCCAGTTCTGTTTTATGGCAGTGATCCAAGTAAATATAATTATGACTAATACCCAAATAATTGAAATCCATTTTAAATTCCAAGTGTGTTACACAATATTGATAATGTTACCTGGTCATATGTTGCTTAATGTGTAAGGTGATCTCTTGACATCTTAAAAATAATGGCATGTAAAATCTCGAAATAACACACTTTTTAGATTTTAGCTCACCTGCCACAAAGTGCCAATGTGAGCTATTGGGATTGCCATGTGTCCGTCGTCGTCCGCGTGTCAGTCCGTCCGTCCGTGCGTCCATCCGTCGTAACCAATTTCCTTAAACGAATCTTCTCTGAAACAGCTAGTGTCAAAACTTGCCATGTATGTTCTATACTGGTCCTGTACTAAGATTTTTTTTTTAAAAACCGGTCCATTGCATAAGTAGGTCATATTTGCTTAAAATAGGTCAAACGTTAGAAAATGTCAAAACATCTTCTTGTTTTTAACCACAAAGCCGAGAGCTTTGGTATGTTGAATATAACTTCACCAAATGGTTATCTACCAAGTTTTGTTCAAATCATATCATGACGCCCGTGTCCCTGGGGTTTATCAGTTTTACATTGCGGTTATATAAGAAAAACTCTAAAAATC
This sequence comes from Sedimenticola sp., assembly GCA_040505915.1. GTDB lineage: Bacteria > Pseudomonadota > Gammaproteobacteria > Chromatiales > Chromatiaceae > Vondammii. The sequence goes on along the minus strand of JBEVXV010001180.1, from coordinate 26,632 downwards.
TTATCTTTAACCATAATACATAGAGATTTGATTGTGTCGTACCGTATGTAGCATCCACATATGTTCCTCTCACAAGGTTGTTCAAATCTTTACGTCGTTTAATGTTCGGATGCAGACCCCCTGTTTTAACACATCTTATCTTCATCAAAATGTATGATATCCTTATATTTTCTTTTCAGAGCGAGCTTGACTTAGCAACCACTATATGGAATAACCACTCTATCCGAAGATCGCGAAATACTGATTCCCCAAGTGGCTCGCCAAACAGACTGTTCCAATATCCCCTTCTGTGGAACACGCGTAACTACATGCGTGCAGTGTCTCAAAATGACATTGGTGGTCTTCAAGACGAAGTTGAAGCACGGTCTTTGGTATGCTGTGACCCAGACATGTATGAACGGTGTATCAGCATTATGAGTGAAGATTCCAAAACTCCACCGACTTGTTGTAATGAAGCAATTGCATTATACAGGCACCTACGCACAAAAGTATACAGTGCATAGTCAGGCACGGGTTGACTACATAAGGCTTAGACTGAGTGCTCTTGAAAACGCTTAACGCCCCTCTAATTGTGCAATTACACTAGTTGCTTGACTTGCCAGATATAATGTATAACAGAGTACCTGCCATATCGTTTGAGCCATTCACCCCTTTCATGCAAGATGCGTGGTTTTATTCCAAATTAAGAACACCCTGATGTGACGGCTCCCGTTGGAGGTGTTTGATCAGAGTGTTTTTAATTTGTTACTGATTGATCCAGTAATAAGTAATTAACTTTGTGTCAAGACAAATATGTTGCCAGTTGCATGATTTATTGTCACATTTTAGGCATGGCATTTGTTTTTCAACTGGTACTGATTGCCTTTTCTACCAATATTCCCGACTTTCCGGTTATGTACAGTACTGCAACTTATTTTACTGACTTTTTTATTGTTCCGATCCGCTCCGTTCAAATTCTGTGTGACTCTAAAATGTAGCATAAAATATTTTAAACTGTGACCGCAAATTGTAATCGCAAATGCAAATAGTCTGGGACATGATGAGCCACCTAGTGACTCGGTGTCTCACCAGGCTCCAGACTATTTGCAAATGTGATAAAAGCGATCAAATCAGTATGATTCAGTCCGCTCTCTTTCCAGTGGTTTACACATGCCACTGTCAGTTGAGGAAAACACAGAACCCGACCTCAAAGAGTACATAGTACTAGTACATACATGAACGATTAGGCATGACATCTAAAATTATTACCCAACTCCCTATATAAGTTGATATTGCATATGTTATGCTATTTTCCTGAATTCTTGTGTTTCTGGGCTACTATTCACGTGCATGTGCAACAGTCCAAACTATTTTTCATCCTAAAAATAGATCGCTATGAAACAGTCAAAACTATTTTCCATCCTAAAAATAGAAATCATGTGATTTCTTGGACGTACACTGGGTCAATGATTTCACTGGACATTATATATCGACACATAATTACTGAAATTAATATTAGATCTAGGATAAGTTGCATAACGTTATATTGACGTCATAACGTTACGTAATATGACGTTGGTGACGATGCAACGTTCTAAACGTTAGTGGCATTTTGACAGCGTCGAATTGACGCAATCAATGGGAAAATGGGGTGTTACAATATACAATACAATACAATATTTAAAATACTTATGTAGTACATTGGGTAATAAAACAGATATTTCATGCGCATTCGGGGAACAGTCAAAACTATTGCCCCGAGGTGATGTGGACGGCCCGATGTACTATTGCCGTCGGCCTTCGGCAATAGTACTTCGGGCCGTCCACATCACCTCGGGGCAATAGTTTTGACTGTTCCCCGAATGCGCATGAAATATCTGTATACTGTTCAGGTCATGATAAATATGTTTTCTACAATGAAGAAAAGTATATGGGCATTGGCATGCTTAAAGACAGTAAATAAAGCATTGTTCAAATGGTGTTTCATGTTAGGCACCCAATCGTTTATTAGTCTGTATCGAACACATACATATTGCAATGTAAAGCAAGAAAAACATTCATACAAATAAACTTGTTTCCTGTGACCCATCAAAACCTATTATCCCCCTCCCCCCCCCCCCGCCCAACGCACACACACACATCACTTATACCGCACACCCGACCCAAAAGTTTCAATGGACATTTTAAATAATAGAGTTATACTATAGTCCAGCAAAGTTTATACGATTCCCGCCATTATCTAAAATCCACTATGTTTGCCAATATCGATCGGGTAACATATATTATTTGGAAATTTAGCAGATGCATTGGGACATGGTCCAGATTAAAACCGTAAATGTACGTGCATCTTCACGCGTCAGTAACTTTGATTAGTATTTATATTGGTATATTTGTTAACACCAGTATTGGTTTTTGGCATAGTATGGCACAAACAAATACTGATGTTTACAATCATGCCAAATAAATACTATTCGAAGTTACTGACGCGTGAAGATGCACGTGCATTTACTGTTTTAATCCGGACCTTCTCACAATTCATGTGCTTAGTTCACAATTCATGTGCTTAGTTACAAAATCAAAACCCGATATTGGCAAATAGAGTGGATTTAGATAACGGCGGGAATCTTTAAAGCGTTGCTGGGCTGTATTTTGAGAGTAGTTTACACATCCAATGTTTACAAAAATGCAATATAAAACAATGGGAGCGACTGTCATTCAGACCGCTGGCAGCACTCTGAATGACGGTCACTCTCATTGTTCTCTGTTTAGCGCTCTGGCTGACCATAAGTCACATTGTTCTCTGTTTAGCGCTCTGGCTGACCATAAGTCACATTGTTCTCTGTTTAGCGCTCTGGCCTACCATAAGTCACATTGTTCTCTGTTTAGCGCTCTGGCCTACCATAAGTCACATTGTTCTCTGTTTAGCGCTCTGGCTGACCATAAGGCACATTGTTCTCTGCTGTCTGACCCGTTGTGAATACATATGCGAAATAGCAGGGTTATTGTAACAGCACTAGATCTATAACACAAATGCAGTGCTGTAACTTTTTCAGCCCTGAATATTAAAAAAAGTATGATTATTTATATGTAGGACTCACAACTAGGGTCGGTCCCACAACTAGGGCCGATCCCCACAATTAGGCCGATTCCCACAACTAGGGCCGATTTTGAGCACGTTCCCCACAAACAGGCCGAAATGACGTCAACATGTTGTGATGTTTACGTACGTTACACTGGTAACGTCACTGACGTCAACTTACTTTGAAAATGGCACCGACGTTATAATGTAGAAAATATGCAATGAAGTGGCCGTATGGTGAAAACATACCGACATCCATGCACTGTGTGTTTTCGAATTTCACAGCACATGTTCCATTGTGAGACGCAACTCATTAAATGTATTTACACACGAAAAATCAGTCATATTACTGCATCATTCCAATGAGCTGTCCGCAATGTGCGATTGTCCCAGTGAAAGGGATGCACTGCGGATGTATTTTTTAACTTTGATGGGCGCAATTCGAAGTAATGGGCCTGTATTGGGCGGCCCAATCAACTGGGCTAAAGTGACATTGCATATCAACGCGTATTTCGTTGAATCGTTGCCCTGTGTGGTGAATTTCTACGACGTCGCGCCAAATGCACCGAAGTGAACGTGCTCGAAATTGCGCCATTTCTGGGAATCGGCCTACTCCTTGTTTCACATACTTCGTTACGGAGCTAACTTGTTACCATATGAAGATAGGATCATTTTTTTCTTTTTTACATATATTTCACACAAAATCAAGATGTTAACCACTTTTATTTTTTTTAAATTCGGTCTAGTATTTTTATAAAACCAAATTTCCAAAATGTCTATGGCATTTTACAATGGGCCCATTCAAAATGAATGGACATTTGGAGAAGTCATGATTTGAGCCAACATAAACATGTATTGGTTGCATTGTCAACTAACATACCTGTATTGTTGAATAATACAACCATTTCTTGTTTCAAATCAAGTGTGTCAACTTGCTTACAAGTTGTTAAGTTGTGAAAAAAATACATTTCTATCCGTCTGCTGACACATTTCATATCTGACAGCGGCCATTGTTGTTGTTGTGACTCAGTCACTGGGACAGGTGTAAATGCCATAGACATTTTGAAAATTTGGTTTTATAAAAATACTAGACCGAATTTCAAAAAGATAAAAATGGTTAACATCTTGAATTTTTATGAAATATATGTAAATCACTAAAAACTGATCCTATCTTCATACGGTAACAAGTTATCTCTGTAACGAAGTATGTGAAATGAGGAGTAGTTGTGGGAATCGACGTAAATCGGCCCTAGTTGTGGGACCGACCCTAGTTGTGAGTCCTACATATATATATAGCAAACCTATGTGTTTAACAGCATACTGTACCTACACGTAGGTGGACACAAATGTCTGGCATGAGCCACGGTCGGTATGGTCAGGGGCAGGCTCGCCGACAGCATACACCAGACCCGGCATAAGCCACCGGCGAGGCCGACCCTGCAGCCAACCGGGACACACCTCAGGCACATGTCCATCCAGTATGTAAAAAGAAATAAACATGTAAATATATCTGGTCAACACATGGTCAACGCAACACACATTACCAATGGAACTGAACATAGACACGGGAGAGCGCTGTCGGTAATGACGGGGTGCGGCAAAAACTGCATGTTTTGAGGTAGCGTATTCGGTGGGTAAAGTCATTTATTTGTGTTCTCTAAATAGAGGATCTCAAACGAGTTTCCGTTTCATATGAGATTCATGAAACGAGTCGAGCATATTTTATTCACCGATCAATTGCGGACGAGTTTCATAAATCTCATATGAATTGGAAACGAGTTTGAGATTCTGTTTATCACATGAATTTAACCTTCTGAATGCAAAATTCATGGTAATATCCAGAACAAAAGAAAATGGCAAAACGCCATTGGCGATTCACACATCCGTGTTTGAAATTACTGCACCAAAAAGTAGACCTTTATACAGTAACAAATCAAATTAAACATGAAAATAGACACTGTGTGCCATTGGCGATTCACAGATCCGTGTTTGAAATTACTGCACTAAAAAGTAGTACTTTATACGGTAACAAATCAAATTAAACATGAAAATAGACACTGTGCTGGTAATATTCTATCTATCTTTTCATACTGCATCACCCCCTTTCGGGTATAATTGTGCAGTGGCGCGTCGGCCTTGTTAGTTAAAAGTTGTGAGGTTAAGAAAAGTAAGAGAAAGGGAATGGTTTTGGTTACCACGAGAGCATTTTAAGACATTTTCAAGATGCATGAAGGATTTGTATGCTGAAATACAACCTTATTACGCTGTATGACGCGCCACATTCCATTGTTCGCGTATGATATGCATACGTAATTAGGGTGATGCGGTCAGCCAATCAAATTCGCTACAGGTGTTATTACACGTGTGGTCATATTGAAGTAACACGACATAACACGATTGTCATGTGATAAATGCAGAAAACGAACAATGAAATGACACCAATCCCAAAACACGTCAATTTAGCAGCACCCGTTCATTACCGGAAGCCCCTCTCCCGTTTCTCTCGTCTGACAGCTGTATTGGTTATGCGGGAGCGAGTTGAGCAACAAAATGAAATGAGAAGTCTTACATCTTGCCGAACCCTAAAGACTCCTTCAAAGATCGTATGAGGAGGGGCTTGAATAATTCAGGATCGCCCATTCCTCTTGGCAGTGACAGTGCCAGGGTGCACGTAGAGCTATACGGGAGCCTGGTCCTGCCATCCTCCATGTCGTAAAACTCTATTGTTAGAGATGTGGGGAATCCACATGGAGGTATGGCGTCTGCCCCGGTTACAAACACCAACACCTCCTCGAAGGACACTTCGATCTCTTTCTCTGTAAATAAACAAACCAATATACTGTGTCATGTAGGTCGCGCCTATACCCTCATGCTGAAATTAGCTTTTCTTTCTATAATCGGCTCACTACAAGGGCTGGATCGATACAGTAAGACAACCGATACGATACGTATTGCGATACACGAGCAGCGATACAAACTACGTATAGGCGATACGATATGAGCCAGTGTCTGAGAAAACCAGGCTTATCACATTGTCGGAATTTTCAAATAGTGGTTTCGAAAAACAGGGATAATTCCTGACTAAGATTTCAGAATTTGACAAAAAATACGGAGCAGATGCGGAATTTCCATTCCGCATCTGCTCTGTATTTTGTGTCAAATTCTGACATCATTTAAAGAAAATATCACAGATTTCCCAAACACATGTTTTGAAAATATGAAAATGTGATAAGCCTGGTTTTCTCAGACACTGGCTCATATAATAGTACATACATGCGCTTGTATTTAATGTTGTGGGATCTGCATCATTTTTGTCTTGACACATAGGGAACGCTTTCTTCTCGGGGCACACATAGGCAAATAAAGTCTACCCTGATCAAACAGCTCTTGTATGACCTTTAAATTGACCTTGAAGGGCGACCTTGACCTTGACACATGACCCATCAAAATGTGCGCTCTCATGGGTCGTATATGCATGCCTAGTATAAAGTTTGTACCTCCAATGGGTCCAAAGTTATAGGCAATGTTAAAGTTGCGGACAAACAAACACACAAACAGACAGGGCAAAAACAATATGCCCCCCCCCGATATTTTCTGGGGGGGGGGGGGGGGGGGCATAAAAAGTACATAGCCTTGCCCATAGACCTGAACTTTATATAAGCATATCAATTTCAATCATTGTTTTTTGTCTTAACTAATTATAGTAAAATGTATACATGTATATGAAGTGGCGACTCGTTAAACCAGATGTTCAGGGAGCGAACATTTATTTTGAAAACAGTATAGACACATATTAGAGGTCTGCCTGTTTCTAATGTCATGAGCAATATCTAGAGCATATACAGCCAACTGCATTTGGTGTATATAATTTAAAAATTTAGCTAAAAGAAGAGAACTCATTAATCTAAAGTATATACCGTCGACGTCCTGGAGAAACATCTCCCATGCGTAGATGGTCTCCTCCTCCTGTCGCCTCCGGTTGCTGCCGATGCTGCTGAATGCTGTCTTAAATAGCTCCCCGAACTGTCGCTTGGACAGGGCCTGAGGGACGAAGGAGAGGAGTGGCAGGCAGACATCAGGATGCTGCTTCATCACTGTCCACAGGCCGAACACCTCCTCTAGCCCCGCCGTGAAATGGCTTATCTCCGCAGAAGTCCTATGAATATAAATTTTGACATTTATACTGAGTGACAATAATTGGTTTGTTAAAATATTACATTCATTTGTATGACTGATGAGTGCACATAAACAGATAGAGTTTTACATGTGCGCGTTTACCCTTTTCAGCCTCAAACTTTGATTGTGCGATACAATGTTCACCAATTTTACTATGAAAACATTGAACTGATGGTTTAACCAACGGCAAGCGTTAAATGACAGCTGAATTGGACGAGCTACATTATGTATATATTGATAAAGTATTGGTCAGATATACGACGGGTTTATGCGAGGCGTACTATTGATTGATTGGCCCTCGTAACCATTGGTAATAATATCCAAATTCCCACCAATTTGTAAATACCTGTAAAATATTGCTTGTTTAAGCAATACTCGGCAAACGTCGGCCTTGTCATCCATTTTCATACGCCAGCATGGGATGCCTTGGTCGGCCATCCAATCCCCATGGTCGACCTTAAACTGATCCAGGTCTCCCGGAGATTGGATGGCGTTTAACTGAAATAACAAAGCACAGACTTGTCAATACAAACAACCAGTTGCTACTATTCACGTAATTTTACAAGTGTAGTATCGTCGAAAAACATTCGACCATTTGAGCAAGAAATAAGACCCAGCAAAAAGAATATTTTTTTGCAAAATACCATTGCCGACATAACTGTACGCATTGTTCAATTTGTTATGAATGTTGCCCCTTTTAACCCGTGAACCGTTTAGTTTTGGCTTGATGATCGTAATCATTTGTGTTGTTAAGACCTAGTTCATAAACTGTATCCTATTACGAAATTCCCAAGTGTCGCTGTACAGACACACAGTGGGACTCAATAAGCTTTTAATCTATGACAATGACCTGCGTTCCAAATTCAATATTTACATTCACCTAATATTTACCATGGCTTTAACCATTTTATGTTAGTCTTAGGCTAGTTTCTGGACGTGTAGGCGGGAAATACTAAGAAGTATTTCTGAAATTTAGTCCAGATGGCGAGACCCGGGTTCGATCCCGGGACCCCTGGATTACGAGTCAAACGCTCTACGCGAACGACCACAGCCGCCTACCTTGAAACATGCAGGATAATACTGCGTGATCAACACTCTGAGTTCTGGATGTAAATATAGCCGGTTTCAGTTGGTTTTATTTAAGGTATGACCGTAGTAAGGGAGGAAAGTTACCGAATGAAACTGTTTACCTGTCTGAGGATATCTTTCACCTCAGGATTTGGGAGGTGATCGTCATCAACATCCAACGGTGCCTCGACCCCAAACATCATCTTGGCCACCGCCGGATGCAGTATATGCAGACCTGGTCCGTCATGTACGATGGACAGCGCCACCAGATTCCCAAGTGCGCGGTAAACCCCATTTTCCAGGTTTTTCAAACTGTGGGCGAAAAACTTGTTTCCCTCGCCCCCTTCGAAGTAGGAGGCAGAGCTGAGCTCTTGGAGTGCTAGCCTGCAATGCATCAACTCGTGACATATTAAAGACATAATTTTCGATTAAATAATTTTAGCAATGTCTGAATGGGTCTACGGTTTTATGAAGATAATTTATATAGATCGATTTAGGGGTTCGTAGATCAAATGTCAAGAAAAAAAGCTCAATCTTATTCAACAGTATAGAGGAGGTTTGATTTGATATACAACACGACCACTTTCGACCAAAAGACATATTTGACCTCATTTGAACCCGCCCGGGCCACGCCCATTATTGACCACAGGGTCACCATTTGAACAAATCTGAATGAGCATTTGTAGTCGATCATTCTAACCAAGTTTCGTCAAAATCGGTCTGGCGGTTCGTGAGAAGAAGATTTTTTAAGAATTTGACCTACTTTTCCATGGCGGCCATCTTGGATGACGTCACAACCTCATTTTAACAAATCCGAACCAGGACCATAACTGTGCAATTTGGTAACCCTGGGCCACATGGTTCGTTAGAAGAAGAAGTTTGAAGTTGTACCATAAATAACGCATTTTTTGCCTTTTGGCGGCCATCTTGGATGGCGTCATCGCCCGATTTTGAAAAAAAACCTACCAGAGTGATCGACTCTTTGATACCTTTCATTTGATATACGACAAGACGACATTCGACGAAAAATAAAATTTGAAAGAGCATTAGTGGTCGATCATTATTATGACCAAGTTTCGCCACAATCGGTCTGGCGGTTCGTGAGAAGAAGATTTTTTAAGGATTTGACCCGAGATACACAGATCAATTAAGAGATACATGGACTTTTACCATGTTCACAAAATATATTGGCTTGATTCTGCAAAAAAACAAATGTTACATTTGATTCAATATTTACCGGAAAAATTCACGGCGTGGGCCGCCATGGTCTAACCCCATTTCCCCGCTAAATTTTACATATATGCGGGCTCTTAGGTTAAAGTTGGGTCGCCGGAGAGCACGCAAGGCACTGTCGAGCACGTGGCGCCTATTCACCACGATCTCCTGTTGCTGGCTGGTTACAACTTTGGCCTGTACCTGTTCCAGCACGCGGTTGAGCGGCAACGTCTCTCGATCCCTTTGATAAAACATACATTATTCAGACATTTAAGTAACACAAACTACATCTTCTAGACAAACAGTACTACATATATATTTTGGCTCGTATATTTTGACTTTTTAGTTCCATTTTTTATTGCGCGATGCACCAACTTTGCTTTTTAAAACATGGTTTGGGCATCTAGCACTGAATATTTGATGTGTATTTAAACGATCACATAGTTTATGTAAATAAAGTTTTATCAAGCTTCAACAAACAACAGCGCGGTCTGTAAAACAGAAAAAAATGTGTCCACGTTTATCACATACACGCTGTCTCCTGCTATATTGTGAAATTTTGCACTACCAGTAGTAATCGAGTTATTACTGTCCACAAGAGTCAAGTTTCCATCGATAAAATGGGGGTATTTGCAATAATCTTTGTCCGATCACACTCAAACTTATGGACAGTAGCTCAAATGAAACAATTAGTCCTGCAAATTGCATATTTTTTTTACTGGCATAAGAAAATATTTCTTCTTTTGTCTGACATAGGCAAATAACGTATACCCTGGTGAGACAGCTCATGAGGAGCTGTCTGTCTCACCTGGGTCTACTTTATATGCATAGTACGATAGTCATCAGGGCTTAATGGGTAAATATTTATTTACTAGCGTTTGATTTAGACACACACTTAAATTTCGCACTGTATAAAAATCACTACAAGCATTGTGACCATTTTTTTTATAATTTGGTTCAACTTCTTCGAGATAGACCCATCAGCATTCTGTTCAATACTCAATTGCTATACTAGTTTAGCTAATGTGATGGGGTTGAGCTAATGTGAATAATAGTGCAGACGATTGTCGACCACGGCCAGTACGTCAACGTGTCACAAGTTCGTGGCTGATCGTCAACTCAAAGACTAACTGTTGTAGATGTGTGTACCATTAGGTTCGGCGTTGTTCTCTGCCGATCTGGTAGAACAGAACCAAGAAGGATTCTGTGTTTGTGATATGCCAACCCCCATTTGATCCTTGACCATATAAATGCCATTGACCAGCCGAAGCAAGGTCATCGATTTTGTTTTGGTTGGAAAGCTCTTGAATTTTGAGTTTTGAAATGTTTTAACTGTAGCGAACTAGTCATTTTTCATGAAGGTGACACACTGATGATATAACAGGTAATACAGCACTACTAGTGTTGTATTACCTGTTATATCACCATTATACCTGTTAGGTGGCTGAATGTCAGCTATGCTTGCATCTAGTGCCATCTGCAACTCCTCGTCTTCGCTGTCTATGACGTCTATGGTTTGCCGGGTTCTTTGATACATAGAAAACTTTAATATACATGTGTACAAAAAATAAAATGAAAATGAAGCCAGACAAGCCGTGACCTTTTGCAATTGGTAAAGTACCGAATGGGGGGCGTTTGTAAAGGCACAGGGGCCCGTTCTATCAACGGTTATACTACCGTCGTATACAGAACTTATCGTAAATTCAAATACACAATGTATTCAATGGTCTCAACTGTAAGTTGCGCTCGTTGAATATTTGAAATTACGATTGTTCTTAAAGCATATGTCTAGACGAACAAAATAACAGGGTTAAAAATATGAAAAGCCCTTTTTAAGAGCAGTGAAACCATTTGCAAAGTTTAATTACAAACAATTTTATAGTAAATCGTTGACGGTACTGGGCCCAGGTGGTCACAATTCCTTTCACAATTGCCCTACTAATTGCAACAAATGATAGTAATTCTTGTAACACAAGGTACTGGCCAAGAATATGCATTTATTTTGTGCCGAAACAAAATAGAAAACTCGCTATGCATTTTGTTATACTTTAGCCAATATCAAAACACTAGATGGCCTCGGCCAGTATGTCGCGCCTGCGAAAACAACGGATATTTCATGACGTGGGGTACGGATGTAGCACAGTAGAACAATATGGATGATGATGAATGTATAATTAAAGTTTCGAGGGTATGGGTCAATCGATGGTGGAGATAAGTGGTAGATGAAAACTTTGACGCAAATTCGGTCACATATTTCCAAGTCATTTTACATGAAGTTTGAAGGGAATGGGTCAAGCGGTGGTGGAGATTATAAAAGTGGCATGCGAAAACTTCGACGCAAATTTGGTCGCAGATTTCTAAGTCGTTTTGACCGTGACCTTGGGCATTCGGGCAGCATGGGTGTGTTAGTGTAGGAAAATATGGATGGTGATGAATGCATACATGAAGTTTCGAGGGAATGGGTCAAACGGTGGTGGAGATAAGTGGCATGCGAAAACTTTGACGCAAATTTGGTCGCAAATTTGGTCGCAGATTTCTAAGTCGTTTTGACCGTGACCTTGTGCATTCGGGCAGCATGGGTGTGTTAGGGTAGGAAAATATGGATGGTGATAAATGCATACATGAAAAAACATGCGAAAACTTTGACGCAAATCCGGACGCACAGACACACACACTCAAACACGCACACACACACACACACACGCGCGCCAAAGCGCCGACTATATCGCGCTTTTCCGATTTTCAATCGGGCGCGACAAAAAATGTTCAGTTAAAAGTGGATTAATTGAAAGATAGAGGAACCAGAAAGCGTGTGTGCATGTATGTTTTTTGTTTGTTTAAGGAATGTGGCAACTTTGCTTGGCAGCGATTTATCTAACCAAAAAGAACATTCGATCCATAAGGAGGCGTGAACCAGTCGGACATTTGTTCCGGTTAGATAAATATCGACCAAGCAAAGCCGCCACTCACCTTAAATCCACATGTGAAGACGCCGGATGGCAACCCGGACATCATCAATTCATTAAATCAATGAGTTTAGAAATATGCATTACCTTTGCTCCTCTACATATTGCACCGTTGCAGGGCCTTGTCTTCTATGTGCCTTTAAAAAGAATTAAATAAAACGTTCGGTAATGTAAAAGAACACAAGCAATCAGCACTGTAACATCCCCAATTGTGAAACATAATTCACCCCCGGTAACATCTGTAACGACGCTAAAGGTGAATGAGTTAATAGATACATGACAACATATTGGTAATACTTAGTTGTTGATTAACTAATCTTAAATGCCGTCACATGCTGTGGAAATTCTGTTGGAAGCATCGAGATAAGTTTCTATTGGACAACAAAATAAAGTAATATGTATTGCCAAGCTTTCAATATAATAATGTTTTATTATATACCTATCCGTGATCTATGATAAATACACGCCATATCAGTCAGCAGAATACAGGAGGTCAGATCGAAAATCCCGTATCACACTGCAGTGGCTTTCTGAGTCCGTATTGCACTGTACGTATTGCAGTCTAACGTCAAGTTAGTGACGTCATCGCTCACGTAGGACGTGATGTCAAAATTTAAAATCGGGGTTCCAACACGATACCATTCGCTTATAGGACGTACGCTCTACCTATTGAGCTAGGTAGACTGCTGACATATGTACATGTATTGCCCAATTGTTAATATGATTTACGTGCCCAATTTGCATCCGTGAGGAATGTGTCTTCACATTTTGTAGAAGTAAACGAGGCGCAACTATATAGGTTTTGTGCCCGAGATACTCGTCCCCATGCAGTGTTAGTAACAGAGTGTTATATGGGCCTAGTAATGGAGAGTGTGTCCGAGGCTACAAATACCTGCCACGTATCCCTGCCAAGATACCCAAATGTAACCTGGATCAGAAAAATATGCAGCAACACCAGGAACCGAACACGGGATATTTCGCTTACAGGGCGAACGCGTTACACACTGATCTAGCGAATCTGAGTGCTGATATATTATCTATCTATCTATCTATCGATACTGCAACACCCCCTCGCGGAGATTATGTGCAGCGCAATGGTTATGACTTACGAGAATGTACCGTGACATAGATATCCTGCGTTTAAATGTATCCATCGAAATATATAACAAATATATCCGTTTATCAAAAATGTCAACATGTCAGTCGCCTAGTCGAGGATATACACACACTCATCCGGACATCATCAATCTATTCGACTTATTAAGTGGTCTTACCCGTGATAGATTATGCCGTCGCACAAAAACTGTTGGCGTCCCTGCTTCCTCAAACTCGTCACTAGAGATATCTGGCAGCTGCAAGCGAAATCACAGTATCAAAAATACATATCAATAAAGATATATAGACGATCTTAAATGAGTGTTCGTTGTATATTGAATTTATTAAACGAGTCTTCTAAAACTGGATAAAAACGAGCTTTAGCGAGCTTTTAGAAGACGAGTTTAATAAATTCAATATACAACGAACACAAATTTGAGATTCTATTTATAACATAACCTACAAATTGAATGTTACAACTGCGTGTCTAAATGTGTATGTATGTACTGTACATAGAGATCGCCATGATGGTACTGCGAAATGCGGTTCTGCAAATACAACTATCTACTCAAGTAGTCCCAGACTAGAATACGTTTCATGAATAATGATAAGTGTTACTGAACTTCATTTTTAAAGAAGATGACATATATAATACTAAACTCTAAGATTATGTACCTTTTGCGATGATTACAGAGCATTTCACATTTAGTATTTGAAATATCACGTTCAGCAGTCGATGACGTCAACGCATTGTTTACTTGCAACGTTACGGCGCCAACTTTACGGCGCCAAACGTGAAGCGAAACCAATGCTGATGGAAGGGACGACGAACAACCGGAATATGAGGACTGCATCATTCGATTAGGTTCAAATTTAATACTATTGTAAAATAGAACTATTTTTCTCTCAATATCCTATCTTAGCATTATCGTATTCGTGTTATTGTTGGTGTGATTCTTCTGAATAAACCAACGTTGCCTGACAAGGTGTTTGTTTTCAAATGTATATGAATACACAATTCGTGGTGAGTCGGTCGCACGTGAATAAGTTATCAACTAGTGGATATCGCCAAATATTCAATGGTGTTATTACACTCCCGCGCCACAAGTCATGTTATAAACATGCATACGTACGTTTATTCGAATTATTTCATAGTTTACGATGGCCATAACATTTAAAATGAAACTTACGAAATGTAAACTCATTCACTCATTCAATTTAACTACAACCCTAAAGAAATACAACATTCTTGAAGCAATCTAGAAGTGCTATACCCTAGCTTTCTTTTTGTTGTGAAATGCTGTTGTCATTTAACCATTTCATCAACACGAGTAGTGTTTACTATACATACGCTTGACGAGGCGATAGTGTCGATTATTGGTATTGTTGGCTGACTTGACGTAGTGGCAATCGCCTGAAATGGAGGTTAAGATCATGTAATAATAATGTATCATTTGTCATTTGGAGTCACATGTTGATTTAGAAGGATTCTGTTATTTCACAAGAACTTAACAACTTGAGTTTTGATATTCTTATAATGGTTTCGTCAGGGGAGAAACCTAACAGGTCTGTGTGCGGGTGTTGTGGGTGCATTTAACCAGAGCCTTAAAGCAATACAGCATTCTTGAAGCAATCTAGACGTGCAATAATCTAGCATTAATCTAGAAGTGCTATGCCCTAGATTTGTGACCCGTCAAGCGAAAATGGACCAGTTGGGTGGTTGTAACATAAGGCTAAATAGGCAAAAATAGAGATGATGGTGGAAATTAGAACTTCTCAGATATGTTGATTTTTAAATAGTTCAATCAAATGGCTATATGTTGACAAAGTTTCAACTCAATCATTTGTTTTGTAGTCGAGATACAAAGCCATAAAACATAACATATATGCCAGGAAAAATCTAAAACAGGTTGCAGACGTAATTTTGTCCAAAACGAGTGATCACCTTTCAGACTGAATATCTTCACTCAGAAATACGGTAGGTCTTTGTCTGTATCATGCCAATATAATTTTCGTATTCTGTGCAAAATATCAGTACTGTACGCCTTCAATGACGTCACAATCGCAAGGCTGGAAATGCAACAATTTCAACCCTATTTTGTCGCAAACGTTACGACGTCATGACATTAACGTCATGACATGATTTACGTAACGTCACAGAAATACGTTAACAGTTTTTGATAGACACGTTCTTTGATGTGAGTTAATGTAATAATGAAATAAGTAATGTGGTATAATGTATATATTTTCGGAATCGGTAAAGAACAGAGAAGCAATTGTATCATATATCTTAATATTGAACATTTCACCCAACTGGTCCCTTTTTGCTTGATGGGTCACATTTCTCTTTGTTGTGAAATGCTGTTGTTATTTAACCAATTCATAAATGAGCCAGTGTTTGAGAAAATGGGGCTTATCACATTACCAGAAATCTCAAATAATGGTTTCCAAAAAACTGTGATAATTTCTACATAATATTTCAGAATTTGACAAAAAATACAGAGCAGATGCGGAATTCTATTCCGCATCTGCTCTGTATTTTTTGTCAAATTCTGAAATCTTAACCAAAAATTATCACAGATTTTCGGAACCTGTATTTCAAAAATACGATAATGTGATAAGCCCCATTTTCTCAGACACTGGCTCAAATACGAGTAGCGTTTACTATACATACGCTTGACGAGGCGATAGTGTCGAGTATTGGTATTGTTGCCGGACTTGACGTAGTGGTAATCGCCTGAAATGGAGGTTAAAATAATAATGTATCATTTGTCATTTGGAGTCACATGTTGATTTAGAAGGATTCTGTTATTTCACAAGAACTTAACAAATTGAGTTTTGATATTCTTATAATGGTTTTGTCAGGGGAGAAACTTAACAGGTCTGTGTGCGCGTGTTTTGGGTGCATTTAACAACAACCTTAAAGAAATACACCATTCTTGAAGCAATCTAGAAGTGCTATACCCTAGATGTGTGACCCGTCAAGCGAAAAGGGACCAGTTGGGTGGTTGTAACATAAGGCTAAAGATGCAAAAACAGAGATGATGGTGGAAATTCGAACTTTTCAGATCTGTTGATTTTTAAATAGTTCTATCAAATGGCTATATGTTGACAAAGTTTCAAGTCAATCACTTGTTTTGTAGTCGAGATATAAAAGCTATAAAACATAACATATATGCCATGAAAAATCTAAAACAGGTTGCAGACGTAATTTTGTCCAAAACGAGTGATCGCCTTTCAGACAGAATATCTTCACTCAGAAATATGGTAGGTCTTTGAAATTTTGTCTGTATCATGCCAATATAATTTTCGTATTCTGTGCAAAATATCCCTAACTCTAACCCTAAGGCTGGAAATGCAACAATTTCAACCCTACTTTGTCGCAAACGTTACGACGTCATGACGTTAACGTCATGACATGCTTTACGTAACGTCACAGAAATACGTTAACAGTTTCTGATAGACACGTTCTTTGATGTGAGTTAATGTAATAATGAACTAAATAATGTGGTATAATGTATATATTTTCGGAATCGGTAAAGAACAGAGAAGCAATTGTATCATATATCTCAATATTGAACATTCCACCCAACTGGTTTTGCTTGATGGGTCACAATTTTCTTTTTGTTGTGAAATGCTGTTGTCATTTAACCATTTCATCAATACGAGTAACGTTTACTAAACATACGCTTGACGAGGCGATAGTGTCGAGTATTGGTATTGTTGGCTGACTTGACGTAGTGGTAGTCGCCTGAAATGGAGGTTAAAATCATGTAATAATAATGTATCATTTGTCATTTGGAGTCACATGTTGATTCAGAAGGATTCTGTTCTTTCACAAGAACTTAAGAACTTGAGCCTTTGATATTCTTATAATGGTTTTGTCAGGGGAGAAACATAACAGGTCTGTGTGCGCGTGTTTTGGGTACATTTAACCACAACCAGAAATACACCATTCTTGAAGCAATCTAGAAGTGCTATACCCTAGCTTTCTTTTTGTTGTGAAATGCTGTTGTCATTTAACCATTTCATCAACACGAGTAGCGTTTACTATACATACGCTAGACGAGGCGATAGTGTCGAGTATTGGTACCGTAGGCTGACTTGACGTATTTGTGGTCGCCTGAAATGGAGGTTAAAATCATGTAATAACAAGAAGCGCATCGCAAGCGCTAAGCTAAACCCCTCGATGGCAGCCTTGATAGTAAAGCAAACGCTAACTCAAAATAAATTTAGCTCAACGCATTTGCTTAACGCAATACAAAAAAAATCTAAGTCTGATTCCGTGACCTTGACCTTGGGTGTGGGTACTAGGTCCCATATATTTGAAGCTTTTATATGCAGATAAACATTATGGCCATATATTATGAAAACATATCAAGTATTTCCAGAGTTATTCAATATAGATGAAGGTTAACGCATTTGCTAAACGCAATATCCTAAGTCCGATTCCGTGACTTTGACCCTGGGTGTAGGTACTGGGTCCCATATATTTGAAGCTTTTATATCTAGATAAACATTGTGGAAAAATATTATGAAAATATTTTGAGTATTTCCAGATTCAATATAGATGAAGGTGAACGCATTTGTTAAACGCAAATGACAAAAGTGTACCGGACGCACGGACGGACGCACGGACGGACGCACGCACGCACATGGACTAACGCTATATCCCCTTTCGCCGTTGGCGAGGGGATAATAATGTATCATTTGTCATTTGGAGTCACATGTTGATTCAGAAGGATTCTGTTCTTTCACGAGAACTTAAGAACTTGAGTTTTGATACTCTTATAATGGTTTTGTCCGGGGAGAAACCTAACAGGTCTGTGTGCGCGTGTTTTGGGTGCATTTAACCAGAACCTTAAACACCATTATTGAAGCAATCTAGAAGAGAAATACCATATCTTTCTTTTTGTTGTGAATTGCTGTTGTCATTTAACAATTTAATCAATACCAGTAGTGTTTACTATACATACGCTTGACGAGGCGATAGTGTCAAGTCTTCTAGTGATGTTATTATTTTCCCCGATCCTTGGTGATCGTTGACCATTACTGTCAGTTTGACAGTTGTGCACATTTGCTAATTACGATAGTGTGTACCTTTTCACATTGACACGTTTGTGTCGTTGACTGTGACAATACTGGCACAGTCCGCGACATAAATGAACAAGTGAAATTAAACCGCACTTGCAATGTATACATTTTCTGATTGTCGTGTTCGGCGATCATTATGGATCTTTTGACTTTGTCATGCAATTTTTGTGTACTGTCTGCTCAGTGGACATGGGACATGCTGCATCTTTGACCGGTTTCTGGTTACATTTTTTTTTCAGCTTTATAGCATAACTTTTCTACATGGCACTTTTAAAATAACCAATGTCTCATTTGAAATAACCGTATAAGTGGTTGAGGAGACATCATACGGTGAATGAGCCCCAATAGCTCACAGCGGCGGGCCGCCGATGGCCCAGCGGTGATACGATTGTATCGCCGCTGGGCCATCGGCGGCCTGCCGCTATATGTGCTTTCCACGAGATAATGCAAAACCTGGCCATGCTTGTCAATATAGACTTATCACGTGAGATGATGCTGCATGCTTCATACCGTTGGAGTGAATGTGCCGATGCGACTTGAGTATAGGTGCAGCCGCAACGTCTTCATGTGCTGCGCGGTAAACATCTCCTCTACCGTTTTCGTCAACTCGACGGGATCTCCTTTAAAGTTTCTTAAAGATATATCAAAGTCCTCCACCCGTCCAATCTTATTCTGCCCGCTGGGGAAAAAAATTGACAAGGCTGTGGATAAGCACTCCTCCATAGTGACAGCTTTGTCAACTTTAAGGTGTCGAGTGCCTCCTCCGTTGGTCGTTCGGACTTGTTTGTGGAGCCTGGTTCGAAGGTCTTGGTTCCACCAACCAAGCTCCAACTTCCTGGATGACCTTTTGGCGTGCTTGTTGCCATGGCGATGGGGACCCCTGACCACTGCTCCTGAAAAATATAACATGCATGTGTTTGCTAGTTAACTTTGACCAAGACTTGACCTTCAACTTGAAGAATGATGACATTGACTTTTCAGTTAAAACTGTGCGGCTTCGTGAGATATATTCGCAACCAAGTTTTAAACTGCTGCGTCTATTTGTAAGAACAAAGGTTAATCTATTATGATTCATAAGGCAACTTATTTGCTCTCAGCCAATCACACACTGTCATTTGTAACTGGAGGTAAATTTAAATGCTCCAGCAGACAGTTTTATATATTGCAATGCATATTGTTGTCCCCAGAGAGAGGGGGATGCGGATACATAGGGTCTACTATCTACTTCGACCACTATGGTTCTTTATACTGCCCAGTGGATAGCACTGATACAGTAGACATCGATTTGTCCCGTCTCATCCGAAAGACTGTGGGCAGGGAAATACTAGAAAGTAATTCTGAAACACCGAGGCCCGGGATTGACCCCTGGGTCCGTAGTCAAGGGCACTACACGCTCGGCTATCGACCCGCCCTCAGTGTGGCCATTATTATTATTATTTATAAGTTTTTACGCCCCTGCTCCCTATTAGGTCCGGGCGCCCTCTTCCGAGGGATGGGGTGGTTGTAGTGTGTTATTATGCATTATACTTTCTGTGTTCGTATGTTGTCTGACTGCAGTTTGCTTTTGGGGGTATATAGGGAGGTTAGATTACAGTGCAAACTATTTATAATGCCTATGTGAGTGGGTGTAGAGTTAGGTGCATTTTGCTATTTAAGCGTTTATTTGGGATTGTTTGTGTTTCGCTCGCAGCCCGCCTGACGTCACGACATTTAGCTGATATTTATCGATTTCGTAGCCACAAACTTGATCTAACATATAGCAGTATGGTGGTTTCGAAAAAAGAATGGCATGTGTACATACACTCAGCCAATGTTCTTACCGATCACTTTTCAAATTCACGTTTTCTTCACAGGTGCTGTTAGACTAAAGTAAACCATTTATATTCTATCTGTAAGGTTAGATTTGCTTTGATTTGTAGTATTGGCGTTTTAATCTCTGCGAACGTGACATCACGATATGGGTTATTTGTTGATCATCGACCGAACAGAAAGAAACACATAAACCATGTAAAGAATGGGGATTGTACTGTTAAATCACACGAACATTCGCAATGATGTACACTGTCAGATACCATGTTAACGTCATTGACGCATTGTGTATCTTGTGAAAATTATATAATTTATGTATTGACAAAAACTTGCGGTTTCAACCGTTTCAATAACACCCTTAAGTCGCAGTGATATGTTAGAACTTTGGCTGAGTGTACATATTTATGAGAGGAACACATTCGTGTTTTGTTTATTAAAATCAGTCGTTATCGTGGTCTTCCAGGGGCTGAAAATGTCGTGTTTTAATAGTTTTTACCACATGGCGCTAGATGACGCTTTATTCTCACAGCGTATGAATATTTGAAAAATAAATAAGAAGCGCATCGCTAGCGCTAAGCTAATCCCCTCGCTGGCAGCCTTGATAGTAAAGCAAAGGCTAACTGAATAACTCAAACATCAATTTAGGTCAACGCATTTGCTAAACGTGATATTCTAAAAAAATATTCTAAGTCCGATTCCGTGACCTTGACCTTGGGTGTGGGTACTGGGTCCCATATATTTGAAGCTTTTATATGCAGATAAACATTGTGGCCAAATATCATGAAACAATATCAAGTATTTCCAGAGTTATTCAATATAGATGAAGGTTAACGCATTTGCTAAAGTGTAACGGACGGACGCACGGACGGACGTTCTCACGGAATGAGGGTTATGTGACTAACCCTACCCTAATCCTGACCCTAACGGACGGACGCACGGACGCACGCACATGGACTAACGCTATATCCGCTTTCGCCGTTGGCGAGGGGATAATAAGCAAATATGGAAGTAGCACGCCTTCTAACCAACTCGTGTAAAGTTTAGAGACGTCTTACTTTTTTCGATGACATCGCATCAACGTTGCTAAAGGTTATACAACAAAACAAAGCTATTTTTCAGGTCTTAGCGTCGCTCAAAGTTAATGTTTATCTGCTTAACTTACCATCTCTTCTGGGCTGCATGCCATCTGACTCTGTTATGGAGAGAAAAAAGAGACACATATTAGCCAAATGTTCAATGCACATAACTGTACTAGTAAACACCCCAAACCAAAGAATTGTAGACGCAAACAGGCTGACACAACTTCCTGACAGTAACTTTGTTTGGCCTGACAGAATTACATAGACATTGATGGTAATATTAAGATATAATACTAAGGTGTACTGTCCCACATCCTCCAATACAATCCGTATCGAAAATTGTACAGATGTGTGTGCAAATACCTGTGTTTCGCAAACTACTTTGTATCGCCTCATCTAAAACTCAAATTTGATTGTGCTTAAACGAAATAGTATTTCTTAAACAGAGGTAGTACTTTGATTTTTGATAAAAACAACTGAATAAAAATCCTAACAACTTCGCAAATGAGCTCAAGCAGGCGTTAAAATTGATATGGGTTCACACACAGTCTTGTTTGTGCTACATGTATAACGATACTGAGCAAAAAAAGAAACTTTACTGTCACTATTTTGTCAATTTCTATGCCGGTTTCCAAAATATTGTAGTAAAATTGGTATATGTTCCTTATAATATCATTTCTAAACACATTTAGCCATTTTTTAACATTAAAACTCGATACTTAGGGTGCACAATTGATCGTTCAAGAGAACAAGGGGCATAATGTGAAAAAACGGATTTGAATGAAATTATAGAGATTTGAAAATTAATTGTTGACACTTTAATTAACTGATAATTAAAGAAAGCAATCATTGTCAGGCGATCATAGGACGTCATTGCTCGCATTCTGAACGTACTGTATGTTTAATTAGTATGAACACGCATTTTATTCCAAAATTGAGGCGTCGTGTGGCTTTAAGCTAAAGAGTAACATAACAAATAAACAGTTACATCAACTTACCTGGATTTACGTTGCGATCCCTTAATATAATCCGGGCATACGCAAAGAAAGAAACCCGGTCTCCGTATGCCGAAAGGTACCATTTCAGGTTTTCGTCGGTCATTGCATCTACTGCTTCGCTGTCAATCTGTTAAAAACATAGTTAAGAAATAGATTCGCGCTGCCAGTGATTTATTGCTTTATACATCACTGGTTGGAGGTCAATCGTATAATGAATATATCACGAGCGCGTGTGTTTGTCTGTTTGTTTGTTTGTTTGTGTGTTTGTTTGTCCGTCCGCAACTTTAACATTGTCTATATCTTTGGAACCATGCCAGGGACGTAATACTAGGCATGTAAATGCAACCCATAAGGCCGCACATTTTTAGGGGCGAATCGTCAAGGTCAAGGTCATTCTTCAAGGTCAAATGTCACAATAAAGGTCAAAATTTAACATTGTCTATATCTTTGAAACCATGCCAGGTACAGACTTAATACTAGGTATGCATATACAACCCATAATGGCGCACATTTTTAGGGGTGACTCGTCAGTCAATGTCATCCTTAAAGGTCAAGGGTCAAAATAACGATAATGCGATACCACGATAACGAAAACGCGATACAACGATACCACGATAGCGATATCGCGATAGTACGACACCACGATAACGATAACGCGATACCACGATAACGATCCCACGACGGCAAGATATCGATAACGCGATATAATACCGCGGTATCGTTATCGTGCCGTCGTACTATCGCTATGGTAGTATCTCGTGATATCATTATTGTGGCATTATAGTATCGCGTTATCGTGTCATCGTATTATCGTTATCGTGGTGTTGTACTATCATTATCGTAGTATCGCGTTATCGTTATCGTGGTATCGCATTATCGTTATCGTGGTGTCGTAATATCGCTGCACCACTGACCCATTCCTATATTTTTATGAAGAAATGGATAAAATTAGCACAAAATTATCGTCAAATTATTCTGTTACATTGACGCAAATGTTAGCATTTACATTGCAAGTATATTCACTGGACCTATTGGATGGTTATTTTTGCTTCCGCCGCTGACAAACATAAACATATTTGCTATCTAGAATTGTCGCTATAACGCATTCGCTTGAGCAGTTGAGTGCATTCATCACACAATGAATTTTAAAGCATTGTATCTATTTAGTGTAGACCTGTTATATCTTACATTTCGTTAGTTTCACTCATTTAAGGTATGAATGTATCCTTCTTTAAAATGAGGAGCAAATTGAAATGTGTTTTTGTTCATGATCTAGACACCATAGGCACATAAACATGTGTAACATGTACGAACAAAACATTAATAATGATTGTGCATATGTAAAAACATGATCTTACATCCTGATGAGTAATATAATTGCGATGTATCCAGAAAACATAGGGCGAAATATGATTTGTTGATTTTTGCTGATTTCTGGATAAATGGCAATTATATTACTCATCAAGATGTAAGATCATGTTTTTTTTACATATGCACAATCATTATTAATATTTTCTACGTACATCTAACATATTCTTAAATGCCTACGGAGTCTAGATCGCTTGAAAGGTCAAGAACAAAAACACATTTCAATTTGCTCCCAATTTTAAAGTTGCTCTAACCGTATCTTTCGACGTTTTTCGACGACAACTCGTGAATTTTTCGTTTTCACGTCCAGAAGTGTGGTCGTGACATTTGATCTCACAATTTGACTCAGCCTTAACACGTGACATGAATTACTCTCAGCGTATACGTTGTTGTTCGTGCCCTGATTTTATATAAATAATTCATATATAGGATGACTGAAATTTCAAAATGTTCATTAAGTTCTAGTAATTAGCACGGAATATTTAGACCTGCAATGTTCGCTGTTTCGTGTTCAATCAAGTCATAGGTATATGGGAAAAATACTTTTTTACTGCAAGAAAAAAAATGAGAAAGTGCTCTAAATCGACAATTATACGGTTATAGCAACTTTAAAGAAGGATGAAGTCATACCTTAAATGAGTGAAACTAGCGAAATGTAAGGTATGACTGATCTGTACTAGTATCTATTATGTTCTGTCTATATTTGGCTGCATATAAATGACCAGTCTGTCTTCTGTTCGACTTAGCTCGCAGAGATACCCCATAATTTATGCAATGTTTTTATCCTTACACATTGCATCACTAGATTTTTATCTATACCCGGCCCATGTGTTGGGTTTTACTCGAACGACATGTCGTGTAGTCCAATATTATGCATGTAGTCCAATATTATACATGCAGTCCAATATTAAAAAAATATTGGACTACACACAAACAATATTGGACTCCGACCTATACAAACGAGTCCAATATTAAAAATACAGTTCTACGAGTACAATGGAATGACGTCGTGACCGTGTTTTAATAAAAGTTACTCATGCTAGTGGCTTTTAATGGTGTGTGATACGTTTAACGTCCTTCCAGGGAAAGCTCCCCAAAATTGGGGGCGCGTATGGGATTCAGAAAAATGTACATGTATTGGCTATTTGCGACAAAAGGACATCAGTGAAGCTTTACCTGACCTCTTTATTTATTTTACAATTCAACATTTTAACCGATTTACAAAAACTCCAAAAGTACATGTAAAAGTCCGTTGGTTACAAGTCTGTCGATATGGACGTTAGTTCAAGTATAATTGTGATTAGTTCTTACTTTTTTTCTTGAAATGGGTCCCTAACAATCAAACATAAGCAGAGGGATGTGTAGTTATAACAGTTCTTAAGTATTCGTAACCAATTACCTTGCCATCTATCATGTTTTGAATTACTGTCTGGCTGACATTCCGCGACGACAGGAACTCATAGGCCCAAAACTCTTCCATTGTACGTTCAAACCTGAAGACAAATACAGGTACAAATTATTAGTAGTTAAACTGAAAGGCTTCTTTTATTTAAAAAATACAAACAAATGTCTCTTCCGTGTGGAAAATTTAGTAATGAACTTTGTTGTATTTCAACTTTTAACTCATTCAGTCTTGAACAATCATAAGAAAAATCTGATAACTCATGAATATAAAAAAATAGAAAGGTTTTCTTCAATAACAAGAATTCGGCGGAATTAGACGTCTCGCCTGTCGAGGCCTGTCGACTATAAAGGCATATCAGTAATACGGAAAAGCAGAACCTATGTCTCGCTTCAGTCAGAAATGCAAGAAATGTAGGTCAAAGTGACCTAGATCGTGCATAAGCAAGCTGCACTCATACATATGCATGCATGTATGTATGAAGTTGCATACAGCAAGCAAAGACAGAAAAACAAATACTTGACCAAAAACTTTAACGTCGATTGTTAAGCCATAAATAACTAAGTTATTTCAAGTCAGAAATGCAGAAAATGTAGGTCAAAGTGACCTAGATCATGCATAAGCAAGCTGCACCCATACATATGCATGCCTGTATGAAGTTGCATGGCTATACACCAAGCAAAGACAGAAAAAAAGACTTGACCAACAACTTTAACTTTAACAGAAACACAACAAATGTAGGTAACAGTGGCCTATATGTCTCATAATGGTGTAGTAGTGATAGATATGTATGCATGTGTGATGTTTCATAACCGTACCACAAGTAGAAGTAGAATTGACTTGACTTGAAAGAATTGACTTTTAAAATATTGTTGACGCCGCCGCCGCCAACGCCGCCGCCGCCAACTACGGAAAAGCAGAACCTATGTCTCGCTTCTGCTTCGCAGGCGAGACAAAAACGGATGTCTCCCCTTGCAGCAACATTTGCCATAAATTATGTAGAAAAAAATAATTTAGCAAGCTGTGTTTGTGAAACACTATGCCCCCCTCGTGGGCAATTTTGACCTTTAAATTGACCTTTGAACTTGACAAATGACCCATCAAAATGTGCACCCTCATGGGTTATATATACATGCCTAGTACATGTAGTATAAAGTTTGTACCTCCAATGGTTCCAAAGTTATAGGCAATGTTAAAGTAGCGGACAAACAAACAAACAAACACACAAACAAACAAACCAACAGACAGGGCAAAAACAATATGCCCCCAGATATTTTCTGGGGGGGGGGGCATAAGAAGGGAAA
>JBEVXV010001179.1:0-16509 GCA_040505915.1 Sedimenticola sp. | reverse complement strand
AAGAAAAATACACATGTTTCAAATGCATTAAAAATACTAAAATTGATACTGAAAATACAATCGTATTCCACCCATTAGGGTTGTGTGTATGTAGGCCACTAGGCTGTCTCATAGTCCATAAAGAGGGCAATTGTCGTAATCCAACCAGGGCAATTGTATACCAAATCGTAATCTCTAAATCATAGTCCATTATTCAGTCCGTATCAGAGAAAACATGGGCAAACGAGTGACAACTCAAGGGCCCTCCAACTCCATGGTGTCTAACACGTCATCGTCTTGGCCAGAAGCCGCCCCAGACTGTGTAAATAGAGCCGTGAATGTGTTCGACACTTTCACGGAGCTATCAATCTGGGACGACTTCTTGGCCGTACGATTAGGTGTAATGAAATCGTCTGAAGAACTTGAAGCTCTGCGCTTCATACCTTGGGACGAATGATCCATCCGATCGTCATCCGATTCCGACGTGGCAAGGTCATCGGCGACGTCTTGTACGGTTGCGACGGTTGACGTAGGCAACTTCGCAGACGATACATCGACGGCGGACGAATCACCCGAAGGACGAGATGCCTGGTCCGAAGCAGCACTGGGCCGATTCACCGGCCGGTTCTCCGTAGATGCTGGAACACCAGGTGGTAATGTCGGGCGGGCCTGGGAAAAGACTGCGCGAGAATATGTAAGGTTCATGGCGCCATTGGGACACGATCGCCTAATATGCCCCACCTCATGACACCTGAGGCACAGGGGTGGCCTCCCCTGCATCGTCAGCAAAACCTTTTGCCCACACTCAAAATGAAGCAAATGCGGAATATGACGCTTCAACACCTCATCCGTCTCAATAGTAACTACCCGTGTACCAGTGCCGATAGTCATCTGCTTATAGTCTACAGTTGTATCAGTAATGTCAATGATAGTTCCATATTGAGAGAACACAGCTGTAAGTAAGGAGTTGTCTACATAATCCGGTAGCCAATGAACTCGGATGCTCAACACTTGTCTGCCGAGCGCGGACACATGAAACCGAAACCGGTCATTACACAAAACCATGAGCTTCTCAACCATGGAAACAGTTTCACTTGTCCTGAAGGTCACTGAGAAGCTATTTGCGCTTTCACTAGTCTTATATAAAGATATTACCTCCGTAGCAGGGATGTCCTTCTCGCACAACAACTCGAGCAGATCCATGGGAGAAGCCGATACTCGGCCCATCAGCGTGAAAGATACCGTATTCTCTACTTTGTCCTTCACGATGTAGTCCGGAGAAATGGCCGGCAAATGTCGCACCACGTAAGACATCGTGCACACACAGATGTAAACCCCGTAGCGGTCGAGAATTGCGATACAGTCTGGCCGGGACGCTATAGCACGGTATTACCCATCATGTCGAGCGCTCGGACGGTACACAGTCCGACCCGGGTGTACCCTGGTTGTACATGTAGGTATGGCAGTCACATGTAATGCACAAGTCGGCCGGGCGGGGACAATGGGATGTAATAAATACACAAGACAATCAGGTCTATCGCCGAAACCGGTGTAGATCCAGGTCGGACAGCGCGAGTATGATGACAGATATTGACGTTAGACCATTAGATGAAGAATATCTGTCAGACTTGTATGCAATGGCAAAGACACCTGCTACAGCAAGCTCGCAGCGAAAAGCGAGTATGGAGAAACAATTATCTGACCAAATTGAGCAAATTACAAATATGACTGAGAGTTACCACAACATGTTGTCATCTCAATACAGTCAATACTTGAGTGATAAGGGGAGGAAAGTTCACACTCCACAATACACTATCCCACCCACTATGCTAGGCTGTACTACTCAGTCACCAAGCATCCATCACTACACTACCCCACCTACCATATCAGCCTACACTACTCCACCCACCATACCAGCTTGCACTGCCTCAACCACTTTGCCAGCCTACACTACTCCACCCACCATACCAGCCTACGCTACCCCACCCACCATACCAGCCTACACAACCCCACCCACCATACCAGCCTACACTACCCTACCCACCATACCAGCCTACACTACCCCACCCACCATACCAGCCTACACTACCCCACCCACCATACCAGCATACGCTACCCGACCCACCACACATGTACCAGTATACACTACCCCACCCACAATAACAGCCTACGCTACCCCACCCACCATACCAGTATACACTACCCCACCCACAATACCAACATACATAACCACACATACCATACCAGCTTACACTACCTCATCCACTATGCCTGCCTACAATACCACACACACAGTACCAGCATACACTACCCCACCCACAATGCCAGCATACACTACCTCATCCACTATACCAGCTTATAGAACCCCACATACCAT
The DNA here is from genome assembly GCA_040505915.1 of Sedimenticola sp. Classification (GTDB taxonomy): domain Bacteria; phylum Pseudomonadota; class Gammaproteobacteria; order Chromatiales; family Chromatiaceae; genus Vondammii. The sequence continues at coordinate 14,153 of JBEVXV010001179.1, read as the reverse complement.
ACCAGTGCATACAACCACACACACTATACCAATCTACACTACCACACCCACCATACCAGCATTCACTTTTCCATCTACCATACATTCATACACTACACCACCCACTACAACGGCAACAGCACATAATATGATGTACAATTTTCCATTGCCCTACATTCCAAACAATGTCAACCACTCGATTCCGCATTCAGCCACAACGCATGTAGATCCGTTCTCAAATGTCAGAAGACGTGAGAAGGAACCTGACAAATTTGATGGTCGAACTGTTGAATGGCGAGACTACATTGTACATTTCGAGCAGGTGGCTATGTGGAATCATTGGTCTGAAACAGAGAAAGCACAACAACTTGCAATTTCACTCAGAGGTCAAGCACAAAAATTACTTGGTGACCTAAACCCAATTGAGATACAAAGTTATGAAAATTTGAAAAACACATTGTCTCAGCGATATGACCCACAGGAAAGGGGGGTCGCTCATAAATGTGAGTTCCGGAATAGAAAGCGGAGCAAAAATGAAACGCCTGCTGACTATGGCTATGCTCTCCGAAGAATAGCTTGCTTAGCATTTTCCGACATACCCTACCAGTTCAGAGAAGTAAATGTCCTTGAACAATTCTAACATGGAATTGGTAGTTCCGAATTAAGAGAGCACATCATATTCCATCACCCAAAAACTGTAGAACAGGCCATTGCATTAACAGTTGAATATGAAGCAGTCAAAGGAAGTCAACTATTCCCAACCAAACCACATCCCAATACAGACGATAGTAGTATACACACATTGAAACAGAAACAAATTAACAAAACAGAAAGCAGTCACACAGAATCTGACATAAATAACTTGATTCAAACACTGAATGATTGTATGGCAAAATGGAATACAATGTTGCAAACCGTGCAACGACAAACTGCAAATTACACAACGAGACAGAAAGACTACACAGACTACGTATGCTTCCATTGTCAGTCAAAGGGTCACATTGCCAGATATTGTCCGCACAAAACAAAGCATCCACACAATCCATCTCAACCCGTGTATCCACAACATGGCTCAACTGAAGGTTATAGTTATAACCAACAGCCTAGAACAACACAGTACACAAATACACAACAAACATTGCCAACGCAGCAACAAATGGAAACAAACCCCAACTTCAAAAATGCCAATCAGAATAATGCGACTTCGGAAAACTAGAACAGGCTGAACTTGAGGCCAAAAGGTCAGCCTTAGACACAGACAATATGGGAAAACGGCCACACACTGAGATAAATCGGATAGCAGGTTCATGTTTATACGCTAATGCGGTAGTCAGTGGCAAATCACATAAGTTCTTGATTGATACAGGTTCAGTAACAAGTCTTTTGTCAGACAGTATGCTTGGCGATATTTTAGTTGGTGATACGGAATTGCAACCAATTGGGCCTACATTAAAGTTAACAACGGCTGATGGGGCACCTTTGGACATCAAAGGAAAAGTTGTGTTGCAATTTTCACTCGATGATCTGGTGTTCGAACACGAGTTCTTTGTTGCTAACATAGATTTGCCAGGCTTACTTGGGATAGATTTCTTGGAGCAATATGACATAGGGATTAAAACAGGGTCCGCACTGTTGCATGTTGGTGATAGAACAGTAGATTTGGAACGAAACGATTCTGAGAAATGTGCTAGAGTGAAACTGTCTAAAGGTGTTATCATTCCTCCAGATTCTGAAATGGTAGTAAGGGCCTATGTGAAGGGTCAGGTTACATCAGATTGTGAGATGATGTTAGAACCGTTTAAGACAATGGGCAGAAAGGGTCTTCTCGTATCAAATGCTGTTGTTAACCCAGATAGTGTACAATTCTCAGTTATAAATGTATCCAAGAAACCAGTTCAATTAAAACAACATTCACTAGTTGGTAGTCTAGCTCCAGTTACTACGGTCCAGCAAGTAGACTTGCAAAATGACTTAAAGGGACATCAAACACATGTTCCTGAACATTTGAAGCCACTTCTAGACCAGGCATCGGATAGTTTAACTTGCGAGCAAAAACAATCGCTACAGAAGTTGATCGTAGAGTATCAGGATGTGTTCATGTCGCCTGATGGAGAACTAGGTAGAACAGATCTAGTTAAACATACTATAGATACAGGTAATGCTAGACCAATTAAGATTCCACCTCGAAGGGTAGCTCAAAAACAAAAGACAGTTATTGAAAATGAAATCAACAAAATGTTAGAAAATGACATCATAGAACCTAGCAATAGTCCTTGGTCATCCCCTATTCTGTTAGTATCTAAGAAGGACTGGAGTATACGCTTTTGTATTGATTATCGTAAGCTAAATGCTGTAACAATAAAAGATGCATACCCCTTACCGAGAATGGATGATTCGTTAGATGCTCTCTCAGGTTCAAAATGGTTTAGCACACTAGATTTGGTCTCAGCATACTGGCAAACAGAAATTAATGAGTCTGATCGTCCCAAAATGGCGTTCTCTAGTCACAAAGGTCTCTTTCATTTCAAGGTACTCCCATATGGACTGTCAAATGCACCTGCAGTGTTCGAAAGGCTCATGGAACTTGTTCTCAGAGGTTTGACTTGGGAAAGATGTTTGTGCTATCTTGATGATGTCATAGTGTTTGGAAAAACGTTTGAAGAGGCACTATACAATCTCGAATCAGTATTACAACGCTTCAGAACAGCATCCTTGAAGCTAAAGCCATCCAAATGCGCACTATTCCAAACACAGGTCAGCTTCCTAGGTCACGTCGTTTCAGAATCAGGCATCTCTTGTGATCCTAAGAAGATAGTAACTATCACAAATTGGCCAGTTCCCACAAACATTTCAGAGGTCAAAAGTTTCCTAGGATTAGTAGGCTATTACAGACGCTTTGTACCTGATTTTTCCACAGTAGCGTATCCACTCACTCAGCTCACACACAAGGCCGCAAAATTTGCATGGTCAGATGATTGTCAACAAGCATTCGAAACACTAAAACACACACTGACATCATCACCAATCCTGGCATACCCAATCGAAAGCGGAGATTTCATTCTCGACACTGATGCCAGTTTAACAGGGTTGGGTGCAGTATTGTCCCAAATTCAGGATGGCGAAGAAAAGGTAATCGCGTATGCTAGCAGAACATTGTCGAAGTCACAGCAACGATATTGCACAACATATCGTGAACTTCTGGCTGTAGTGACCTTTGTGAAGCTCTTCAGGCATTACCTTTGGGGTCGTCATTTCATTGTTAGATCTGATCACTCATCGCTTAAATGGCTCCAGAACTTCAAAAACACTGAAGGAATGATCGCACGCTGGATTACTGTATTGTCCACATATGACTTTAACATTGAATTCCGCCGTGGGAAAGCCCATGCAAATGCAGATACACTTTCACGCAAACCTCACAGAATATGCAAGAACCCCGGGTGTTTGGACTGTCTCACAGCACGCAATGATCACATTGTAGTGCCAGACGCAGTATCACACCAGAAGGAGATCAATGATGGTGACAAAGATGATTTACCATCTATTACACATCAGGCAGCTCCTGTAATGTACCAATCAGAATCTGGTCTGGGTGATAATGCTGTCGTTGACACGGAAAACACTCAGGAATTCAAATGGATCCAATCATGGTCAAATGACGAAATCAAACACTGGCAGAGTCTAGACAGTAGTATCAATCGTATAATAGAATTGAAAGGTAGTTTTGCACATCAGCCGCCGAGAAATACCATTGTCAGTGATTCTAGTCAGGTCAAAACGATGTGGTCACTATGGGATTCTTTGATAATCGAAGATGGAATACTGAAATACAAATGGCAATTAGGAAATGATGATAGTGCAAACTTGTTACTCGTAGCGCCGGTAGAATTGCGCAGTCTGATATTCACAGCACTCCATTGTAACAAAACCGCCGGTCACCTAGGTAGGAGAAGGACAATAGATAACATACGCAAGAGATTTTTCTGGCCTGGTATGTCCTCACAAATCCGTCGTTGGGTAAGGCAGTGTGATTTGTGTTGTCGTAGAAAGTCTGGTCCTGGTTTAGGTAGATCTCCACTACAGCAGTCCAAGCCATGTTATCCACTCTCCCGCATTGCAATTGATATACTTGAATGTCCACTCTCAGACAATGGCAATCGATACATCATTGTAGTTTGTGACTATTTCACAAAGTGGACAGAAGCTTATCCTGTCAAAGACCATACTGCAATTACAGTCGCAGACAAACTGATCACAGAATTCATTAGCAGATTTGGTGTACCGGATGAAATCCATTCAGACCAGGGTGGAGAATTTGAGTCGAAACTGTTTGCACGTCTCTGTGAAATGCTTCGGATTGATCTCAGTCAGATGGGCTCGTCGAACGCTCCAATAGAACTCTTATCCAGATGCTTTCAATGTACGTCAATCGCAATCAGTCCGATTGGGACGATCAAATTCCATTTGTTCTGATGGCATATAGGTCAACGATACATGAAAGTACAGGATGCAGTCCCAACTTACTAATGCTAAACCGAGAGATCGCAATGCCCATTGATATTGTAGCTGGAAATCCACTAGTTCACACAGACACTGAATGCCAAATACAATACATTGAATGGCTGTCACACATAATGCAAAAGACACATGAATTTGCATTCCAGAACTTGGAACGGTCAGCACAGACACAAAAGCGGAATTATGATAAGGGACTTAAACCACGCACAGTTTTGTATGGCGATGGTACCCGCCAGCGGTAAGGTCAAAACTTGGGCTAGGTTGGACAGGTCCATACAAAGTACTGAATAAACTCTCAAGTGTAACATACAAAATCCAAAGAGATCAGAAAACGCGACCCATTGTTGTACATGTTGATCATTTAAAACCATATGAGTCTGAAAGTGTACCAAATCACTGGCAAGAGCAAACTATACACAACGAAATAGCCCGACATAGAGACACTAACCCATATACAGAAGTAACAGAACACGCATTCGATGTCCCGCATGTTGATGAAAATAAGCCAAATGAAGTCACTACACGTTATGGTAGACGAGTGGTACGACCGGTACCATATTCACCATAGATTAGTGATATATATTTGACGAATTGCTTGCTTGTGTAATATTAATGTCATGTTGCAGATGAATTTGACATTGTATTGTGACATGATAAAAGTCATTAATATGATTGGCCATGTGTATAATACAATCTAGTCAGATTGAATGCTATTGTTGTATCAGTGGGATGTGGGATGTAATGAAAGTATCCCATTATTTTTTTTATATGTAAATAGATGTATATGCTATGTATCAATATAATTGTTCAGCAAGCAATTCGTAAAATATTAATGTAAAGTTGTTGCACTGTGGCTGATATTGAGGTTGATGGTTGGAAAGTCGCGTTTTTTTTTGGTTGAGGTTTAAACAAGGGGTATTTTTTTTTTTATTATTTTCTTTTTCGGGTTAAACAGGGGTATTTTGTGCGTCTTTTTACATGTTTAAGGGTTAAACATTTGCTATTTGTTCATATTTACCTAATTATTGTCCGTTGCGAAACATACTAAGAACAACTGTTTGCTGATTCAATAGTCGCAATCGTTATTTGTCATTTGTCTTACGGAATCTGTTATATATGATAGTTGACGTATCACTACATGATTTGAATATGTAACGATTACATAGTCAATGTTTCATAGACAGTCTGTTTGCTCTGACTATTAGCAATTTGCGACTCATATTATCATACATGTACTCATATTTGTAGTGTACTATACTTTGGCTGGAGATGATGTTTGGCATCGATCGGAACATGAGTTAAACATGGGACGATAATTGTAGTATGTCAATAGCTTCATGCACTCGTCTTCAAGTGAAGTATGTATGTACATCCACCTGATCTGTTATAACAACATTCGTACGTAGTGGATAGTCAGCGTAGTTGACTCACATAATGTGACAGTCGCTAATATATCGCTTGATGTTTCCACATACATGTACGATACAAACCTGTTTAGGATGCTCGCTATTGATATTCATCAGATGTGTTATTATCAAGCGGAAGTATCATGTCTTTTATCTGTTGAATATCTTGAATATCTTGTACTCTACGGTCTGATGTGGACTGCGCATGTGTGGCGTACCTGAGTACTTGACATTCATCATTATAACGTTGATCCTTGTGCATTTGCTGCGTAAAGTGAACTATATTATCCAGACTATCTGGAAGGTTGTTTGGCATATGTTACCATCCAGAGTACTGAGTTACCCTTACACACACCATGTGTCTATCACTGCCATTCATAAAAGTATATATCCTGCTGTTGGATGTGGGTGATGGAGGGATGCTGTGTGGATCGATGATTCGGCTTTTCCATTTATATCATACCATACTCAATATATATTTTTCTGAATATTCCAGTTGTCATGTCACGCCGTAAGGATCCGCTTGGATTAGAGTTGTCCGTCCACGTGTCCGACGACGACCTGCAGTCCCTGGACTATGATCTGCGGCCCGAGTTCGAGCAGGACATGGCGTGTACCGTTGCAGAATGCGGAGCACACACATACAACTCATTTAACACCCTAACCAAACACTGGACTAAGTACCACCGCCCTGAAGTCAAACTATTCGTATGTGGGTATAGTAAAGGTACGGTTAGCTGTACCTACAAAACCCCAGCACGAGGTCTCATAATGAAGCACGCAACAAAACATCCGGACTATGACAGTGCGACCAGTTGTCAAACAGTGAAGGAGAATAATAAACACTATATCGATCCTGCTGAGAGTCTATGCCCCAAGAGAGCATCAAAGCTGAATGTCAGTGGACGTGCGGCTGCACAACGAGAGCGGATGGAAGTAGAGGAGGTCACACAATCACTACAAAAAGACGTATACAACACGCGTGATGAAGTCATGTCATACAGCGCCACCGGGGAGCCAACTTTCACAGTGAAACCGGCATGGATGAAATTCAAATGACTTCTATTACATATTTATGAAGGACACAATTCTACTTTTCATTGTTTTTCATTACAATTTTTTTTTTATATCGTAAATATTCAGTGACAGGTCGTGCATATCTGGACATGTTTTATATATTAATATTACACTTTTGTGTAATATTGATATAGGAGGGGGGAATGTAAGGGCGATGCCCTCATATGTCCAGATGTGTAATGCCATGATACGACACTTGTATACCACTCTTTCCATGTTTGCACTACGTCGTCATAAAAACGTTTCAAATGGCATAATGCTTGTTTTCTCGTGACACTGTCTGATATAAATTACCATACTATTCACGTTCAGTTGATATACATTGTAGTAACTAAATATTGCATCAATATTTAGTTATCTACTTTACTTTATTATTTATATATAATGTGTGCATCATTTTTCTGGAAACCATTAAGCTGATTATATTTTCCGATGGTAAATAGACTACGGCATAACCATACTGGGCCGTGTTTTCTGTTATTAAAGGTATCACCATACCTGATATATGAACATGTGCCAACTTTCCTCATAATTAGTAGTATGTAGGAACTTCCACGTCCAATTAATTGGGCTATCGACCTCAGTATTGGCTACAGTGCACACTTTCTGTATTACACAGTAATGTTCCTAGATCTATTGTAAATTCACCATATTAAAAGTATGAAACCACTCCAATCTTGATTATAACTCCTATCATCAGACAGACTCTAGAAGTGAACCATGTGTTGAATGGGCAGGGCAAGCACTGGCAGGGTCACAGTTAAGTTGCTTTGTCCGTCCGTACGTACGCCAGTACAGCCATATGTCAGGCAGTCTGTCCGTCCGTCTGAGTTTATATGTTTAACTGCCAGCTTGCCTACACTGTCCATAAACACACGTGTTTCGGTCACTGGAATAGACGCGATTTGGCCAGTACAAGTGACATAATTTTAGGGGCTTGTCCAGTGCCCGTTACATAATTTTGGGGGCTCGTCCGTTTTACTAGAATAGAAACATGTCTGATGATAATAGTATAACCGATAAGTTCATAACACAACGACGTACCCGATTGCATGCAGACACTGAACATGATAGTAACGCTTCATACACACAAAGTCCCACTCAGATAGGGTCACAGAGTATGATGACAGATATTGACGTTAGACCATTAGATGAAGAATATCTGTCAGACTTGTATGCAATGGCAAAGACACCTGCTACAGCAAGCTCGCAGCGAAAAGCGAGTATGGAGAAACAATTATCTGACCAAATTGAGCAAATTACAAATATGACTGAGAGTTACCACAACATGTTGTCATCTCAATACAGTCAATACTTGAGTGATAAGGGGAGGAAAGTTCACACTCCACAATACACTATCCCACCCACTATGCTAGGCTGTACTACTCAGTCACCAAGCATCCATCACTACACTACCCCACCTACCATATCAGCCTACACTACTCCACCCACCATACCAGCTTGCACTGCCTCAACCACTTTGCCAGCCTACACTACTCCACCCACCATACCAGCCTACGCTACCCCACCCACCATACCAGCCTACACAACCCCACCCACCATACCAGCCTACACTACCCTACCCACCATACCAGCCTACACTACCCCACCCACCATACCAGCCTACACTACCCCACCCACCATACCAGCATACGCTACCCGACCCACCACACATGTACCAGTATACACTACCCCACCCACAATAACAGCCTACGCTACCCCACCCACCATACCAGTATACACTACCCCACCCACAATACCAACATACATAACCACACATACCATACCAGCTTACACTACCTCATCCACTATGCCTGCCTACAATACCACACACACAGTACCAGCATACACTACCCCACCCACAATGCCAGCATACACTACCTCATCCACTATACCAGCTTATAGAACCCCACATACCATACCAGTGCATACAACCACACACACTATACCAATCTACACTACCACACCCACCATACCAGCATTCACTTTTCCATCTACCATACATTCATACACTACACCACCCACTACAACGGCAACAGCACATAATATGATGTACAATTTTCCATTGCCCTACATTCCAAACAATGTCAACCACTCGATTCCGCATTCAGCCACAACGCATGTAGATCCGTTCTCAAATGTCAGAAGACGTGAGAAGGAACCTGACAAATTTGATGGTCGAACTGTTGAATGGCGAGACTACATTGTACATTTCGAGCAGGTGGCTATGTGGAATCATTGGTCTGAAACAGAGAAAGCACAACAACTTGCAATTTCACTCAGAGGTCAAGCACAAAAATTACTTGGTGACCTAAACCCAATTGAGATACAAAGTTATGAAAATTTGAAAAACACATTGTCTCAGCGATATGACCCACAGGAAAGGGGGGTCGCTCATAAATGTGAGTTCCGGAATAGAAAGCGGAGCAAAAATGAAACGCCTGCTGACTATGGCTATGCTCTCCGAAGAATAGCTTGCTTAGCATTTTCCGACATACCCTACCAGTTCAGAGAAGTAAATGTCCTTGAACAATTCTAACATGGAATTGGTAGTTCCGAATTAAGAGAGCACATCATATTCCATCACCCAAAAACTGTAGAACAGGCCATTGCATTAACAGTTGAATATGAAGCAGTCAAAGGAAGTCAACTATTCCCAACCAAACCACATCCCAATACAGACGATAGTAGTATACACACATTGAAACAGAAACAAATTAACAAAACAGAAAGCAGTCACACAGAATCTGACATAAATAACTTGATTCAAACACTGAATGATTGTATGGCAAAATGGAATACAATGTTGCAAACCGTGCAACGACAAACTGCAAATTACACAACGAGACAGAAAGACTACACAGACTACGTATGCTTCCATTGTCAGTCAAAGGGTCACATTGCCAGATATTGTCCGCACAAAACAAAGCATCCACACAATCCATCTCAACCCGTGTATCCACAACATGGCTCAACTGAAGGTTATAGTTATAACCAACAGCCTAGAACAACACAGTACACAAATACACAACAAACATTGCCAACGCAGCAACAAATGGAAACAAACCCCAACTTCAAAAATGCCAATCAGAATAATGCGACTTCGGAAAACTAGAACAGGCTGAACTTGAGGCCAAAAGGTCAGCCTTAGACACAGACAATATGGGAAAACGGCCACACACTGAGATAAATCGGATAGCAGGTTCATGTTTATACGCTAATGCGGTAGTCAGTGGCAAATCACATAAGTTCTTGATTGATACAGGTTCAGTAACAAGTCTTTTGTCAGACAGTATGCTTGGCGATATTTTAGTTGGTGATACGGAATTGCAACCAATTGGGCCTACATTAAAGTTAACAACGGCTGATGGGGCACCTTTGGACATCAAAGGAAAAGTTGTGTTGCAATTTTCACTCGATGATCTGGTGTTCGAACACGAGTTCTTTGTTGCTAACATAGATTTGCCAGGCTTACTTGGGATAGATTTCTTGGAGCAATATGACATAGGGATTAAAACAGGGTCCGCACTGTTGCATGTTGGTGATAGAACAGTAGATTTGGAACGAAACGATTCTGAGAAATGTGCTAGAGTGAAACTGTCTAAAGGTGTTATCATTCCTCCAGATTCTGAAATGGTAGTAAGGGCCTATGTGAAGGGTCAGGTTACATCAGATTGTGAGATGATGTTAGAACCGTTTAAGACAATGGGCAGAAAGGGTCTTCTCGTATCAAATGCTGTTGTTAACCCAGATAGTGTACAATTCTCAGTTATAAATGTATCCAAGAAACCAGTTCAATTAAAACAACATTCACTAGTTGGTAGTCTAGCTCCAGTTACTACGGTCCAGCAAGTAGACTTGCAAAATGACTTAAAGGGACATCAAACACATGTTCCTGAACATTTGAAGCCACTTCTAGACCAGGCATCGGATAGTTTAACTTGCGAGCAAAAACAATCGCTACAGAAGTTGATCGTAGAGTATCAGGATGTGTTCATGTCGCCTGATGGAGAACTAGGTAGAACAGATCTAGTTAAACATACTATAGATACAGGTAATGCTAGACCAATTAAGATTCCACCTCGAAGGGTAGCTCAAAAACAAAAGACAGTTATTGAAAATGAAATCAACAAAATGTTAGAAAATGACATCATAGAACCTAGCAATAGTCCTTGGTCATCCCCTATTCTGTTAGTATCTAAGAAGGACTGGAGTATACGCTTTTGTATTGATTATCGTAAGCTAAATGCTGTAACAATAAAAGATGCATACCCCTTACCGAGAATGGATGATTCGTTAGATGCTCTCTCAGGTTCAAAATGGTTTAGCACACTAGATTTGGTCTCAGCATACTGGCAAACAGAAATTAATGAGTCTGATCGTCCCAAAATGGCGTTCTCTAGTCACAAAGGTCTCTTTCATTTCAAGGTACTCCCATATGGACTGTCAAATGCACCTGCAGTGTTCGAAAGGCTCATGGAACTTGTTCTCAGAGGTTTGACTTGGGAAAGATGTTTGTGCTATCTTGATGATGTCATAGTGTTTGGAAAAACGTTTGAAGAGGCACTATACAATCTCGAATCAGTATTACAACGCTTCAGAACAGCATCCTTGAAGCTAAAGCCATCCAAATGCGCACTATTCCAAACACAGGTCAGCTTCCTAGGTCACGTCGTTTCAGAATCAGGCATCTCTTGTGATCCTAAGAAGATAGTAACTATCACAAATTGGCCAGTTCCCACAAACATTTCAGAGGTCAAAAGTTTCCTAGGATTAGTAGGCTATTACAGACGCTTTGTACCTGATTTTTCCACAGTAGCGTATCCACTCACTCAGCTCACACACAAGGCCGCAAAATTTGCATGGTCAGATGATTGTCAACAAGCATTCGAAACACTAAAACACACACTGACATCATCACCAATCCTGGCATACCCAATCGAAAGCGGAGATTTCATTCTCGACACTGATGCCAGTTTAACAGGGTTGGGTGCAGTATTGTCCCAAATTCAGGATGGCGAAGAAAAGGTAATCGCGTATGCTAGCAGAACATTGTCGAAGTCACAGCAACGATATTGCACAACATATCGTGAACTTCTGGCTGTAGTGACCTTTGTGAAGCTCTTCAGGCATTACCTTTGGGGTCGTCATTTCATTGTTAGATCTGATCACTCATCGCTTAAATGGCTCCAGAACTTCAAAAACACTGAAGGAATGATCGCACGCTGGATTACTGTATTGTCCACATATGACTTTAACATTGAATTCCGCCGTGGGAAAGCCCATGCAAATGCAGATACACTTTCACGCAAACCTCACAGAATATGCAAGAACCCCGGGTGTTTGGACTGTCTCACAGCACGCAATGATCACATTGTAGTGCCAGACGCAGTATCACACCAGAAGGAGATCAATGATGGTGACAAAGATGATTTACCATCTATTACACATCAGGCAGCTCCTGTAATGTACCAATCAGAATCTGGTCTGGGTGATAATGCTGTCGTTGACACGGAAAACACTCAGGAATTCAAATGGATCCAATCATGGTCAAATGACGAAATCAAACACTGGCAGAGTCTAGACAGTAGTATCAATCGTATAATAGAATTGAAAGGTAGTTTTGCACATCAGCCGCCGAGAAATACCATTGTCAGTGATTCTAGTCAGGTCAAAACGATGTGGTCACTATGGGATTCTTTGATAATCGAAGATGGAATACTGAAATACAAATGGCAATTAGGAAATGATGATAGTGCAAACTTGTTACTCGTAGCGCCGGTAGAATTGCGCAGTCTGATATTCACAGCACTCCATTGTAACAAAACCGCCGGTCACCTAGGTAGGAGAAGGACAATAGATAACATACGCAAGAGATTTTTCTGGCCTGGTATGTCCTCACAAATCCGTCGTTGGGTAAGGCAGTGTGATTTGTGTTGTCGTAGAAAGTCTGGTCCTGGTTTAGGTAGATCTCCACTACAGCAGTCCAAGCCATGTTATCCACTCTCCCGCATTGCAATTGATATACTTGAATGTCCACTCTCAGACAATGGCAATCGATACATCATTGTAGTTTGTGACTATTTCACAAAGTGGACAGAAGCTTATCCTGTCAAAGACCATACTGCAATTACAGTCGCAGACAAACTGATCACAGAATTCATTAGCAGATTTGGTGTACCGGATGAAATCCATTCAGACCAGGGTGGAGAATTTGAGTCGAAACTGTTTGCACGTCTCTGTGAAATGCTTCGGATTGATCTCAGTCAGATGGGCTCGTCGAACGCTCCAATAGAACTCTTATCCAGATGCTTTCAATGTACGTCAATCGCAATCAGTCCGATTGGGACGATCAAATTCCATTTGTTCTGATGGCATATAGGTCAACGATACATGAAAGTACAGGATGCAGTCCCAACTTACTAATGCTAAACCGAGAGATCGCAATGCCCATTGATATTGTAGCTGGAAATCCACTAGTTCACACAGACACTGAATGCCAAATACAATACATTGAATGGCTGTCACACATAATGCAAAAGACACATGAATTTGCATTCCAGAACTTGGAACGGTCAGCACAGACACAAAAGCGGAATTATGATAAGGGACTTAAACCACGCACAGTTTTGTATGGCGATGGTACCCGCCAGCGGTAAGGTCAAAACTTGGGCTAGGTTGGACAGGTCCATACAAAGTACTGAATAAACTCTCAAGTGTAACATACAAAATCCAAAGAGATCAGAAAACGCGACCCATTGTTGTACATGTTGATCATTTAAAACCATATGAGTCTGAAAGTGTACCAAATCACTGGCAAGAGCAAACTATACACAACGAAATAGCCCGACATAGAGACACTAACCCATATACAGAAGTAACAGAACACGCATTCGATGTCCCGCATGTTGATGAAAATAAGCCAAATGAAGTCACTACACGTTATGGTAGACGAGTGGTACGACCGGTACCATATTCACCATAGATTAGTGATATATATTTGACGAATTGCTTGCTTGTGTAATATTAATGTCATGTTGCAGATGAATTTGACATTGTATTGTGACATGATAAAAGTCATTAATATGATTGGCCATGTGTATAATACAATCTAGTCAGATTGAATGCTATTGTTGTATCAGTGGGATGTGGGATGTAATGAAAGTATCCCAT
>JBEVXV010001178.1:0-6609 GCA_040505915.1 Sedimenticola sp. | reverse complement strand
GTCATTTGGGTGATGGTGTCATTTGACGGACCTCGGCAAAACGTCACTTTTCAAGTGTCCCCATTCCCAAATAAAACACTATTTCTTAACTGTCTTTGGTAATACAATTAAGAATTGTGTCTAGAAGAAGTAAACACTGTTTATTTTAGTCCGGCGGATATTTCGCCGATATGACCTTGACCTGGATTTCGCGTCATAAGTTTTTTTTATTGTTGATTTGATAACTTCAGGGCATGTAGGTTCAGAAACTGCCGGGTGCCAGCTTGGCACCCTTGAGCAATTTTGTGTATACCACGATTTGTCTACCCTGTTGAAGTGATTTTTTTCCAGCAATATTAGCTTGTTTACGAAGCGAATTGGTAGTTTTTCTTCAACGTGTCTAAATAACGTTAAATAATACATGCATGTGAATGGACATAATATTTAAATTAACTTTGTTATATTTATTTTCTCCATCAGTTGGCCATTTTACGAACTGACCGTTCCAAGGCGGCACCCACAATGTTACTAGTAACCACATACATGCATGGCTAATGCATGAATATCGTGTCATAATCATTATATGAAGTTACACCCCTCTGTTTGATATCGTAGATACTTTGTTTTCTACAACCAGGATACACAACTATCACGGATCGGGTAGTTGGAAGTTTATTTACATGTATGTCAACAACGCTGTATTTGTTGTATTAAAACACGACGGAAACATATCGTGTAGCGAAATAGTTACACAATTTGATTCGTGTTTGCCGTAACTATTAAGTGCATGCATGCATCGCGACTATATATCTTTTAAAAGGACATATATACGATTGGAAATGCATCGTTATTACTGGTAAGACCCACAACAACGCTGTATATTTATTTATCACTATTGAGCATTATTATATAATGTGTCGGGGGCATTTAACATTTGAATCATCAAGCACATGCTGTACCACGATATTTCACGGTGATTTCACTTTTAAAGAATACGCCATTTAGCAACGATGTATTTTTTCTCGGTGTTTTCAGCAAAACAAACGGAAATGATATAAACTGAGTACGGCTGTGTACATACCAAATTAGCATTAGTTAATACACAGTTAACAACGCCATGGTTTACATGCAAATCCCATGTGCACATATATGTTCACTATTGTGGTACATCTGTGAGCTATTGACGTAGTATCAGAGTATATATTACAATTCTGTAAAGTCTGATTATAGTGATCTGACGTTCGAAATCACTAATTGAATACAGTCATGGAAGCGTGCTTCTTGAACTGCAGGTTCAAATGTGAAAATAAACAAGAAATACTGGTCACATGCGGCGTGAACCGAATTGAAAACATGATCAAATGTAGCAAAATATATCAAGATGATATATGCCAAACCCTTGAAGAAAAAATACAAAACAACAAAGGGTACACAATAATGTGTCATAAAACGTGTGTCTCGTCATACACATCCAAACATCATGTACAGAGGTGTCGCAAAAGAAAGAACGAACCCGGACCTTCACACATTTCTCCAAAGAGAACGAGACGCTCATTGTGTGCATCATTTTGCTTTCAAGAGCATTGCATATTTTGCGGTGAATCTTGTAGTTTGGAAAAGGACAGGAAAAATCCAGGTAGGTGGCGAGAGGCATACTTATGTCGGGAAACTGGCGAATCGGGTGGGAAAACACCGCTTAAGCAGTCAGTGTTGGATGTTTGCGAGAAACGTAATGACAAGTGGGCAGCCAGTGTCAGAGAGCGCGTAAGTGGGGCGATCAGTGATTTACATGCTGCTGATGGCAGATATCATCTTATATGTAGGACCTCCTTTATGTCGCCAAGATCAGTCGTATCGGCTTCAATACATGATGCAAAAATAGATGATGGTGCACTGGAATGTCTCATTGCTCATGTTCAAGAAAACCAATCACGTACTTGGCACTCTGTGGAGTTATTCCAAGCTTACACTGATTATGGGGGCACGGTCTTGTCACGTAAACAGTTAATCAAGAAATTATCTGACCATTTCGGTGCACATTTATTGGTCTTGTCGTCGCCAGGAATTGCTAACATTATCGTGTTTAGAAATAAAGCTTCAGACATTCTCAGAGTAGTTGATGATGATGACGATGATTTAGACGTGGCTATCACCAACGTCAGTAAAACAGTCAAAGCTGATGTGAAAAGGATCCATGTGGATAAGGGTCATTATAGCACAGGTATTGACACCGAATCGGCTATACAATCCGTGAGTACGACCGTTCTGGATCTGCTAGCAAACTTGTCGCCCAAGCTCGACAAGACTCTACCTGCTCTACTCATTGGTTCTATGATCACTAACACGCTTTCCAACCACCCAACACAACTTCAGATTTCTCTCGGTATATTGATTCGAGATTCAAAGGCGCTCGTAAAGCAGATGCACGCGTTTGGTGTGACATGCTCATATGACGAGGTGCTTCGTTTCAAGAAGTCTGCGGCTCTGGCAGCAACACACGCCATTGAGTTGGCAGGTGTATCAAACGCAACAACTGGATTAGTCCAGATGATTGGGGATAATTTTGATGCCGATATATCTTCACAAAATGGCAAAAAGTCTACGCATTCACTGGCATTACTTTTAACGCAACCAGACCAAGCAGAAACATCATCCAACAGTCCACCATCAATTGAACGTATACAGAAGACTGACATGGCTAGACCAATAGAGTATGAACTGGAAATCCAAAGATTCAAAGGACCAAAGAAGCCAGATATGCCAGGAAATACCACAGTTAATACAGTACTACCATTACGTATTCTGGCTCAGAAGTGTTTATCGCAAACTCGGGCAGATCGAGCGGACTTCACATTTATGAGAGACGTTGTATCTCTGCCAATGTGTCCGGAATACAATGGATACAATACGGCTGCCAGTCGTGAAGGAGAATGCTCTCCGAAACCAGAAACAAATGCGGTCTACTTACCATTGATCGATATGACACCGTCTGACCCAGATACAATCATGACAGCCCTGGCAAGAGCACAGGATCTCACGCATAGCACAGGTCAAGAGTTTGTCGTCTTTACGTGCGACTTGCAGCTGTATCGCGTCGCGTTGAATGTGATTTGGACGTACCCAGATCGATTTTCAAACGTGATTATGCGACTCGGGGGTATGCACTCATTGATGAGTTTTGCCGGTTCCATTGGCACTCTAATGACAGAGAGTGGACTGAGTGAAGTGATGAGTTCTGTATTTGGTGGTGTGCAAAAGATGATGTCGGGTAAAAAATTCCCACAAAACGTACGAGCAATGCGCCTGGTTGCTGAAGAGGTACTGAGAAAGTTAATGGGAACCAACACTATTGGAAACATGGACGAACTACATACTGTCCTGGATGAAGTAGCAGCTCAAAGCAAGACATCGAAATTGTGGATCGATGTATTCATCAAGCCTGTTTTCATCATGATGAAGTTCGTGAGAGCAGAGCGCGAAGGCGATTGGCCGCTGCATCTGGAGGCGTTTCGTCAAATGATGCCATATTTCTTTGCAGCGGGGCATGTCAACTATGCCAGGTATGGCTTACAGTACCTCAGAGCAATGGAAGCGCTTCCTTCAGTTGTGCTCCAACATTTCCTGGCAGGTGAACACGTCATGCGCCATAAACCTGGAATTTGGAATGGATTGTGGAGCGACATGTTCATAGAAACAACATTCATGAGATACGGTCACGGCCAGGGTGGAATCATCGGCATTACGCTGAAACCAGAAACATTGAAAATCTGGGCACTGGGGCTTCACTTGTGTAGCGGTATTGAGGCAAACCTGGCTGACATGGTCGATGATGAGAAAAGGAATGTTCAAATGAGTCACAAGGAAGAAACTAAAGCCAGAATTACAGCAGATGCACTCGACAGAGATGGTCTTCGAAGAAAGCTCGAAATATGCATTGATCCCCTGGATTTTGAGCATCACCCGGATGGAATCGTAAACATTGTCAGTGGCAGAATTGGTCCGGAGTCGTTGAATGTGCAAAACTCGATTGAAATAGGGACTGAACAACTGCGGGACTTTCAGCTTTCGTTGCCATCAGGCTTCAACAATACGATTCACAAAAAGGTACAGACGATGGCTGTCACGAAGAAGCACGTACGCGTGGGCGAAACAAAGATGTACGATACGAACCTAATCTACTCACGAGTAATTGGACTACAAGCCAGCTCACGGGAAGTTGACATCAACGATGTATTGTCACACGAATTGTCACCAGTTCCTACGGCAATGTTCAATGAACATGGCGGCATGAGAATTTCAAAGGGAAAGTCCGTACTGAAGAGGCAATTACAGGTTGAAGTGTCTGCTCGGATTGCGACAGATACAAGTACACTAATCATCGATGGATCAGCACTTCTCTGGGTGATACATTGGCCAACAGCTGGGACAGTAAAGGACTTTGTTGATAATTTCCTGAACTACATAGGACTGAAGTTGAAAACCCAGGATGTATATCTCGTTTTTGACAGATATTATGAATACAGTACGAAAGGTGTGACAAGGGAGAGCAGAACAGAAGCGAGCAGAGTTCATCAACTTGAGCTAAATACCGATCTACCACCACAAAAAGTGGTGCTGACGGTGTCTGAAAACAAGAAACAGTTGATGGAAATTATATCCACTGAGCTACAAGAAAACAGTTCGTTTCATCAGAAACATACACAGAACCACAAATTAGTTGTCACAGGCCAAACAAAGACACCAGTAGAGATCAGCACCGGTGGGATAGTCATTCACAGACGAGACATGGACACAACACAAGAGGAAGCAGATACGATCATAGTTCAACAGATGCTTATGATAGCCAAAGAGAAGAGAGCTGGCATCACAGTCTTATCTGATGACACCGATGTATTTGTGCTTTTATTGTACTTCTATATGATTGCCGGTCTGCAGGTCTTTGTGAAAATGGAATCGCCAATAAGAGAAAGATCTGTTGTGGATATCGGCGAGACAGTGAAGAGACACAGCGACATAATATCAGAAGTTCTCCCAGCGCATGCTCTTTCCGGTTGTGACACGGTAGCCTGTTGCTTTGGGATTGGAAAGGGCACAGCATTAAGAGCGGTTCGTGCCGGACATTCGTTGTCATGTCTTGGTGACATGAACGCAAACATGGTAACCGTGTTCTCCCAGGCGACAGTTTTCATGGCGGCATGCTATGGGCAAGCAAACTGTGGCACTATGTCAGATGCTCGCTTGAAAGTTTGGGCGGCCAAAACAGGCAAAGGATACACATCAACACCGAAGCTCTGCTCGCTGCCCCCAACTACAGAGGCATTCAGTGAGAATGTAAAACGGGCACATTACCAAGCACACCAGTGGCGTTCCTTAGAAGAGTCCATTCCATTGGCCGCAGACCCAGAACGGTATGGATGGAGCAGAGACGAACCATCGAAATCGTTGGTACCCACAACTGTGCCAGAAAATGTGTCCCTTGCTCCTGCTTCAGTTATGTCACTCGTTAGATGTGGGTGCGCCAGTGACCCACCTTGTGGTTCATCGCGATGTGGTTGTAATAATGCAAACGTCTCTTGCACTGTGTTCTGCGCATGTCATGATGCTGGTTGCATTAACAAATGCACATAAAATCGCAATAGCCTAGATGTTGAACACCTCCAATCCGTGTACATCCGCAATATATATCTATAGGGGGGAAGTTGACAGATCATTTAAATCCTAGATAATGGATAACATATACTTGTACCTACATGCTGTTGTGGGGATTGTCCCCGCCACATGCGTATGAGCAGATTTGTGTCACACATTGTGTATGGTGCGTATGATGCTATATTATGCGTACTTATTGCCAGACCAAAGATAATAAACGCACAAACACACATTTATCAACGATTGCATCTTTACTCTCATAATCATGTTGCTGAGAACAAACAGGTTTGCCCATAATCAAGTAATCAATAATGCACACAAATACATATATTATCCAGTTTGAACCTTTCATATGCAGATAAACGTTGACACAATATTTCCAGTATACATGTATATATATTCCGAAACGTATGGCCATTTTACTGTGTACATTCATTTCAAGATTCATTTACGGCGGCCATTTTGAAATTCAAATTCGTGACCACAGTGCCACGCGAAAAGAAATACTACAAATAAAAGTAGTACAGTCTACTATACATACTATACCAATGCATATAACAAATTCCGAAGACTACAACAACAAAATAAACACATCCTGATATTTCACGTAACATTTGGCGGCCATTTTGAATTTCTATGCCAGTGATATCTGTAATCACAAAACTAACCTCATAAATGGATTTATCACCCTGAAAGTAGTCAGAAATGATGTTTTATTTATGTCTCTAGGTCCATTGGTTGAAAAGTTGATAATTCAATATGGCCACGGCGGCCATCTTGGATTTCGGGCCCTACACAAAATTGCTCAAGGGTGCCACGCTGGCACCCGGCTGTTTCTGGATCTACATACCCTAAAGTTATTAAATCAACAATAAAAAAAACTTATGACGCCAAATCCAGGTCAAGTCTAGGTTCTGCCGGACTATATCAATTACAGGGTTCAAGCTAGGCCAAAAATTTAGGGAGAAGTGACTTCTCCCT
>JBEVXV010001177.1:1425-7061 GCA_040505915.1 Sedimenticola sp. | reverse complement strand
ACATGTGTACCTGGTATCGACTTCATGTATGCATCTATTCACGGCATTAACTGATTAAACTTAACAACGCCATGCCTTTTTCAAAATATTGGCTCTAAAATGCGCCAGAACGCAGGATTTGCGATGTAGATATAACAAAAAAATCCGAATGGCCAGTTTACATGGGGTGGGGTTGAGTTGGGAGCAGAGTGGGGGGGGGGGGCCTCGAAAAATATCTATGATGGAAGGGGGGGGGCCCTGAAAATTTAGCCATAGTTGGTGGGGGGGCCCTAAAAAAAAAGATTATTGACAAAGTTCATCCAGCCCCCCCCCCCCGGCGATAAATTATGACCGGTCCCTAACATGCATAAAAGTCGTTTAACGACGCTCATTTTACGTCATCATGGTAGCGGAATCGAGTTCCAAATATAGACAGTTAATTTTAAAGTATAGCGTTGTTGTCCATGATACAGCCAAGCATCTATTCGTTTGGCAATATCGATCAATTTCAGGGAGTGGAAGCTTCCATATAGTTTCCGTTGGCGATCATTGCGACAATGTGTCTTGCTGTGTATACACGTGACATATTATAAACTAATACAGTATAGTTTTTATCATGTACATGTAGCAAATGTGACAACATCCCGCAATAATAAAACAATCTGGTGGTAAAAGGATAGTCCCTCGACCTGTTGTATATTGTTTTAACACATAGTTTAGTAGCTTGCTTTGCCTGTTGCTAGGTACATAACTACCATTGTGACAAGCATGTCAGTGTCTGGAACGGAGGGTGTGGACAGGGCTGTTGGTGATGTAGTACCATCAGGGGCGGAGGTTAGGAGAGAAGAGAGTGGGAATGAGAGTGCGGAGATTGACAGAAGCGGGAGCCAGGGGGCGAGTGTGGGAGTACTGGAGGTGGGAGTTGATTTGGGAGGTGAAGAAACACCAGGGGACGGAATGGGGCTGATTAATGATATGGAAATGGACGACCAGACACACCTCCAACCTTTGAGCACAGAGTGCATATTTCCAAAGTGTAATGTAGATAATAAAGGTCTCGTGTCGGTTGGTCCCCGCCGGATACGATCTATCATAGCAGCTAGTAAAACAAGAGGTGACACTATCCATTTATCACTGGCAAGTGAATTGGATAGAGACCCCGACCTGTCTGTGATGTGTCACAGAGACTGTGTAGGTACATACACATCTAAACATCACATCAGCCGCGCACTGAAAAAGCGTAAACCAACAGATGAGCGATCACACAGTGCACCTCCAGTGAGGAAGAGAAGGTCCGACATACAGCCTTTCGAGTTTAAAAAACACTGTCTATTCTGTGGCAATCTGTGTTTGCCGCGAGACAAGAAGAATCCGTCTAGGTGGAGGGAAGTCTGTCAGTGCAGTACTGATGAACCTGGAGAAGAGTCTATGAAATATAAGATTCTGAAGGCGTGTGACGATAGGTCTGACACACAGGCGTCTGATGTAAGGATTCGCGTTCAAGGTGCACCGTATGACCTTGTTGCTGCTGAAGCCCAATACCACAAGGACTGCTTTCAATTGTTTACGTCAGAACGAAATATGCATGCAGCACAGTCAAAGGCATGCCCCAAACCCGTTGATATGGGAGTAAATGCACAGTTTGAAAGCTTGGTAGAGATCGTGAATGATGATCCCAGTCATATATGGACATCAGTAGAATTACACAATCGGTACAATGATCTCATTAGTCAGGAATCTGGCCCAGTAAAGAAGCTAAGTCGCAGGGAGCTAATATCAGAGTTGCAGACTCACTTTGGAGATACTATCGTGAAACTCGATATTTCTGGATGTGCTAGTCTCGTCTGTTTCAAAGCTCACCTGCCAGATAACCTAAGACTAGAGAAAGTGGATGACACTGACTTAATGATTGATAACATGACAGACGTAATCACTACAGAGTGTCGTGCATTGCCCAAAACACGTGACTATGACATTAGCCAGTTTAGAAAGGCAAAAACAATAGAAAACACGAGTCCTACCCTTCTAAGCTTGATATCAGTACTTGTTTCAAACGGACAGGTAACCAAAGCATCTATTACCATAGCACAATCGATACAGGCTCATATCACAAAGACATACAATCAAACAACTCTAGGCTTGGCTGTAAAATTGCACCATCGCTTTGGTTCGAGAGAGCTAGTATCACTGTTGCACGAATCAGGAATCACAGCTTCGTATCATGAAGTACTCAGATTTCGCACATCAGCAGCTATATACACCGGATCGAAACCATACGCCCTTAGGGGTCTCAAGCCAAATGGAGGGGAACTATCATCGTGGATAGATAACTATGATCTGAACGTCTTCACACCAAACGGATGTAGAGAAACGCATGCATTGGTGGTAGAGGTGACACAACAGCCGACAGATGATGACGACGATTCGGGCGATTGGGACACGTCGCATCAGGTTATACCCAGGATCAGCAAAACAGAAATCGGCACTACAAAACTTAGTGAACTATCACCCATTGTAATCCAACACTATGAAGGTCCTAAAAATCCACTACCACCAGTTACGGATGTTCACAGTGGTGTTCCTTACCATGTGGTAGTGCAGAGAATGGGTGATCTCAAGAAATCACTAAATGCAGACCTGGAATGGCTCTCACAGATAGTAACACCAGGTGATGATGAACCACCTACTGAGTGGTCAGGCTACATGAACCACTTAGCCAGAGAGGACGGCTTTGTCTCAAAGGCCACCAGATACTTGTATGGCCCGCTCATAGATTCAACACCTAGTCACCCGGACACAGTGCTGACTAGTTTGTTATACATTGAAGAGTTCATGAAGTCACATGGCCAACTGTATGTCCATTTAGTGGCTGACCTTCAGTTGTTCAAAGTGGCCATGCAAATCAAGTGGTCAAACCCAACAAGGTGGAAGTATCTGTTGGTAAGACCTGGGGGTATGCACACTTTAATGTCATTCATTGGGTGTATCGGCACGCTAATGAAGGGTACAGGACTGGAAGAAATCTTATGTTCTGCGTACAAAGGTGTGAACTCCATGCTGAATGGGAAGGCGTGGCCCAAAGCTCTGAGGGGATTTCGCATGGTGGTAACAGGGCTTCTCAAGAAGAGTATACTCTCCGGAAAGAGAACCATCGAAGACATGGATGAAATGTTGTCCACTCCTTCATCTAAGACACACCGGCTGTGGGTAGACTGCTTCATAATTCCGGTAATCCTGGCTCACCTGTTCATCAGGGCTGAACGTGAATCAAAGTATGCGCTGCATATGTATTGTTTGACCAGAATGCTGCCCTATTTCTTTGCTGCCGGGCACTGGAATTACGCCAGGTATCTCACCCACCACATCAATGAGTTCCTAACGCAGGTGGATGAAGAGGCACTGACTACGTTCTATAATGGGCAGCATGTGTGTAGACACAAGGACGGGTCTTGGAATGGTGTCTTTTCCGACCAGTTCGGAGAACAGACCTACATCAGGTACGGAAAAGCCAAGGGCGGTCTGGTTGGCATGACGCTATCCCCAGACCAGGTGGCGGGGTGGGTCCTGTCCAATCACACCTGCAATGCGGTGTCGCAGGCCATGGATGATATGTTCCAAGATCGAGAGGACGACGAGTACGATACAAAGACAAACAAACATAAGGAGGAAGGCAAACAGAGGAAGATACAGGATGGAACAGACAGAATGAAAATACACCAGGAACTAGAAAAGTATCCACATCCATTGGAACAAGACGAAAACGAACCACTGTTTAACATAGTAAATGGTCATGTGGCAGATGGGAAAGTAAACGTGGAGAATGCCCTGGTAATTGGTGAGGTCATGGCTGCTGACTTCAATGGTCGACCACCTACGGGCTTCTACAATGCCATCCACGCAAAGGTAGTAACGATGGAAACCATGAAAAGAGGAGTGAAGGTTGGAGACAAAACCGTGTACGACATGGAGAAGCTATATGCAAGGCTGCTCATACTATCTCAGAGAAGAGATGTTTCTCTGGACAAGCTGTTGTGTTTCGAGCTTGCACCCCTCCCTCCCGCATTATTTGATGACTATGGAAGTATGCGGAAGAGCTCGAAGTCACAACTCCTGCACAGGCTCGCAGTATGGAGTGAAGACACCAGTGTCCCAGATGCTGAAGTGGTAGATGGGAATGAAATGCTATACCACATTACATGGCCGAAAATAGGTACAGTCAGGAGTCTACTACAAAGCTTTTCACGGGTTGTGGAGAAGGATCACACAGTCATAGTGGTCTTTGACCGATACGTCGAAGGGTCAATAAAAACACATGAACGACTTAGGAGAACTGGCACCACTGTATGTCGTGACCTCAATCTCACCATCGAGACAAGTTTGCCAACCAGAGACTCGATAATGAAGAGTTCGCACAACAAAAGGGAGTTGATAAAGGTGTTCTGTGCTGAACATGAGTCCCAAAACGTGACAATGGTAGGGGAGGAAG
The DNA here is from genome assembly GCA_040505915.1 of Sedimenticola sp. Classification (GTDB taxonomy): domain Bacteria; phylum Pseudomonadota; class Gammaproteobacteria; order Chromatiales; family Chromatiaceae; genus Vondammii. The sequence goes on along the minus strand of JBEVXV010001177.1, from coordinate 2,596 downwards.
GTGTGTCGCAACATGAAGAAGCGGACTGCATCATAATAAGCCACGTGTTGCATCTCATTGAAGAAGGTCATGAACGCATCCAAATTGTGTCCGATGATACCGACATATTTGCACTGCTTGTGTTTTTCTGCTGGAAGTGGAAAAGCACTTCGCAAATATCAATGAAGAAAGGTGATGGGCGGGTCATTGACATTAATGCCACAGCTGAAAAACTTGGAGCCAAGTCTTCACAACTGCTAGCTCTACACGCACTCAGCGGTTGCGATACGGTCAGCTACCTGTTTGGGAAAGGAAAAACATCTGCTGTCACACTTATGTTGAAGAATGAAGTTGGCTTAGAGTTGCTTGGCGAGGAAGATACATCTTCTGAAAACCTTCTGACTATCGGACATAGGTTTGTCGGTCTCTTGTACAAGGCGAAAGCACCACCAGCATCCATGAATGATCTTCGGCATTCCATCTTCGTGAGTAAGAGGTCCACTCCAAAAATCAAGAGCCTGCCACCCACTGACGCTGCCTTGGATGAACACATCAAGCGTGCACACCTACAAACACAGATATGGAAAGCGTCTGATAAGTTGTCACCACCCGATGTGAACATTGCTGACTTTGGTTGGGAGGTTATTAACCATACGCCAACACCTCGGTCCGGTGTCTCTGATGTAGCGCCGCCACAGCTTATGAAAGTTGTGGCATGTGGATGCAGTACTCAGACGGCCTGTTCAAGGCAGACCTGTTCGTGTCATGGTGCAGCATTGTCCTGCACCTCCTTCTGTAAATGCATCACTCTCGGAAGTTGTAATAACCCGCACACTATGCATGACGAAATCGATTCGGACGATGAAAGCGAAGATGATCGTCACGAATGAAGAACACATTAAGCGAAGCTATACATTCTGTTTGATCCCCATTGAGCTGTGACCCAAACTATACGCGGAGCAGGCAGAAATTCATCGTTAGATTAGAGTCCCTGTGTACCCGTAAATACTTTGTACCCAAACTATACGCGGAGCAGGCAGAAATTCGTCGTGAGACTAGAGTCCCTGTGTACCCGTAAATACTTTGTACCCAAACTATACGCGGAGCAGGCAGAAATTCATCGTTAGATTAGAGTCCCTGTGTACCCGTAAATACTTTGTACCCAAACTATACGCGGAGCAGGCAGAAATTC
>JBEVXV010001177.1:0-1325 GCA_040505915.1 Sedimenticola sp. | reverse complement strand
CTGTGTACCCGTAAATACTTTGTACCCAAACTATACGCGGAGCAGGCAGAAATTCGTCGTGAGACTAGAGTCCCTGTGTACCCGTAAATACATTATATTCCCAAGGCCTCGCCAGGGAGTGGGAGGTTTCTTTGTAACAGTACTTGTATACCCGATATACAGTACTAGGTAGCGTAGAGTAGAAGGCTACCAGAGTATAGTATAGTAGTAGGTGCATGGGTTTTTGTGAAGCCTCGGGACTTGTTAGAGAAGAAGTCCTACCCGTGCACAGTAGTTGTAGATCAGTCATGTCGTCGGCTAAAGAGTTGACTGACGTAGGCAAGTCGATGGGCTTAGATGGAGAGGACCTACTTAAGTTCATAAGGGAGGAATAGCATACAATATTTCTCATTATTACTTGCAACGCTGATGGGTAAATTCTCAGCAAGGTTCACTTCAATTACTACTACTATTGTTTTTTACAATTTTTATCACGATTTTGGCAGCCATCTTGGCCGCCATTTTGGCCGCCATCTTGACTGCCACATTGAATTATGAGTTAAAGTCATCAAAGTGTACGCTGAACATCATGCGATATAATTTGTAATTCCTTATGCTAACATTCTACGCAAAAGATGACTCTATTGCTATAATTATAAAGATACATGTATACATATTTGGGACAATTGATTATATATGGCGGCCATCTTGGATTTATGCAAATGAGGCAATAGTCAAATTTCATTTCAAAGTTATTCAAATATTGTTGTGCATGTGTATCGAAATGCACCAGTATGCCGCTTTATTCAGCTTCCTTATGCATCGATTCCTTCAGCTGTTATACCAATTTAATATGTTGGTAGCCATCTTGGCGGCCATTTTGTATTTTATAGCACAGTATTTTGTTGAAGCAAAATTCTGACAGCAGAATCAGACTCCCTGACCCAAAAAACCTATAGATAGACACCAATATCAGCTTCTTAAGCCGATTAGTTCAGCAGTTACATTAATTTTGACTATTTGGCGGCCATCTTGGCAGCCATCTTGGCGGCCATCTTGGATTTGAATGTCAAATATGTATTAAATCGATAAAAGAACATCAGATATGGGTTTTTCGACGGAAAATCTACCAGAAACTATATGGTTTGCAGCACTTTAGGTCAAAATACTGAAAAACGTAAATTTCAAAATGGCCGACGGCGGCCATCTTGGATTTTAGAAAATGCTCAATGGTGCCAGAGTGGCATCAATCGGTTTTCGATTTAGTATATCACAAACTACCAAAATCAATCAAAAAACGTTCGTTATACCCTACTGCAAGGTACACCCCCATGGCGACCCGACTA
>JBEVXV010001176.1:0-3050 GCA_040505915.1 Sedimenticola sp. | reverse complement strand
ACGCCTATATTGATCAGGTGGCCCACTTTTTTGTGCGCCACCCGCTCACCGCATCCATGCCGCGAAAGATCAAATTCAGCTTCTCCGGCTGCGCCAAGGATTGCGCCCACGGAATGGCCCACGATATTGGCGTCATCGCCACCCACAAAGATGGCAAACCGGGTTTCAAATTACTGGCTGCCGGTGGTCTGGGCAGCTGCCCAAGAGAAGCATTTGAGCTTGAAATGTTCATTGAAGAGGATCAACTACTCGCCTCCATTGGTGCTGTGCTCACCCTACACAACCAATATTCCGATCGAAAACGTAAGATGCGTTCACGCACTAAATTTCTGGTGGATAAATTTGGCATTGATGAATTTAAAGCGAAATATCAGGATGCGCTGTTGCGTACCAAGGATGCTTTCCACATGGAAGCAGGTCGTGTTGCCAAGTGGCGCACCCCCACCATGAAACCGGAAGAAGTGAACACCAACCTAAGGACACCCGTAGCGCAGCATCAGGATGACCTGAATGTATTGCCGGTCACTGTAACCAATGGCGAAATAAAGGTAAGCCAATTGCGCGCACTCGCTGAACTACTGGAAAGAGAGGGGCTGAATCAACTGCACACCAGCCAGGATCAGAACTTCAGTGTGTTCAACATCCCCACCGACCGGCTTGGTGCGGTAACCGTTGCCCTGCGTGACATCGGTTTCAAAACCCCCCGTTGTGGGGATCGGGTGGTCTCTTGCCCCGGCACCGAAACCTGCCCGCTGGGTATCACTGCATCCCGTCATATTGTACCCCGGTTAAGCGGCGGGGTGGGTGATCTTGCGGTACGCATCAACGGTTGCCAAAATGGTTGTGCCAACTCTGCCATCGCCGAGATCGGACTCTACGGTAAGGGTCGCCGCCATTATGGTCGCCTGGTACCCAGCTACGGTCTGAACCTGGGCGGGGATGGTGGTAAAGGGGGTGGCATCGGCATCACCGGACCCGATATCCCGGCAGTTCGCATACCTAGTGCGGTAAAAATAATTCATGACGACTATCACGCCGATCGCCTGCCCAATGAAAATTTCTGCCACTTTGTCAAGAGAGTGGGGAATGAATACTTTGAAGAGACCCTCGGCCATCTAAGCCACGTTGGTTCTTCAGAGATCGCCTTTCTTACCCGCGATCATGGCGACAGTAGTATGTTCAAAGTGGAATCCCTGGGTATTGGTGAATGCGCCGGTGTCACTGCCGCCCCTGCTGATAAACTGCTATTCGACGCCCAATATGAATCTGAATTGTGCGCCGCCTTCGCTTCAAAGAACAAACAGGATAACGCAGCTGAGAGTTTGGTGAACCAAGTACTGTTCATTGGCCGCGCACTATTGGAAGCGACAGGCTGTGAACCTACTGATCGCTATGACCTTGAGACGATCAACAGCAAACTGCAGCAGGAGTTCAAGGATGAACCGGATCTTCTCTCACAATATACAGCGTTCAACAATGAAGTAGCCGCCTTCCAGGATACCCTGGATGAATTGGTACTGTCCGGACTGATTAAAACTGCAGACAACCTGATCAGCCAAGTAGAAGAGCGCGTTGCAGAGCTGCATAGGCAAACCCATATCGCTACCACTTTAATGGCGCAACGTTCAGGCACCAATGATTAAATTGATTCGTAACTATTCAGCATTACACTCAGAAACCGTTTTGTTTGCAGGTTGGGTTAGATACACGTTGCACCCGTCTCGAATTTCATCCACTGTGGTGGTCATCCATCGTAAACCGACAACGATCCGCCGGGTTACAACATGGGTCAACTACCGTAAAAACTCCAGGTTTCGTGTTTTGCACAGCCGCAAAAACCTATCTTAATTCGGGATAAATAGTGGCTTAATGATGAGAATATGATATGAAACTCCAACAACTCCGATATATCCTGGAGGTCGAGCGGTGTGGACTAAATATATCCTCCGCTGCCGAATCCCTGTTTACTTCGCAGCCGGGAATCAGCCGGCAGATTCGTTGCCTGGAGGAGGAGTTGGGGGTAAGAATCTTCGAACGCCATGGAAGGCAATTAGCCTGGGTCACACCCGCCGGCCGAACAATTATAAAACATGCCGGAAAAATCATGGACGAGGTAAGGAACATCAAGCGTGTCGGAAAGGAGTTCAGCGATCCCAGTAGTGGCATACTCTCCTTGGCTACTACCCACACACAAGCACGCTACAAACTACCATCCGTCATCAAGACCTTTGTCCGCCGTTATCCGGGGGTAAAACTCAATATTCAACAAGGTACTCCTGTGCAGATAGCTGAAATGGCTGCCAGTGGTGACGTCGATTGCTGTATCGCCACCGAGTCGATGGATCTATTTGATGAACTTGTGATGCTCCCTTGCTACTCCTGGAATCGTTGCATATTGACACCTTGTGACCATCCGTTGCGGGAAGAACAACCTCTGACGCTGGAAGCCATAGCAGAATATCCTATCATCACCTATGTCTTCGGCTTTACCGGACGCTCCAAGCTCGACAAGGCGTTTGCAGATGCCGGAGTAGTACCCACGGTGTTACTTACTGCCGCCGATGCCGATGTAATCAAAACCTATGTCCGTGAGGGTCTTGGTGTGGGCATTGTGGCAAAAATGGCCTACGATCCACGTATCGACACAGACCTCTGTGCTTTGGATGCCGGACACCTGTTCGAAAGCAGTGTGACCAAGTTTGGCCTGCGGCGGGACTCGATTTTACCTGGCTATCTGTATGATTTTATAGAACTGTTCGCCCCCCACCTAACGCGGGAGCAAGTAGACAAAGCCATGTCAGCCCGAAACAGCAAGGAGGTGGATAAGTTGTTCGGGAACATTCCTACGAGCTATTGACTATAGACCCCACGCCTCCGAGGGGCGGTTACTCATACCGCCTCTGGAGTCAAAACACTCCCCTTGTCGAACAGAAAAATTGCAGGCCCACCTCCTTATCTTTTTTAAACCAAATCGTAACTATTTGGTTGGTTTTCGGGGTCGGTGTCGATTACCCACATGGACGTGGGTAAGGAGCGTGAGCTGGGAGCGG
>JBEVXV010001175.1:2597-7525 GCA_040505915.1 Sedimenticola sp. | reverse complement strand
GAATCGACTGCCCTTGTCCCCGGCTCCACTTCGTTGGTACCTCATATCCCGGCCAGTCGCTCTCCCTACCCACACGGTAAGTAATGGGGGTTAGTAGTGCGTTGAAAACCTACACCGTTTTTAAATTGTGTGTATTCAGTGGGTTATACTGATACGATAAATATAATCTGGCATTCGGGTTGCATCTCACTGATATTTATGAAACTCAGTAACTCATTCAATAAATATCATAACAAACCAGCAATCATGTTAGATCCTCTATGTATGAGATACGAGTTTGTTTAATCTATTTCTCTCACAGTTTTCCAGCAATCATTCTGGAACTACACACATCTCTTCTACACATATTGAAGATGTGCACCTCCCCTTTTCATGCCGAAATATAAATCTTCACAAAATTAGGGCTTCTTAAACTCCGACCACAGTTCTCAAGCAATCAGTCTGAAACTTCACTCTATTGGCTTCTAGGGGGCATATTTTCGTGTTTCACAAACACAATTTCTAGTTGTAAAGAGTTTACCAAACAAAAGTTATTCACAAACAAACTGGTTACCCGACTTTACTTTTCTATCAGATAACGATGGTGATTATTATGAGGAAGAGGACTCTGGAGATGAGAGCGATGAGAGCGACGATGAAGCACATAGCATAAAGAAGGTCAAGAATGCAGCAGGTACATCAGATCAGGGCGTGCCGTAGTGTACATCTTGTGACATAATCCATTGAAAAGGTAGTTCACCGATAGCCATGTCATTTCATAAGAACAATAACCATTTTAGTGTGCCTGTGGTTTTACTCTTGACTTTAACCCTTTCAATCCTACAGCCTGCTTTAGAGGCTTTGGCAAACAGTGTAGATCCAGATGAGCCGGCTCGTTACGAGCCGTCTCATCATGCATTACGAGCAGTCTCATCAGGATCTGCACTGTTTGCAACCATTTTCATAATATTTGACAACAAAACACCCCGATTTTATGAAGAGATCATTTTTATTTATTCAAGTATAACATGCAGTATACAAATATATATCAATAATTTAACATGGTTCTTAAGTATGTGAAAAAAAGTGCATAATGCACCCAGCCAGGTCTGGCTTATGAGACACTGCGTAATAGTTGACTATTCAATATACATGTAGTTTCGGTTTAATGAATATTTGTGTTAAAGTTCAATCAATCCGTGTTCCCTTGAGTATCGGCCCACTGCCCCCAGGGCCAGTGTAGATTCCAACCAGCATGCATGTTCATGCATACAAGTTGGAATCTAGACTGTTCCTGTCGTGGTGCCGTAACTGAATACCGATCATTGCAGGCACAGTCACACATTCAAACATTTCACGAACCACTTGGCTAATGGTCTTCAAACTTTACATAATTATATGGTCCTTAGGTCATGGTGTCATGTGAGAAATATATGGCCATCATTGCCCTCCTCTGTTAATACTCATTTTCCATTTCAGTTAAATGGTCTAAAGATGACACACATTCACTGCGAGAACATTTCCGTGCATGCGTGTACGGACACAATGACAAAAACAAGGGGAGCCTACCAAGTGAGTGTAATTGTTATAGAGTTACTCTTATTTGTGTATATATAATGAAATTTATGCATTGCTTTAAGGGATTGTGGGTTCAGTACCCATTATATGCAAAACTAAATACTGCTACAGATTTTAGCTTTAAACATACATTTAGGTTCAGTCTCGATATGACTATAGCTGATGCGGGAAGTTAAACCACTTTTCATGCAATGGGTGGAGTTTGGGAGAGCTGGTGGTAATTTAACGACAGGATTCATCCTTTCCTGAATCCTAATATACCTAGTCCGTCTGTCTGTCCGTCCGTCTGTCCGTCACACCATGTATACCTTGTGCGTTTAAGTCCGTTTTCTCAGCCACGGTAATAGTTACGGCGACCAAACTTGGACAACTTCATCAGCCAGTGGTGTACACCAGAAAATGACATACGTCCTGTGACCTTCATTTGACCTTGAGCTACTTTTTGCGGCCAATGGGAGCATCACCCGTGTCTTACAGATACAATTTTCTAGTTGTTTATATGATTTATTTCGTAATCACGGTGTCCATTCATTCAAATGATAATCAGACAATGTAAAAACTTCTGCAGTTCACCTTTAACAATCTTCATTTAGAAAAGGAAAAATATTATCATCATTAGTTCATTACTGATCCAGTTAAATACGTGTTACTGATGTATACAAAATGCATGATTATTGCAGGAAGTTATTTATAATGTTTATATTTCTCTGTTTTACTGAACGTAAAAAACAACAAAATACTTGCCATTTTTCAGGTAAAAAAGAAATTCTGGAGTTTGTGAAATGTCGGCAGCCTCTATCGTTACAAGGAATGGACATTAATCAACAGTACATGAAGACGAGGGTAAAACTTTTCAATGAGCGAAAAACATTAAGAGACAAAGGAAAAGGAAAGCTCCAGGAAATCGTTAGAAGGAAATAATACTGTTAACTGATCCAGCGACGCACTTCATGTAGAATTTGTAACGAGACCAATCGTGTTCATGATCACAATGATCCACATAAAGCAACATTCAATCCTTATATTTACACTTTGGTGCGCCATTTAGTGGCACGCCCGTCTCGACATCTGGTGGCACGCCCGTCTCGGCACCTGGTGGCACGCCCGTCTCGACATCTGGTGGTGTCACGTACAATTTAAATCTAATGTCCGTTAACAAACTTGCTTGTGTATTTTTTAGCATTGATGCATCAGAAACACATGATCACATAGGGCATCATGTCAAGACAGACAAGCGAAAGGCCAATTCAGTCATGGAGCTAATAGTAGTGAAAATACAGTGAGACTGTGCCTCTTCACTCTTCATAACCTTTAACCCGGGAATGAACTGCTGTATGATTCTGGGGATTCAGAACTGAAACTGTGGTGCAGAATGCAGATAATAATTCTGTTACATAGTTATCGATGTACATTGTATACACTCAGATGTTCGTATGCAGGACAATCTTTTTTAACATTTTCAAGATAAAAGTGCAATTCTATAAATATACAAGCGTCATCCACAAATTAAGACAGCAATGATATTTATATTAAAATTGTTCACCGTTCTTCATTAAAACTTTGCATACATAAAATTATATTTATAAAATGTAATTAAAATGTACCAACTGTATTAATCGTACACGTTCAATGTCATGATATTTAAATATTTGTACATGCACTTGACCAGCACCAAGCATAATGGGCCCTTATCATATTTCTGGTCATTTTAAATCATTTATACACTGCTCAAATTATTTAAAGGAGCACGGTTATTTTGGGAGTTGCGAAAAATGTGATGTAAAGATAATGTCCGTATATTTTCAGGAATGATTCCGTACATTATCTCTATGATATCAAGGTCGCCTGCATCTCAAAAAATATTGTCTGATGAAAAGGGGTGACTTTTTGGGGAATTAATGGTGAAAAAAATGTGTTTTGGGGGGGATTTTTAAAGAAAATTTTAAAAGTTGCGATTTTTAAAAAATTCCTTTTGCACATGCTTGGTATCAATGTGATCTTTCAATTTGTCAAAAGAAAATGTCGGACATGTGCGCACAGTATGTTGGCACACGATTGTAAAGGGAGATAATTTGTGATTTTTTGTTTATCGTCTCATTGCCGCCTAGCGCTAAATATCGATCTGAATCCTTGTTCTGGGTATTGCTTAGACATTTCCCCTTAATCAAAATCATGTCCCATGTCATTTTTGACATTCATGTTTCAATGAGGCGACAAACAAAAAGTCATAAATTCTCTCCCTTTACAATCGTGTTGCAACGGAGAGCTGGGCGCACATGCACGACATTTGCATTCGACAAAATGAATCGTCAGAGTGATTCCCAGAATGTGCAAAAAACGATTTTTCAAAAATGGAAATGGTTAAGATTTTTTTTTAAACTCACAATAAAACTCTCTTTTTTCACCATTTATTCTCCAAAATTTCATCCTTTTTCATGAGACTATATTTTTTTGAGATGCAGGTGACCTGGATATCATAGAGATGATGGACGGAATATTTCCTGAAAATATACAGCCGTTTTCTTTTGGCACCCGTCCGTCTCGACATCTGGTGGCACGCCCGTCTCGACATCTGGTGGCACGCCTGTCTCGACATCTGGTGGCACGCCCGTCTCGACATCTGGTGGCACGCCCGTCTCGACATCTGGTGGTGGCACGCTCGTCTCGACATCTGGTGGCATGCCCGTCTCGACATCTGGTGGCACGCCCGTCTCGACATCTGGTGGCACGCCTGTCTCGACATCTGGTGGCACGCCTGTCTCGACATCTGTGCACATTTTAAAAATGTCTTGACTATTGATTCCAGTTTTCTATTTTCCGACAAATAAGGCGTCGACCGAACTGACTGATAACATTGGGACATGCGCAGATATGCATTGACGTGATATCACTTTAGTTTATCAGGCAGCTGTTATCGGTGTGAAAATCCACTGGTGGCAACTCGCAAAATACCCGCATTCCTTTAAATACTTTGAGCAGTGTAGTAAAGACAATGTACGTTCATTTAGCGTTATTTAATGTACGTGTTTGTATATGTACCTAATAGAGAAACTTTTATAAAAACTAGAATAAACCAATGCTTGCTAATCAAAAACGTCAAAATGTTGTTTTGTTCGTTATGTTAAAGGGATATCTTTTCTTTTATGCATATACACGGATATAGAGATAACTATACAGGTTAAATCGGTACACAATACTGTCATTAATCCGCCCGGTTTCAATGTATGAAATAATTGGCTTGCCATTTTTTTGTTTAAGCCAAATTCTGTACACCGCAAAATTGGATTTAGTCATATTATGGGTAATTGCAGTGAAACGGGGTTTAACAAGTAGAATACCGTCCTACAGTGCAAACCCAGTTGTTTTAACAA
>JBEVXV010001175.1:731-2587 GCA_040505915.1 Sedimenticola sp. | reverse complement strand
GAAAGTCGCACAATCAACTTTATTCCGAATTTTATACAGTTGCCTCTCTTGTCTGCGAGTTAACGCCATTGATTCTAGGTAAATTCGGTGGAATTTGACAGAATAAAATGGTGTATTTTATTAATATTGACTATCTGCATCACGTACAATTGAAAACCATGTATTGTTTAATTAACGCCATTTGCTTTCCATCAAAATAAAAGATATCCCTTTAAACTGATGCCGATTCGACACCGCGCCGTTTTACAAGCAATGACGCATGATTGGAAGTATTGATAATGTTTATGAACCCTTTCACCCCCAAGTAACTGAGGTGGATTCTTCCAAGTTCACACCAATCCATGCATAACGCGAAAAATCACAAAATTACTTTCTAACAGTGCAGACCCGGATGAGACGGCTCGTTACAAGCCGGCTCATCTGGATCTACACTGTTTGCCTAAGCCTCTATACAGGCATGTGGGGTTGAAAGGGTTAATTAATTAGACGGAAATTTAGATTGAATCATTGATGATGGAACAAGTGACGCCCATGTTTGTTAAATGTCTCAGTTTGGCGCCATTTCAATTGTCGCGGCAGATGACTTTGACATCATGTTTCTGACGTAACGTCACATTTACCATAAGGGCCCGTTATGCTGGACATGGTTCACATGTAATATACAATGTAGTTACTATTTAAGATGTTTAAAATAAATTGTTTTATACAGTATATGTATCTGTTAGTTCCGTCTTTTGAATGCCATATTAATTTCGAACACAATCGGACATACACATCTAGAGATACTGCACAAAGTGCGCAATCGGTTGGAGGTTGGGAAAGGTGGTGGTAATTGTATCCCCGGACGATAGTCGGGGGATACTATGGATTTGACGTCGTCACGCCGCCGCCGCCGCAGACACTTTCGTGGTCGGAGCATAACTCGAAAACAGTATGGAATATTTTAACAATACTTCACACATGCATAGATATCGACCCAAGGGTGTATCGTACGCAAGAACCGCGACTCGCATCGCAAATTTTTTAGTTATTATTATATTATTATACATGGCTGCAGGGGGATACAATGCGGTCGTGGGCGACTCGTTCTAGTTTAACGATGGGATTCATTCGATATCTTTCCTGAATCCTGATCTACCTGGTTTGGCAAGCATCTACGTTTGGATTTCTTGTATTTGAGAGTTGAATCTGGTTATTCGCATTATAAGAATAGTAGGATTACATGTATTGCTAATTCTATTACTTTTAGGCACTGGGGCTAAGTGACTCTGGTATGGTTTGACCTGACACGATGTCAGTTTATTCTGATTGCAGGGATGACTCTATTATTGTAAAAATAGAGTTCTGATTCTGGGATTTCCCCCTCATACAGGCAAACTATGGGATTCGACCGTGTTGACCTGGCCTAAAATGACCTTAGCTGTTTACAGGCCATTATAAACACCAATAAACAAAGTGTGCAAACCAATCGATTTTCGAACCAGTGACCTTGACATTGGGTTGATCAACCCCACATGCAATATGTGTCTTCCCCTGATCGATATCAATGTGCAGGTGAACAAAGATCGATTGGAGTTAACAAATCCAAACCAAACTTGTCTACAGATGGAGAGAGGGTGGACGGACAGAATGTCAGGGTAAACATTATAAGCCACTGACTGCTAGAGTTGCGGTGGCATAATCATGATTGTAATTGATAAAAAAAAATACAAAATACGTAATGCAGAAAATATGGGACGGTCGCCCTAATGCATGTAATAGGGTTACAACATATTAAGGCGACCAATTGGTATGACCACGGTCTCAAAGAGCCGATGGCAGGTAATGTTTTGACCGTCTGTACGTCCGTCCAAACA
>JBEVXV010001175.1:0-721 GCA_040505915.1 Sedimenticola sp. | reverse complement strand
GTCCGTCCGTCCGTGTGTCCGTCAGGTTTAGAAATGTGTAACAGTTACTCAAATCAGCGACATGGGTCATATATGTGGCACTCTAGGTCAAATGCATTTCTGGTTGCATATATTTTTATGACCCCGGTCTCGAAGAGCCGGTGTCATATAGTGTTTGGAGCGTCCGTCCGTGCGTGCGTCCGGTTAATAAGAATGTAGCAGTTACTCAAATCAGCGTCAGGGGTCATCAGTCCTGCAGCATTGTCTGAAAAAACCTCAAAAGTTAGCGATGCGAAAGTTGTCCTCCTTGTGAGCAACACTCCACCACGTCGATATAAATTATATGCATGTGTGAAGTTTCATTGAAATATTTCATGTGGTTTTAGAGATATGCTCCGGGCAAGGAAACGTTTGCGGACGCTGCGGCGGCGGACGCGGCATAACGACACATCCGGATACAATTAATGCAAATTTATCAAAAGGATATGTTGAAGGGGGAAAATAGGATAATTCTGAGTTACATGTACAAAATGGAGAGATTTTTTTTTTTTACAAAAATATACAAACGGTCCCCTTAATGCAGAAAATATGGGACAATCCCCTGAAATTTTTGTTTTGTTTTTTGCTTGTTCTTAACCACATTTTCGGCTCCAAAAACGTGTCAAACGACTTATGGGTGCTGAATCATGCCTGCTATAACTTTGGTGATGCTAATGTACCATAGTCGGTATAAAAAAAACGC
>JBEVXV010001174.1:0-5157 GCA_040505915.1 Sedimenticola sp. | reverse complement strand
TGCACGCCAATCTCTGCAGTCCAGTTTACGTTAGTTATTCCGCCCAGTACGCCCAGCCTATATCCCAAAGAACGTTGGGTCGAACATTGCATGGTGTCAGAGTAAAAGGCCAACATAATGGACGGAATACCCCCTCCAACAATGGACTGGACGTCGTCGAACTTGCCAGAGTCCTGGAAGAAGTTCGAGCAACACGTTTCATTGATATTCAATGGACCTCTCAAGGGGAAAGATCAACTAGCGCAAGTCTCATATTTACTCCTGTGGGTAGGTGATAAAGGTCGGGACATTTATAACTCTTGGACAGATTTATCAGAGGAAGATTCGAAGCTACTAAAACCTTATTTCGACAAGTTCCGATTGTTCGTCAGGCCGAAGTTAAACCCAATTTTCAGTCGCTACAAGTTTAACAACGAAATTCAGGGCACTGACAATATTGAGTCATATATCACACGTCTCCGAATCGCTGCACAAGAGTGTGATTTTGCCGAAACTGACAATATGATACGTGATCGAGTGGTGTTCGGTACGAGTTCTGGGAAAATCAGAGAGAAACTGATCAATATGGGGTCTGATTTAACTCTTGAAAAGGCTATTCAGATAGCGCGAGCCCATGAATACTCTCAGGAGCAACTGAAGTCGATGTCTGCCGAGCAGCCAGCAAGCGTTCACTATGTGAACAAACCTGTCAACAAACAGCACAGTCAACGGCGGAATTTTCCTACACATTCCAAAAATAGACCTGACACGCCACACGGTGATAAAGCGCGTAGTCCGATAAATCAGCCACCAAAACACAAAAAGACGTCATCATGGTCACAGAAAGCCTGTGGTAACTGCGGACGGCAACACAAACACGGAGAATGTCCTGCACACAATCAACGTTGTAACAAATGCAGTAAACTTCATCATTTTGCTTGTGTTTGTAGATCTGATCCTGATAAGTCTAGGTTCCATGCTCATGCAGTTGCGAGTAATGAGGCTCCAGATCATAATTCTGATGATTTCTTTGTAGATGCTGTCACAAATATGACAAATACACCAGTAGACCAAGCATTTGTTGACCTTACTGTAGGTAACTCTGTTGCCAAGGCAACTATCAATTTCAAAATTGATACCGGGTCGCAAGTCAACGTTATCCCTGTATCTTCATACCGAAAACTTAACATTAAAGGCCCGCTTCGCAAAAGCGAGAGTCAGTTGTCTGCGTACGGTGGCGACACACTCAATGTCTTGGGTACCGCTATCTTAGACTGTACTTATGCTGACCGCCGGATCAAACCGCTATTTTACATTGTAGAAACCAATGGTCCACCATTATTGGGTCTCAAATCGTCCATAGATTTGTCAATCGTCAACTTGGTATACACTGTTGACAAGTCGGATAACTCAGTAAACCGCGATACGACAGAAAATTCTGATATACTCACAGAATTTCGCGATGTTTTTACTGGAATAGGTTTATTTCCAGGTGAGTGCACACTGCATCTCAAAGATGACGCGACACCAGTGGTAAATGCTCCGCGACGTGTACCGTTAGCTATTCGCGACAAGCTAAAAAAAGAATTACAGCGAATGGAAGATAGCGATATAATCGTTAAGGTCACAGAACCGACCGAATGGGTCAACTCGTTAGTGGTTGTCGAAAAACCCAACGGAAGTTTGCGGATTTGCTTAGATCCTCAAGCATTAAACAATGCAATAATGCGACCGCATTATCCGATGAGAACACTAAATGATGTCACATCCGAACTCGCAGACGCGAAATACTTTTCCGTCCTGGACGCGAAGAGTGGATACTGGAGTATTAAACTTTCCGATGAAAGTTCGTATCTGACCACATTTTCGACAATGTATGGTCGATACCGGTTCTTACGATTACCGTTCGGAGTAAACTGCGCTCAGGATGAATTCCAACGCAAAATGGACGAGTCATTTGAAGGCATTGATGGTCATTCAATCATCGTTGATGATATACTCATTTATGGCAAAACAAAAGCGGAACATGACGCAAACCTCCGATCTGTTTTGACGCGCGCTCGCGAAAAGGGCATACGGCTCAATCCAGATAAAGTCCAAATCTGTCTTGAGGAAGTGCGTTATTTTGGTCATATCATAGGTTCGGAAGGTGTAAAAGTTGACCCGAACAAGGTCAGAGCGATACAAGATATGAAACCGCCAACAAATCGAACTGAGTTAGAATCTGTTCTCGGCATGATTCAATATCTTACGAAATTTGCACCAAACCTCTCCGATATCACAAGTCCGATGCGTGCACTTCTGAAGCATGATACAGCATTTGTCTGGGACGCTCCCCAGGATGCTGCGTTTCGCAAAGTTAAGGAAGTCATCTCAGACAGTCCTGTACTAACATATTTCGACAGTGCTAAACCTCTTACCTTACAAGTAGATGCATCCAAATATGGAATCGGTGCTTGTATACTACAAGATGATAAACCAATTGCCTACGCATCCAAAAGTTTGACAAAACGCGAAATAGAATACGCGCAGATCGAGAAGGAAACCTACGCGATCCTATTCGGTGCCAAGCATTTTCATCAGTATACATATGGTAGACCTGTCAAGGTAGAGTCTGATCATAAGCCAATTTCTTCTATTTGGAAGAAACCGATCTACACAGCGCCTTTACGCGTTCAACGCATGTTATTGCAGTTGCAAAAATATGATTTGCGAGTAGAATTTGTTAGGGGCAAGGACATACCCTTAGCTGACGCCTTGAGTAGGAATTTCCTGCCCGACACATATCCGGAACTTAGTGAGGGCATGGACGCGCATGTTCACTCTGTGGTGAACAACGTACCATTCAGTGCAAATCGCTTAGATGAGATTAGAAACGCGACAAACTCCGATACCGGATTCCAGAATCTCAAGAATGTTATCAAATACGGATGGCCAGACGAGCGTCGAAGCTGCCAGCCTAGTGTAATTGAATTCTGGAATCACCGCGATCAACTGTCGGTAGCTGAAGACATCATCTTCAAAGGTGATAAAATCGTAATTCCCATGTCATTGCGGAAGTCAATGGTAGAAGTAGTACATTCATCGCACATGGGAATAGAGAAATCAACAAAACGCGCTAGAGACTGCATGTTCTGGCCGAAAATGGCGGAAGATATTTCGAACTACATTACAAAATGTACTATTTGCCTTGAAAGAAGGAACAATAACTCTACTGAACCGTTAATGTCGTATCCCATACCTACCAGGCCATGGCAGGTTGTAGGTACGGATTTGTTCATGTGGAACGATCAAAACTATCTAGTCACGGTTGACTATTACAGTCGATACCCATTTGTTGATAGTCTTCCTACGACAACCAGTAAAGCGGTGATTACTAGGTTGAAAAAGATCATGTCTACCGAAGGCATAGCAGAGATGATAATTTCCGATAATGGTCCACAATACGCTTCAGCTGAATTTGCAAAATTCGCAACGGACTGGGACATCAAACATGTCACCAGCAGTCCACATTTTCCATCTTCAAACGGTCTTGCCGAAAAGACGGTCCAAACCGTCAAACACCTATTTGACAAGGCGAAAGCGTCAAATCGTGACCCATATCTATCTTTGTTAGAATACCGCAACACGCCACTCGAATGTGGATATTCTCCATCTCAGCTTTTGAGCAGTAGACGATTGCGTTCAATACTACCGTGCACCCCTCAACAGCTTCAACCACAAATTGTTGAGCCGGAGCAAGTAAATACGAAGTTACACGACCGACAACTCCGTCAACAATTTTATCACGATAGATTTGCAAAACCGCTCACACCAGTACACATTGGTGAAGGTATACGCATAAAAGACAATCATGGTCTATGGCAACCCGCTGTTGTAACACGCGAGCACGATCCAAGGTCAGTAATAGTGCAGACTGAGTCAGGTGGTACCTATCGTCGCAACCGTAGGCATGTATTACAGACTCATGAGAATCCATTTTCTACCGCAAATGACAGTACAGAGTCTACAAACCCTGGTTCTGATTCTGGTAACAATTCAGATGATGACTCATCTAGTCATTTACCTATTACTAGTCCAGTTAACAGTCCTAGTCATTTACCTATTACTAGTCCAGTTAACAGTCCTAGTCACTTTAGTTCACAACATAATGAGCCATACATTACTCGCTCTGGAAGAGCAGTGAAACCCAAGACTATATTATCTATGTGATACATGTGAGAATTCAGTGATACACTAAATACATGCGAATCCAGTGATACACAATACATGTGAAAATTCCGTGATGCACCATACATGCGAAAATTCCGTGATGCACATCATTGACAGCCGAAGTAAGACATTCCGGCATAACCATAGTTCACACATTCTATGTACATGTGTTCAGTTTTCAGAGACAGCCGAAGTATATAGACTTTCCGGCTGATATTTGTGTATACAGTGAATAGTGTTCAAGTGTATTCCTGGACTGCCGATGACAGACTCTCCGGCTGAAATTTGTGTTTATTAATCACACATACACAAATAAGATCGTATATGCACATGATCACATGTCTTTACATTGCATGTAAACACTTGCATGTAAATCTAACGACATGTACATCATTTGTACTTGTAATGATAATAATGTTATATGCCCTGATATATAGTTCATAACACAATTTAAATGGATGAGAAACTAATTATTTTTCTAATACAGGGTTTTCCAAAAGTTATGTACCACAGTTAAAATGTACAGTGTGCTACCAAAATATATTAATTAACCTTCAAGCTGTATCAAGCCTACATGTAACTAACATGACTGTGCATTTAATTAATGTATCTATAGTATAAAGTTTTTCTGCTTTTCTTTCTTTCAAAAACAGGGAGATGTAACATTATGACCATTTACTGTCATTACAACACTTTACGTGTTTTAGACACATTGAACATCTAACACATGCTTCCGGTTGGATAAAAGTTAATGGCTGCACGCCAATCTCTGCAGTCCAGTTTACGTTAGTTATTCCGCCCAGTACGCCCAGCCTATATCCCAAAGAACGTTGGGTCGAACATTGCAGCATGTACGGTCTTGTTCATTTTTTTTTAAGCAAGCCTGTACCAGGCCATATTTTCGACAGCATTTTATGGATATTTTCGAATGGGTGAGCTCATTCCAGGGCGTCTCACACAGGCACA
>JBEVXV010001173.1:0-3396 GCA_040505915.1 Sedimenticola sp. | reverse complement strand
CCAACAATCGGGTAACGGATATGGGCAAGATGAACGCGGATCTGGTGGGTTCTTCCGGTCTCCAACTGTACCCGCAGATAGGTGTGCGCTTTAAACCGTTCTATCACCCGATAATGGGTTACCGCAGGCTTGCCACTAAAGGTAACGGCCATACGGGTGCGGTGGGTGGCATGGCGGCCGATCGGCTCATCCACCGTACCACCAGCGGTCATCACACCCGTGACGATAGCGCGGTACTCCCGGTTGAAAGCACGATCCTGGATTTGCTCTACAAGAGAGCGATGGGCACCAAGGGTACGCGCTATTACCAACAGGCCGCTGGTATCTTTATCGAGCCGATGGACAATGCCAGCCCGTGGCAGCTGCACCAGCGCTGCATCGTGATGAAGCAGGGCATTCTGCAGCGTGCCGTCCGGGTTACCCGGCGCCGGGTGTACCACTAACCCCACCGGCTTATTGACAACAATAATCTCATCATCTTCGTAGATCAGATCGAGCGGGATATCCTGAGGATGGCACTCTACCTGATCTTCAATCAGCGCATTCAGCTCCACCTGCTCACCACCGAGCAGCTTATCTCTGGTGCGGCGAACAACGCCATCGAGGGTAACACGCTCCTGCTTGACCCACTGCTGCAGGCGACTACGTGAAAATTCGGGAAAGAGGATCGCCAACGCCTGGTCCAGGCGTTTTCCCGCCAACTCCATTCCCACCTTGGCTGTCAGATGTCGCTTTTGTTCTGTCACTGCATTTGCTCGCTTGATTTAATCGCCTTATCCTACCAGACCTACCGCCACTCTTTCCTACTTGTCTAAAACCACTCCGGTCACAGCACCCTTTTTTGCTGGGTACTCATAGAGAAGCTTGGGTTTATGGGAGAATCCTGATTTAGGGGTAACGATTCAGTTGATGCTCGGGGCTGGGTAGGGGGTCGCCTCTACCTCGGGGCCGGGCGGGATAGGGAGGTCACCTCTACCTAGGAGGGAGAAGGCCCGGGTGAGGGTGAATTAAATCAATGGGTTACCTATTGATCCCCCTCACCCCAACCCTCTCCCCAATGGGGAGAGGGAGTTAACGGGAGAGCAGTGATTTAGGGTATACTTTATCGATCCTATTAGAATAACCAAGGTTTTTTGTAGATGATGGCAAATACCCGTTTCCTGACACTATTGCTGGTGCTGCTTCTCCTTTCCGGCTGCTCTCTTCTTCCAACGGAGGAGGATAAGACTAAGAACTGGAGTGCGCAGAAGTTCTACAGCGAAGCCTCTCTCGCTATGTCCGATGGTGACTATGACACCGCCATCAAGTACTACGAAGGTTTGGAGTCACGCTTCCCGTTTGGCCGTTATGCCATGCAGGCCCAGCTGGATGTCGCCTACGCCTACTATAAGAACAGCGAGCCGGAATCATCCATTGCCGCCGCTGACCGTTTCATCAAGTTGCATCCACGCAACCCTTACGTTGACTATGCATACTATCTTAAGGGTCTGGTTAACTTTAACCGCAACCTGACCTTCATCAATCGCTTCGTGCCCACCGACACCTCTCAGCGGGATCCCGGCTCCACCCTTGATGCGTTCAATGATTTTTCTGAACTGGTACGACGCTTTCCAGGGAGCAAGTATGGTGAGGACGCACGCAAGCGTATGGTCTACCTGCGCAACAATCTGGCCCGCCATGAGGTACACGTCGCCCGCTACTACATGAAGCGGGGCGCTTACCTTGCTGCTGTAAAGCGTGGCATGGCCGTGGTTGAGAAGTATCAGCGCACACCTTCGGTGAAAGAGGCGATGACCATCATGATCGAGGCTTATGACAAGCTGGGCCTGGAGCAACTCTCGGCAGATACCCGGCGAGTGCTGGCCCTTAATGAGGCCAAGTGGGTTATTTCACAACCCACCGAGGAAGAGATTGATAAAGAAGATAAGTCGTTTGGTCAGGCGATGTGGGATTATATGGAGCTGGATAAGAACTAATTAGAGTGTAGGAGTATTGCCCTCGCCGTGATGAATTTCGCACGGCCTCTGCCATATTCCATCGCGCCGATGGCGGGGCTCCTAGACCTTGGGCTAATTAAATAGCCGACTCATCCTCTTCGCCAGTACGGATGCGTACCACCTTCTCCACTGTGCTGACAAAGATCTTGCCATCACCTATTTTGCCAGTACGGGCTGCATTGGTGATCGCCTCGATACAGTCATCCAGCTGACTTTCGTTTATTACCACCTCAAGTTTCACTTTGGGGAGAAAATCGACCACGTATTCAGCACCACGGTAGAGTTCAGTATGCCCTTTCTGGCGCCCAAACCCTTTTACTTCTGAGGCAGTCATACCGGTAATGCCGACGGCGGAGAGAGCCTCACGCACATCATCCAATTTGAATGGTTTAATAATAGCATCGACCTTTTTCATTCTTTACTGTGCTCCTGAATCACCTTGAAAAACCGCTGGTCAGCGGGTAGCGCCTATCGCGACCAAAAGCGCGCCGGGTAATTTTTACTCCGGGCGGTGCCTGACGGCGCTTGTATTCGTTGTTGTCTACCATGCGGGTTACACGACGAACAATTTTTTCATCAAAACCCGCCGTTGCGATATCCGCAACACTCATATCCTTCTCTATATACATCTCCAGAACAGCATCCAGTATCTCATAGGGCGGCAGACTATCCGAATCTTTCTGATCTGGTGCCAACTCTGCCGAAGGTGGACGCTCAATAACCCGCCGGGGAATCACCTCACCATCCCGGTTACGGTATTCACAGAGACGGTAGACCATCTGCTTGGGCACATCCTTTATCGGTGCGAATCCACCCGCCATATCACCATAAAGGGTCGCATAACCCACCGCCATTTCACTCTTGTTTCCGGTGGTCAGCAGAATTCGCCCTCTCTTGTTGCTGATCGCCATCAAAATAATACCCCGGCATCGGGCTTGAATATTCTCTTCGGTGGTATCCACAGGTGCGCCTGCAAACTCCTCTGATAGCATCTCGATAAAGGTGTTGAACGCTGGCTCTATGGGAATCGAGCGATGCAGCACACCTAAGGTCTTGGCCTCTATCGCCGCATCCTCATTACTCATATCCAGGGTGTAGCGGGAGGGCATCATAACCACCTCCACCTGATCTGCCCCCAAGGCATCTACAGCAAGGGCCAGCGTCAGGGCCGAATCTATGCCGCCAGAGAGACCGAGGACCGCCCCTTGAAAGCCGTTTTTGTGTACATAATCCCGCACGCCAAGCACCAAGGCGTTGTAGATACCCGCCTCTTCGGTCATGGGGTGGGCGATCTCAGCCGCTATAGGTGTCGCTTTATCACCCCTATCCTCTATCTCGACCAGCCCCTGGAACTCACTGAAATAGTCGAGCCGCTGGGTCAGGTTCCCCTCACCATCAA
>JBEVXV010001172.1:0-6302 GCA_040505915.1 Sedimenticola sp. | reverse complement strand
TGCTCTGTAATTTTTGTCAACTTTCGACGTCATTTACGGAAAATATAGTTATTTGTGTAAATCATTTTCGTCCAATTACGGACATTCAATTATGTGGTTTTCTCAGAGCCGGGCCCAATTCATTATTGAATCAATCAAATATCGCTATTGTCATTCAGCTAGATGGCGCAATCCAGGGCGGAGATTCAGAAGCGGTATCGTGAAAAAAAGAAACGACAGGAAGGCGACGTGTTTTCAGTAAAGGAGAGAATACGACAGCGAGGATATCGGACCGCCGCTGTATGGTTGCCTACATCTGAGCGTAAAAAGAAAAACGAAAAAAGCAAAGTATATTGTTGTAAATATAGAAGTAAAAAAAAAGAAAGGCGGTCAACACAAAAAAATAAAAAGGAAACTACTAAAATCACTACGAACAAAATAGAAATCAGTTCTACCGCAGATAATCATCTTGCTGGCGATTCCTTACAATTCTCGTCACCGTCTACATCAACAAGATCAAGTTGTACTACGTCTCCAAATGAGATGTTCGTGCGTTTAAATTTTAGACGACGCGACAATACCATATTAGGCCAGAAACGGCGACGAACCGCGTTACATGCTGCCAAACGGGAAGTAACTAAATTGAAATTTGATCGCGATAGATGGCAAAAGTCCGCAGCTATGTATAAAAAGCGATATGACCGACAAATTCCGATAAGTGGCGAAAGCCCGACAAACGAAGTCGCTACGTGTAGTACAGAACACTCAACCGAGGACACGACACACATAACGTTAGAAAATGACATCAACTCTAACGCAGTTAATGAAAGTGAAAATTTGACCCCAAAGAGTAAGACATACAGTGAGATAAGAGAAGCGGGGTTGTCGCCACGGGAACTGCCAAAGTCTATAGTTAGAAAACTTGAACTGGGTAATACAGTATGTCAAGAAATAAAAGATGCCATGGAACAAAATCAACAGCAATCGAAACGCAAGGTAATAAAACAGGTGTTGAATGGAAGAGCCATGAGAAAATACAGATGTGTAACATTACTAAGACAGAAAACTGGAGTAAACCTTAAAGTCAATTATACCGGTAAAAATGTTGAATTTACGAAACGGTATAGGAATATGAAAGAGCAAAAGCAGTTGAGAAAGACAGTATCCTCATTTTACGAGCGAGATGATGTCAGTCGATGTATGCCAGGAAAAAAAGACGTCAAAAAGAGCAACGACGGAGAGAAAAAACAGACACGGGTATTAACTGATTACTTGTCAACGGTACATGCAAAGTTCCTAGCCGAGTCACCCAATGTGAAATGCTCCCTCTCACAGTTTTGCAAATTACGCCCGGACCACGTGAAATTGACCAATTTAATAACTAGAAACACGTGTCTTTGCACAACTCACCAAAACATGGCATTAAAGCTCAAATGTCTGCGTTCTGTCGGTGTAAATGTAGGCGCGCATCCAGATGTTGTAAGTAAAACAGTTAATGTGAACCAAATGAAGACAATCATGTCTGAAATAAATGTAGAAGATGTGGAATACGAGGCATGGCAGCTAGTGGAATGCAAAGATGGTAAAAAAAGAATGAGAATTGTGAAGTGTACGATGAAAACAGACGAGTTCGTTATCGCAACTGCAGACCAATACAAACTATTCATGGAGCACAGTGAGCGCGTACATCAGCAGTTCAAGTCGATTGCAGAACTGAAAACTAACCTACCATCAAACGAAGTTGTTGTTCAAATGGACTTTGCAGAGAACTTCGTTTGTCAGAGCGCCGACGAAATTCAAAGTGCGTATTGGAACTCTACTAGCGTCACATTGCACCCGGTTGTAGTATACAGAAAATCCGATGACGGTATGATTGAACATAAAAGTTATGTATTCGTATCTGACGTAAACCAACATAATGCCCGCGCTGTAGTGGCCATTATTCAAAAGCTAGTACCATTGATTGAAGCAGATTTCCCGACAACAACAAAGCTGCACTATTGGACTGATTCGCCCACGTCGCAATATAGAAATCGCTACGTGTTCGATATACTTACCCGACATGAAGACTTGTTTGGTGTCAAGGCGGTGTGGAACTTCTTTGAAAGCGGCCACGGCAAGGGGCCATGCGACGGGATTGGTGGGACTGCAAAACGACAGGCTGCAGACGCTGTGAAGCAGGGTAAGGTGTCGATTCAAGACGCCAATGAATTTTATGACTGGGCTTCAACTCACGAAAAGAGTATCAAGTATGTGTTTTACACACAGGATGACTATGACGCAGCAAACGACTTGATCAACGAGAGAAGTGCGTGTGCAGTTCCCGGTACTATGAAACTGCATGCAGTTGTTCCTGTTGACAGCCTGTCACTGTTCACCAGAGATGTGTCCTGTTATTGCCAACGATGCCTAAGCGGCTCCCTGTGCGACGGGTGGCGCGAACATCGACTTGTAAGGAGTCATCAAGCGGTTGCACCTATTACTGGGCCACCAGGTACAATGTTTATTTAAATGGTTGGATGTTTGAAAAATGAAACGAAAACCAACACAATGATGCGCTTAATACGTTGCCAAATGGATGGGTTGGTACCATATAGTCGTAACTGCCATGCTAAATCAGAGCAGTTACGACCTTATGATACTAGCTCATCGACATGTAGTGTTTACTGTTTATTTGGTATATTGATGCAACTATTGTTCACCATAATTATGTGCAATGCAATGAACGAATGAAGTAAAACAAAAACATTGACAATGTAACTTTTGTCTGCTAGTCGTATTCGGTAATCATCATGGGCCGTTTGACATATTCTTGTTGATTTCCATGACTCGTGGTGCGATAAAACATACGTGTCGTCATACCTTCCTGTGCCATACTCGTATATCATCGCTGTCCTAATTATATATCGTGTATGCATATCGAGATTTTCTTGACGATTTTGTTGTATGGGTCTTGTGTCACATTCTTTTCATACGCTGCCTGTGTCATTTTGCATCCTTTTCTTTGGTGCCATACAATGCTAGCCATGGAGTGCACGTACATGTATGCATGTATGTGCCATCGCAAGTGAAATGCTTTATGCAACTTCCGATATACACGTGTCGTCGTGTGTACGGTATTACATTTGTGTCTTGTTTTTCTGTTGCTCTTTGTCTCTTTTTAATATGCGTTTTACTTCTACTCTCTCAGATGACAGTGTACCGATGGAGGGGAACGGCGCCTTACCGATGGAGGGGAACGGCGCCTTACCGATGGAGGGGAACGGCGCTTTACCGATGGAGGGGAACGGCGCTTTACCGATGGAGGGGAACGGCGCCTTACCGATGGAGGGGAACGGCGCCTTACCGATGGAGGGGAACGGCGCCTTACCGATGGAGGGGAACGGCGCCTTACCGATGGAGGGGAACACGCAACAGCCACCAGGTACACATACCAGTATAATAATCATGTAAATAAATAAATGTAAATGATTATATTTAACGTCGGGAATTGGTTCACGACCTTCCATGACACCACGACTACCCTAGATAGAACCAGATATCCGTGGATTATGCAGATGGAAAAATACATTTAGTATTTTTGTCGCCCACGTCGTGATTCGAACCCTGGACCACCGGAGACCGATTGCGTGGCAGCCCAGCGCTCTATCGACTGAGCTAATCCTCCATCCCTATAATAATCATGACTGTATTACATTGATTAATTTAGCACTTCTAAAGACGGTACTAAGATGATAACAATGTAATCCGGCCAGTATGTGACACAACTGCATGCACTGTTCAAAATCCACGACATTAATAATGTAATGATTATGTACATCATACATGTAGTCAATAGTACTTGTACGAGTATATTAGTTAATATCATAATGAACGTATATATTCTCTAATATATGTAGCCTAATAATAGTAATTATAATTTGACCAGTTTCGCATTCAACATGTATCAATCTACATATTATTAAGTATATATATGTACAATGCAAGCATAATGCATATAGCAACTGTGTCGACCGGCATGCGAATAGTTAACTGTTACATGTACAAATGTGTCATTACAGAGAACATGTTTAATATTATTGCCAATTTCAGCCAATGACCCGGACGCAGTAGCAGCGGGTGCTATGCCGGAGATCAAGCCACCGCAGATCGGCACGTTCGTTGCGGCATCATATAACGGAAATTGGTACATCGGGAGAGTTATTGACGTCGACGAAGACGACCATGATGTTAATGTCAGTTTCATGGCGGCTGCATCAGCTGCTAGCGTTAAACCGAAATATAAATGGCCAAAGCCAGATGACACTCTTTGGGTATCGTCCAGTGATATCATATGTGAAGTACCTGTACCATTGGCCACTGGAAGATCGGAAAGGACATTCGTCCTCCCGGACAATACACATGAAATGATAGAAAATATTCACATGACAAAGTAATTCCCGGAACTGTTTTCTATATAAGCTTACCGTAAAAAAATATGCATAACGTTTATACTAGCTTCGCTATTAACGGAATAAAATAGTTCAAATTTTCTTTGAAACATCGTATAACACTGTATTCCGTTAATAGCGAAGTGAGTATAACAGGTATGCATAGTTTTTTACGGTAAGCTTTGTGTTATGCTACCGGATGTAACGATGCAAATTCCAACGAAACATATGATTATGTGGTACACGCGTCATCGCCATTGTTATTGACAGTTAGTTATATTTGTTAACCACTTGTTCACGTTTTAACTTTTAAGTGCGTTAGTGTTATGCTGACATGTAGAGCAACGTTTTATTATTGCATACAAAGGTAAGCGGCGATGATCATCTGTGAGGCATGTATGCGCATGCTTAAAAGCTGAGCTGTGTCATCGTGTATTATAAATTGTTTTGCGAGCTGCATTATAATGTATCAGCAGGGAACTGGAACAGATACGTTACCATTCGTTATAGACTGTTAAAACTGAAGATCTACATATTAATATCTTAGTTCAATTATCGATCATCTCTGCATGCATACCTTTTTTTACAACTTGTGTGATATAAATCGTGATGAAAAAGTAGTTTGTACCTATTCCAGCTATAAACAACAGATACGTGATCGTGACCAGATTCATGAACCTCTTCGATTGTGTGACTCAGTAATATTCTTAGAACACATCCATTGCCATTTAACCATGCACACACATACATGGTTGCTATTTTAATGTCTCATTTTATTATTAATTATACATGGTCAAAATGTCAAAATGTCAACAGATACGTTACCAATGTAGATCACTAATACGAGAGGTCTAAATGCAAGTAGATGCATTTGGTATTATTTAGTTTCGTTTGCAGAAATGAAGTAAAACATGTCCGTGCTGTTTATCCATGTATATTAGCAGGTACAGTTAGATCGCCAAACAAAAACAAAACAGATACGTTACCGAAATTGGTATTTAAATGGTTTCCGATTTGGTATCCAATATCTATTTTTGAAGACAATTTCTTGGTTAATTTAATCAGTCATAGGCATTTCAGTATATTGTAATTAATTGTGTTGTTGATTGAAGATATGGTGAGAATATCCATAAACTGGAACAGATACGTTACTATTGCAATATGGACAATTACAGCTAGAGATATTAATATATTTCTCTATGTTTTATCTTACTTTGTTCAGGACACATTGCTGAACCATTTTATGGCAGTATCATAGCATACAGTTACATTCCATTCAATTGGTGACAAACGAAAACGATGTAATTAGTAACTGAGCAGCCAGTTTACAGTAAGTATTATTCTGATACTTATTATAAAAGCATATATTTTTTCAGCATTTAACATTAGAGTTTATCGTTTTACTATACATTAATCCCTAAAGATTCTAATTTATGAAAAGTATACTAACTGCTATGTGACCGCAAATGGTTTTTACCACGTCGTTCATAAAGACATGTATGCACTTAGTAACGTATCTGTTCTTGTTGATTTTGTAGATATTAAGTGACATCATTCTTCATTAAATATCAACTTATATGCTTTGAGGTAAGAAATTCCAGCCTGCGTTCAATAGTGTATATATGTTGAAGTTCAAAATAAACCAGTTTATAGTGCATTTGTGTTAAGTTTATTTTTTCGCATTTCCGATTTCGAATTTGCCTAGTTAGTGGAGAATGGCCCTATAGTTGTCATTGACTGTGCAGTGTGTGTGACTATAAAATAATCATTTGGGCCGCCGGCTGGGGAAAAGGACCTTACGACGTTTGCGATCAACGTAGTCCCAGATCAGCCTGCGCATCCGCGCAGTCTGATCAGGGCCTCCGCTGATCGTCATTCAGTTGTTGAAGTAGC
>JBEVXV010001171.1:4467-4784 GCA_040505915.1 Sedimenticola sp. | reverse complement strand
TATCTTCAAATTTACTCTTGCCGCGCGATAACTCAAGTTTTACTAAGAGGATCTTGGCCAAATTTGGTATACATGTTTATCACATCAAGAGGAAGAACCCTATGGATTTTCAAAAAAATGCTGATGAGTTATCTCCCGCTGGCAGCCGAAACTGATTTTTGCCAATTTTACGCTTCTCCGCACGATAACTCAAGTTATACTCGGAGGATCTTACCCAAATTCAGTATACATATTTAACATATCAAGAGGACGAAACCTATTCATTTTCAATAAGTTCTGATGAGTTTAGTCGAGTCGTATCTAGGGTGAACCTTGCA
>JBEVXV010001171.1:0-4457 GCA_040505915.1 Sedimenticola sp. | reverse complement strand
GCTGTGATCACTATTTGAACTGTCTCATTGTGACGTTGTTCTCAGCAACTTTGTTTTTGTTTGGTTGCAGCAAATAACAGAGAATAACAAATTGCAAAAATACATTTGCTGCTGTTCTGTCACATATAGTCGAGTCGTATCTAGGGTGAACCTTGCAGTTTGGTACTACTAACGTTTTTTGATGGATTTTGTTAGTTCATGATGTGGACAATCAGAAACTGAATGATGCCACGCTGGCATCATTGAGCAATTTTCAGAATTCAAGATGGCGTCCAAGATGGCGGCCAAAATGGGATAAAATAATGTCTTTGTCTATAAAAGGTGATTTTCAACGAAAATATTCGCGATTCAATTGCCACAGCATAGCAAAACTAGAATAAACCAATTTTCAATTTAGTAAGGCATTCAGCTAAAATCCAAGATGGCCGCCAAAACCAAGATGGCCGCCAAAATGGGATAAAATAATGTCTTTGTCTATAAAAGGTGATTTTCAACGAAAATATTCGCGATTCAATTGCCACAGCATAGCAAAACTAGAATAAACCAATTTTCAATTTAGTAAGGCATTCAGCTAAAATCCAAGATGGCCGCCAAAACCAAGATGGCCGCCAAAAGTTACGGAATTTTGTTGAAAACTTTTTTAATTAAACAAAATTGGTTATACAGCGCGTAAATAGTATCCCACACGCGTTTTTCAAGTCAAAGTCCCCCATTACATGTCCCTGCAACGCTAAAATGATGTCTGGGACAGATCTGAACACATGTAACACAATCGCGCATGCAAACTTGCTCGACCAGAGGAACGTTTTGTTCTGGTAGTCGTATTCCGTGATCATTTTGTGATTATTATTGCCAAGTTTGCTAGCCGAGTTCAGCTGGATATGGATCGCAGATTACATGTCTCCTTGCTAATTTGTTATTGTCTTGTCTATGTATCGTGTTGTCTATCATCGTTTAACTCATTTGTATATACAATGGTTGATGTTTCAATATTTGTTGTGTGGAGCTTTTGTTGCATTACCCAGGTCACATACAACTTTTCTCATAAAAAAGCAACTCCACACGATGTGTATGCCAATTATGATATACAAACATTCCCACCGAGCATATACATTATTACTCGTGACCGTCGTCCTCATTGTCACTGTCTGAGTCAGTCCCATCAGCCTTTTTGTGAGGATTGTTGCAGCTCTCCGATGACATGCACTTGCAGAATGAAGTACAAGACACCGCTGCTCCATGGCAAGAGCAAGTACTTCTTGAGCAAGCATTCTGTGCACTACATCCACATGCAACAACTTTCATAAGTTCTGGCGGAGCAACCTCAGACACACCTGTGGAAGGAATGGGCACACCATTAGTGACAACCCAGCCATACAGTGATATGTCGACATTGGGTGGTTCCCGTTGATCTGCTGCTTTCCAGATCATGGTTTGCAAATGGGCCCGTTTGATGTGCTCATTCAGTGCATAGTCTGTCGGTGGCAATGTCTTGATCTTTGGAGTGTCCCTCTTACTCATGAACATGGTATGTCGCAATTGGTTCATGGACGTATGAGTCTGTTTGTCCTTGTACATCCTGCCTATAAACCTATGGCCAGCTGTGGTAATTTCGTCCATGTGTGATGTACGTTCCCCAATTAACTCTAGACCAACATCAATTTTCATCATGATTGCAACCGCTGACAGCTTTCCTTTGCCGAACAGGTAGCTAACCGTGTCACACCCCGTCAGTGCATGTGTAGCAAGCAGTTGGGCTGATTTGGGACCAAGCTGGATAGCGCTGGCGTTGATGTCAATGATTCTTCCATCAGACTTTTTCATCGTCAACTGTGCAGTGCACTGCCACTTCCAACAGAAAAACACAAGCAATACAAACACGTCAGTGTCATCCGATACTACTTGTATGTGTTGGTATTTCTGCCTAACAAGAGACATGACATAGCTGATGATGATGCAATCTGCTTCTTCGTGTTTGTACACAGAGTCTTCCCCAACCATAGTCAGCTTTTCGGAAGTTTTCTCTGTGCAAAACACTTTTATCAGTGACCTCTTGTTATGAGAACTTTTCATGATTGTATCCCTGGCAGGTAATGTTGTCTCGAGAGTGAGATTGACAGTGGGACAGACAATCGATCCCGTTCGCCTCAGTCGCTCGTGTGTCTTTGTAGATCCCTCTATGTATCTGTCAAACACCACTATAACACGATGGTCTTTTGCGACTGCCCTTATGAAATTGTGATGTAGATGTCTGACTGTACCTGTCTTCGGCCAAGATATTTGATACAGAATTTCATTTCCATCTATAACCTGCACGTCTGGCGCACTTGCTTCATCTGTCCAAACTGCGAGTTTATGCAGGAACGGTGATTTTGTGCCTTTGCGCATGCTTCCATAATCGTCAAATATAGCGGGTGGAAGTGGTGCAAGCTCGAAGCAAAGCATGCTCTCTAGTGAAACATCCCGCTTCTGTGACAATACAAGTAAACGCCCATAGAGCTTTTCCATGTCATACACCGTTCCAGCCCCTACACGTACCCCTTTCTTCATTGCTTCCATTGTCACGACCTTGGAGTGGATGGGATTGTAAAATCCAGTGGGCAATGCCTTCTTGAAGTCTGCTACCATCGACTCCCCAATGGCCAGTGCATCTTGTACGTTCACGGTATCATCAGCGACTCGACCATTAACCACATTCAACAACATGTCTGAGTCTGGTTGTTCTAGTGGGTGGGGATACCGTTTCAGCTCATTGCTGATTTTCGTCCTGTCTGCCTGATCGAGTTTCTTTCGACTATATCCCTCTTCCTTGTGTCTGTTCGTCTTTGTGTCAAATTCGTCGTCCTCGCGATCTTGGAACATATCATCCATAGCCTGAGATACGGTATTACAAACGTGGTATGATAGAACCCAACGTGCCATCTGGTCAGGTGACAATGTTAAACCAACCAACCCCCCCTTGGCTTTTCCATACCGAATGTATGTCTGTTCACCAAACTGATCAGCGAAGACACCATTCCAACACCCATCAATGTGTCTACAGACATGATGCCCCATATAAAATGGTGCAAGTGCCTCATCATCAACTTGGGTAAGAAACTCTGCCAGATGGTATGTGATATATCTAGCATAATTCCAATGGCCTGCCGCGAAGAAATAAGGCAGCATCTTCGTCATGCAATGCATGTGCATGATGTAGTTGCCTTCTCGTTCTGCCCGAACAAACATGTGAGCTATCGCCACAGGGTATATGAAGCAGTCAATCCATAAACGACTTGTCTTGGATGAACGCGCGGACATAAGCACTGCTTCTATGGCATTGTGAGTGATGTTTCCAGAGAGAATACAGTCTTTCAGAAGGCCCCCTACAACCATGCGATACCCCCGGAGTGCCTTCGGCCAGGCTTTACCATTCAACATGTTACTAAGTCCTTTGTATGCAACACTCAATATCTCCTCTAACCCTGAACCCTTCATCAAGGTTCCAATGCATCCGAGGAATGACATCAGGGTATGCATGCCTCCTGGTCTGACCAATAGATCCTTCCATCGTACTGGGTCTGACCACTTGATCTGAATAGCCACTTTGAAGAGCTGTAGGTCGGCTACAATGTGTATATATTTCTGACCGTGCGACTTCATGAATTCTTCTATGTATAGTATACTAGAAAGTACCGTATCTGGGTGGCTAGGTGGAGCATCTATCAGCGGGCCATATATGTAGCTGGTTGCTTTGCTTACAAATCCGTTTGTTCGGGCTAACTGGTTCATATAACCGGACCACTCGGCAGGTGGATCATCGTCTTCACCAGCGGTCCCCATGTTTGTAAGCCATTGAATATCAGCATTGAGTGTTTTGTTGATGTCGCCAAGTCTTTGTGCTACTACATGGTACGGTAACCCGAAGTGATTATCTGTTGCTGGTGGCAGTGGCTTTTTGGGACCCTCGTATCGTTTAATCACTATTGGCGATATTTCGCTGAGTTTTGCGTTATCAACGCCTGTCTTACTAAGTCTAGGTATTGTCGGTTGTGGGGTTTCCGCCTCAACAAACCCATCGACTCCTATGAGCGGCTGTTGTGTCACCTCCACTGCTAAGGCATGTGTTTCTCTACAACCATTAGGGGTAAAAATGTTCAGGTCATAATTATCCACCCAGGATGCAAGTTCACCACCATTTTCATTCAGGCCTCTAAGTGTATATGGTTGCTTTCCTGTGTATACTGCTACTGATGTTCTAAATCTGAGCACCTCATCGTAACTAACCGTGATTCCCGACTGGTGTAACAGAGACACCAGTTCTCTAGACCCAAACCGGTGATGTAATTTCACGGCTAGGCCTAGCGTGGTTTGATTGTACGATTTTGGAAACATTCACTGATTACTTTTCAGCGCGAATGACGGATCCCGATCATAAGTGTACTATTTGCAATACGGTACATGTTATGCACCTTTGC
>JBEVXV010001170.1:0-13969 GCA_040505915.1 Sedimenticola sp. | reverse complement strand
AACTCCTCTCCCACACAAAAGATATCCGTGTATTGATCTATCTCATTCGATCAATACTCCACATGGATGGACTCACCAGTTTTAGAGACGCTCTGGTTCTCCTTAAAGAACTACTCAATCGGTACTGGGAGCAAATTCATCCTCAATTGGATGAGGATGACGGTGACCCCACCATGCGCATCAATGCCCTTGTCACCCTGTTTGACGAGGAGAGCGTACTTCGCCCCCTGCGCATGGTTCCTCTGGTCCAATCCCGCATGTTAGGTAATTTTGGCTTGCGTGATATAGCCATAGCATCGGGGGAAACAGCGCCACCTGCCAATTACGAACCTGTAGAAAAATCCACCATCGGTGGCGCCTTTATGGATGCCGATCTTGACGATCTTCAGGCCACCGCGACTGCGGCAACTGAAGCCATCGATCAGATCACCGAGATCGAGAGTTTCTTAACTGATCAGGTTGGCGTCGCCAACGCCGTCAGTTTTTCAGACCTGACGAGTGTACTCAAAGAAGCCCAGCAGACCCTCAGTGAACAGCTGACGAGGCGCGGTGTTAGCCAAACTGAGGAAACAGGCACCAGCGAAGCAATGGCAATCAGTGGCAACCAGAGTGGCCCCGCCCTGAGCGGTCAGATTAATAGCCGTCAGGATGTAGCCCGTGCCCTGGATAAAATAACCGACTACTACACCCAATATGAACCGACCAGCCCGGTGCCTCTACTAATAAACAGGGTACGAAAACTGGTTCATATGGACTTTATGGAAATCATGAAGAACCTTGCACCAGACGGTATGTCCCAAGTGGAGATGATTCGCGGCCCGGAAGATGAAGTAGAAACCAGGCCGGAAACCACTACACAAGAGAGTAGCGGAGGTAGCGGAAGTAGTGGGGGAAGTGATTGGTAAGGTTTCAAAGCTAATACATCAACCAGGAGGTGACTTGTGGCAAAAAGCAGCCAGAAATTTATAGCTAAAAATCGCGCACCGCGCGTCCAGATCGAGTATGACGTTGAAGTTTACGGTGCGGAAAAGAAGGTACAGCTTCCGTTTGTTATGGGCGTAATGGCAGACCTCTCCGGCAAGCCGGAAGAGGCACTACCGGCAGTCGCAGAGCGCAAAATGCAGGAGATTGACGTAGATAACTTTGATGATCGCCTCAAGTCGATGAAACCACGAGTGGCGATCCAGGTACCGAACACACTCACCGGGGACGGCAACCTCAGCGTTGATCTCTCCTTTGAGAGCATGGATGATTTCTCCCCCGCTGCAGTGGCACAAAAAGTGGGTGCCTTGAATGAACTGCTCAAGGCACGTACCCAGTTATCCAACCTGATGACCTACATGGACGGCAAAGTGGGTGCCGAGGAGTTGATATCCAAGGCATTGAATGATCCGGCACTGTTGCAGTCACTTGCATCGGCACCAAAACCCTCAGACTCCGAGGAGGAATAAAAATGGCTGAAACAGAAACCAGCGCTCAAGCGCAAGCCGGTGAAACAGCTCTGGAGGCCGGTGACTTCGCCTCTCTGCTGAACCAAGAGATCCGCCCCAAATCTGATCAGGCGCGTGAAGATGTGCAGAACGCAGTACAGACCCTGGCCGAACAGGCCCTGGCCTCATCCGTCACTGTATCTGCGGATGTCACTGTTACTATCCGTGAGATGATCTCAGAGATCGACAAGCGCCTGACGGAGCAGGTCAATCTGATCCTGCACAATGAGGAGTTCCAAAAACTGGAAGGTGCCTGGCGCGGTCTGCACTATCTGGTGAACAATACCGAAACGGATGAGATGCTCAAGATCCGGGTAATGAACATCACCAAGAAGGAGGTTCACAAAACTCTCAAGAAGTACAAAGGTACCGCTTGGGATCAGAGCCCAATCTTCAAAAAGCTCTACGAGGAAGAGTATGGACAGTTTGGTGGTGAGCCCTACGGCTGTCTGGTAGGCGACTATCATTTTGACCAGAGCCCCCAGGATGTGGAAATGTTGGGTGAAATCGCCAAGGTCTCCGCCGCAACTCACTCCCCCTTTATCGCAGGCGTAAGCCCCAACGTTATGCAGATGGACTCCTGGCAGGAGCTAAGCAATCCGCGGGATTTGACAAAAATTTTCCAAACCCCTGAGTACGCCGCCTGGAATTCATTGCGCGATTCAGATGATGCAAAGTATATCGGCTTGGCCATGCCGCGTTATCTCTCTCGCCTCCCCTACGGAGCCAAAACTGAGCCGGTAGAGGAGTTCGACTTTGAAGAGGACACGGCCGGTGGTGACCATAGTAGGTACACCTGGTCCAATGCCGCTTATGCTATGGCCGTCAACATCAACCGCTCCTTCAAAGAGTACGGCTGGTGCTCACGTATCCGCGGCATCGAATCTGGTGGTGCAGTTGAAGGCCTGCCAGCACACACCTTCCCAACCGATGATGGTGGTGTGGACATGAAGTGTCCCACCGAGATCGCCATCAGTGATCGTCGGGAAGCAGAGTTGGCGAAAAATGGTTTCATGCCACTGATCCACAAGAAAAACACCGACTTTGCCGCCTTTATCGGTGCCCAGTCCCTGCAGAAACCGGTGGAATACGATGACCCGGATGCCACTGCCAATGCTAATCTGGCAGCCCGTCTACCCTACCTGTTCGCCACCTGCCGCTTTGCACACTATTTGAAGTGTATCGTGCGTGACAAGGTGGGTTCTTTCAAAGAGCGGGATGACATGCAACGTTGGTTACAGGACTGGATCCTGCAGTATGTGGATGGCGATCCAGAGCACTCTTCAGAAACCACCAAGGCGGAACATCCCCTTGCGGCGGCTGAAGTCGTGGTCGAAGAGATTGAGGGCAACCCAGGTTATTACAGCTCCAAGTTCTTCCTGCGCCCCCATTACCAGCTTGAGGGTTTGACCGTTTCGCTCAGGCTGGTATCGAAACTACCGTCAGCCAAAGGCGGCTAATCGAGAACATCCGCGGTAATCGCGGTGCTGCCTTGGGCACTTTAAAAAAGTGCGAGTGCCCAAGGTTTAATCAAGTTTACTTGGCACAAAATACTGTTAATTGAAACTAAGGAGATTCCTCATGGCTGTAGACATGTTTATCAAAATAGGGGATATCAAAGGTGAATCCCAAGATAGTTCGCACAAAGAAGAGGTTGATGTTTTGGCCTGGAGCTGGGGTATGTCGCAATCGGGTACCATGCACATAGGTGGTGGTGGTGGCGGTGGCAAGATTTCTGTCCAGGATCTCTCGATTACCAAGTGGGTTGATAAATCCACACCAAACCTGATGGGCTATTGCTCCAGCGGTAAACAGATGGCTGAGGCCCAGCTAACCGTGCGTAAAGCGGGGGGAGATAAACCACTGGAGTACGTTATCCTCACCATGTCGGATGTCATCGTCACGTCCGTATCCTCCGGGGGCAGTGGCGGCGAAGATAGATTGACTGAAAATGTCACCTTAAACTTTGCCAAGGTGAAATATGACTATCAACCACAAAAGCAGGACGGTACTGCGGATGGTGGTCAGATCAAATATGGCTGGGATATCGCAAAGAACGAGAAGATATAGCACTGCAACCCTAGGAGCCTGCCCGAGATCGGACAGGCTCCTGGTTTCGATACCGGTGAACACCGGGATCGTGGTGATTATTTCTCATACTATGGGGGCGTATACGAGTGAGCGCCTTCTGATTTAGGGGGTGGTATGCTTGCAGAGCAGAGCTTGCACGAAGGCAATATAGAAGAGGCCTTGGCACTGCTTCAGGATCAGGTACGAAAAGAGCCATCTAAGGCTGAATATCGTACTTTTCTGTTTCAATTGCTATCCATAATGGGCAACTGGGATCGGGCGCTAACCCAACTAAAGGTTGCCGGTGATCTGGATGATGGCACCCTTGCTATGGTTCAGACCTACGAAGCCGCCCTGAGTTGTGAAGTCTTCCGTCAGGAAATTTTTACTGGCAAAAGATCCCCCCTGATTTTTGGCGAACCACCACAATGGGTAGCACTGGTAATCGAAGCTTTACGCTTGGCTGCAGAGGGAAAATATAGCCAGTCACAGGCGATGCGTGACCAAGCCTTTGAAGCGGCACCTGCCATAGAAGGATCCATTGACGGCCAAGGTTTCCAGTGGCTGGCTGATGCCGACCCCCGGCTGGGTCCATTGATGGAGGCTATCGTTAATGGTCGGTATTACTGGATCCCCCTGCAGAATATCCACGTCATTAATATTGAAGAACCTGTGGATCTAAGGGACATGGTGTGGATGCCTGCCCACTTTACCTGGGCTAACGGTGGAGAAGCTGTGGGACTGATACCCACCCGCTATCCCGGCTCCGAACTGAATGAAGACCCTTCTATACGTTTGAGCCGCAAGACAGAATGGATTGAACAAGAGGGGGGACTCTATTTCGGCATTGGTCAGCGCATGCTGGCCACCGATATTGGGGAGTACCCACTCATGGATATCAGAGAGATCATTTTCGAGAGTGTCGATTTAGAACAGGATTCTGACCAGGATCAAGCTACAGAGATCAAGTAGACCGTGGCAGAACTGACCACAAAAGAGCGCCTGCAACCTTCCCTTCTGGACCGTTTGACAGATGATACCCCGGACAAAAAGCAGGAGTCCCGCGATCAGCGTGTGCTCTCAATGCGAAAACTCCGCGAGGGGGTGTTGCGTGATCTGAGTTGGCTGCTCAACGCTGTCAACCTTAGTGCCGTTCAAGATCTGGATGACTATCCAGAGGTCGCCCGCTCGGTCATCAATTATGGTATGCCCGACTTAGCGGGGCATACCTCCTCAGGGGTGGATATCCATGCACTGGAACGCCTGCTGCGCCAGGCCATCCTGGATTTTGAACCCCGCCTTATGAGGAATACGGTCAAAGTACGCCTTAGATTGGCGGATAGTCAGATGAACCACAACGCCATGACCTTCGACATCGAAGGTGAGCTATGGGCCCAACCGGTGCCACTGCACATGTTTATGAAAACAGAAATTGACCTGGAGATCGGTCAGGTCACCGTATCTGACTATTCAGGTAGAGGCCCCGCCTAGTGGATCCCCGCCTCCTCAAATATTACAACAAGGAACTCCAGCACATACGGGAGATGGGCGGTGAATTTGCCCATGAGTTTCCCAAGATTGCCGGTCGCCTGGGACTGGATGGATTCGAGTGTGCCGACCCCTATGTGGAGAGGCTACT
The DNA here is from genome assembly GCA_040505915.1 of Sedimenticola sp. Classification (GTDB taxonomy): domain Bacteria; phylum Pseudomonadota; class Gammaproteobacteria; order Chromatiales; family Chromatiaceae; genus Vondammii. Next base: position 8,770 of record JBEVXV010001170.1, on the reverse strand, counting down.
AGAAGGTTTTGCTTTCATGGCCGCCCGTGTGCAACTCAAGCTTGATGCTGAATTTCCCCACTTCACCCAGCATCTTCTGGAAGCGGTATACCCTCACTACCTAGCCCCCACACCCTCTATGACCGTGGTTCAATTTCAGCCGGATCTGACCGAAGGTGGCTTGGCGGAAGGTTTCAAGCTGCAGCGGGAGAGCAAACTCCGCAGCCTGCTCGGCAAGAATGAGCAGACATCCTGTGAGTACCGTACAGCCCATGACGTGGATCTCTGGCCACTGGAGTTGACTGCGGCAGGCTATCTGACCACCCTGGCTGGCACAGGACTACCCGACATGCCGGGGGTTAAGTCGGCGATCAGGTTACGTCTACGCTGTACCGCAGGATTGACCTTCGATAAGCTGCAACTTGAAAACCTCCCACTCTATCTGCGTGGTGCCGATGGACTACCCATGCACCTCTACGAGCAGATACTGGGCAATGCTGTCGCTCTGGTGGCCCGGCCTGTCAGCCGCCCCCCCCCATGGCAGGAGGTAATCACCAAGGAGCATATCCGCCCCATGGGTTTTGAGGACAATCAGGCCCTGTTACCCTGCGGTCCCCGTGCCTTCCAGGGTTACCGCCTGTTGCATGAGTACTTCGCCTTCCCCGCCCGCTATATGTTTATCGAGTTTACGGGGCTTGGAGCAGCAGTACAGCGCTGTAAAGATGACGAGTTGGAACTGGTCATCCTCCTCAATCGCAATGACAGCGAGTTGGAAAAGCGTTTTGATGCAACAAATTTCGCCCTGTTTTGTACTCCCGCCATCAACCTGTTTCCCAAGGAGTGTGACCGTATCCACCTGTCACACAAGTTTAGCGAACCTCATGTAGTGCCGGATAGAACCCGCCCTATGGACTTCGAGGTCTACTCCATTTCAGGCGTCACCGGCTACGGCACAGATACCGGCCTTGAGCAGGAGTTCCTACCCTTTTACGCATCCAATGACGTTGCGGCCCAGCAGCCGGATCTGACTTTCTTCACCCAACGCAGGGAGCCTCGTCTACTCTCTTCCCGGCAGAAACGCAAAGGCCCACGCTCCAGTTATATCGGCAGTGAACTGTTTATCGCCCTTGTAGATGCCAATGAAGCCCCTTATCAAGCCGATCTGCGCCAGTTGGGCATCAAGTCCATGTGCACAAACAGGGACCTACCGCTAAGCATACCCATCGGCAAAGAGAACACGGATTTCACCTTGGAGGCCAGCGCTCCGGTCGAGTCAATTAGATGTGCAGCCGGCCCCACCCGCCCAAGACCCTCCTGGGCAGAGGGTGACAGCAGCTGGCGCCTGATCAGTCACCTGTCACTCAACTATCTGTCGATCACCAACAGTAGTGAAGCACAAGGTGCCGAGGCTCTACGTGAATTGCTCTCTCTCTACGGCGATATCGGAGAGTCAACCGTGCGCAAACAGATCAGTGGCGTCAAGATGATCAGTACCAGCTCCGTCATTAGGCGTATTCCGGTTGCAGGCCCCATTGCCCTCGGGCGTGGACAGGAGATCAAACTAACCCTTGATGAGGATGCCTTCGAGGGTACCGGTGTCTTTCTTCTCGGTGCGGTGCTGGAACGCTTTTTCGCCAGATACGCTTCGATTAACTCATTTACCCAAACAATCATCACTACTGCAGAACGCGGGGAGATCATGCGATGGCCGTTACGCACCGGACAGCGACACGTGCTCTGAACTCGCACGCCAAACTGCAAGAGGTACCCTACGAATTCGACTTCTATTGGGCTATGCGGTTACTCGAGTGTGTTCATCCGGACAATCCGAAAATAGGGGAATCCCTACGCCCCCAGGATGACCCCGTGCGCTTTTGCCAGGAGCCTTCCACTGCCTTTGCTCCCTCTACAATCAGCAATTTTACACCTGCGAAGGAGGGACATAAATCACGCATGGAGGTGCTGCACTTTGGCCTGTTTGGACCTAACGGCCCCCTACCCCTACACCTAACCGAATACGCAAAGGATCGCCAATACAACGCTGATGACAGAACCTTCAGCCACTTTGCTGATATTTTCCATCACCGCATGCTTTCCCTCTTCTACAGAGCTTGGGCCAACGCCCAACCCTCAGTCAGTTTTGACCGCCCACAGGAGGATCGTTTTGCCAATGACCTAGGGGCTCTCTTCGGCTTAGGGATGCCGTCATTGAAGACACGTGACGCCATGCCGGATCTGGCTAAACTCCATTATGCTGGCTGGTTTGCCTCTCAGACCCGTAGTGCTGACGGTCTTGAGTCTATCGTCGCAGATTTTTTCAAGCTGCCGACCAGGATTCAACAGTTTGTCGGCAACTGGATGAAGATCCCGGAAGAGGGGCGTTTCCGTCTTGGTGAGACTAAGGATACGGGCGCACTGGGCATGACCACCATTATCGGTTCACGGGTGTGGGACCGACAAAACAAATTCCGCATCATCATGGGGCCATTGGATGCCGAAGAGTATAAAAGATTGTTACCGGGACGGGACGGTCTGAAACGTCTTATCGCCATCGTGCGCAACTACATAAGTGATGAATTGCACTGGGATCTGAATCTCATCCTAAAGAAGAGCGAGGTACCACCCCTACGCTTGGGGGGTGAAGGGCAGTTGGGGTGGACCACCTGGATGACCAGCAAAACCCTACCTGAAGATGGTGATGACCTGATGCTTAATCCATTCGTGAAGACCAGGTAAGAGACTGAAATACTCATATTTTGATGTAGATAACTCAAACAAAAGGATCTAGGGATGTCTGAAATTAATCGTGTTGCCCTGTTCGGCAAACTCAACAGCGTCGGTTACAAATCCATCGAGAGCGCCACTGTCTTCTGTAAGATGCGCGGCAATCCTTATGTCGAGCTGGTGCACTGGATTCATCAAATCCTGCAGCTCAAGGATTCGGATTTGCTGCACATCATCAAGCACTTTGAGATTGAACCCGGCCATCTGGCGCGGGATATCACCGAGACCCTGGACCGTCTGCCCCGCGGCTCAACCTCCATCACCGACCTCTCCTCCCATATCGAAGATGCGGTAGAGCGGGGTTGGGTCTACGGCACTCTGATGTACGGTGAGAGCCAGGTGCGCACCGGCCATCTGGTGGTAGGCATACTCAAAACCAAGCGTCTGATCCACGCCCTCTCCAGCATCTCCAAGGAGTTCGAAAAGATCAAAGTGGAGGCTTTGAGCGATGATTTCAACGAAATCGTCGGTGGTTCTACCGAGGAGCAACTGCGTGCCACCGATGGCTTCCATGTGGGTGGTGGTGCCGCCCCGGGCGAAGCCAGTGGCGCCATGCCGCCGGCCCAGATGGGTAAGCAGGAGGCGCTCAACCAATTCACCGTGGATCTGGTAGAAGATGCCCGCAATGGCAAGATCGATCCTATCGTCGGACGCGATGAAGAGATCCGCCAGATCATCGACATCCTCATGCGCCGCCGCCAGAACAACCCGATTCTCACCGGCGAGGCCGGTGTAGGCAAGACCGCCGTCGTGGAGGGCTTTGCTCTGCGAATTGCCAGAGGCGATGTTCCCCCGCCGTTGCAGGATGTCAGCTTGCGCTCCCTCGACGTCGGCCTGCTGCAGGCCGGCGCCAGCATGAAAGGTGAATTTGAAAACCGTCTCAAGCAGGTGATCGAAGAGGTTCAATCCTCCGAGAAGCCGATCATCATGTTCATCGACGAGGCCCATACCCTGGTAGGTGCCGGTGGTGCCGCCGGTACCGGCGATGCAGCAAACCTGCTGAAGCCCGCCCTGGCCCGTGGCACCCTGCGCACTGTGGCCGCCACCACCTGGGCGGAGTACAAGAAACATATCGAAAAAGATCCCGCCCTCACCCGCCGCTTCCAGGTGGTGCAGGTGCTCGAACCCTCCGAAGAGAAAGCGATCCTGATGATGCGCGGTGCCGCCTCCACCATGGAGAAGCACCACCAGGTACAGGTACTGGACGAAGCGCTGGAGGCCTCAGTCAGACTCTCCCACCGCTACATCCCGGCCCGTCAACTGCCGGACAAGTCGGTAAGCCTGTTGGATACCGCCTGCGCCCGTGTCGCCATTAGCCAATCTGCCGTGCCCGCCTCGGTGGACGACTGCCGTAAGCGCATCGATGCCCTGGAGAACGAACTGGCCATCATCGGCCGTGAGAAGGAAGTGGGTGTGGATACCACCGAGCGGGAGGTTGCCGCCAACGAGAAGCTGACAGCAGAACAGGCCGTATTGGAAAAACTCGACGGCAGATGGAATACAGAGAAGGAGCTGGTGAGTCAGATCCTTGAGATCCGCAGCCAACTGCGCAGCAAAACCAACAAGGTGGAGGGTACCGACAGCGAACTCGAAGCATCTGCCGACGAGGAGGCAGAAACCACTTCCATCGAGAGCAACGAAGAGCTGGAAGCCGATACAGCAGAAGCCACAATCGATCGTGAAGCACTCCTGAACAAACTGAAGCTGCTGCAAGACGACCTTAATGAAAGACAGGGCGAGGATCCGCTGATTCTCTCCAGTGTCGACGAAACCGCAGTCGGCTCGGTAGTGCAGGACTGGACCGGCATCCCGGTTGGCCGCATGGTCAAGAACGAGATCGAAACTGTTCTCAATCTACCAGAGATCATGAAGAAACGTATCATCGGCCAGGATCACGCCCTGCAGATGGTCGCCCGGCGCATCCAGACCTCCCGCGCCAACCTCGACAATCCCAACAAACCCATCGGCGTCTTCATGTTTGCCGGTACCTCCGGCGTCGGCAAGACCGAGACTGCACTGGCCCTGGCCGAGACCCTCTACGGCGGCGAACAGAACGTTATCACCATCAACATGAGCGAGTACCAGGAGGCGCACACCGTCTCCACCCTCAAGGGTGCCCCTCCCGGCTATGTCGGTTATGGCGAAGGCGGTGTACTCACCGAAGCGGTGCGCCGCCAACCTTACAGCATTGTACTGCTCGACGAGGTGGAGAAAGCCCACCCGGATGTGCATGAAATCTTCTTCCAGGTCTTCGACAAGGGCTGGATGGAGGATGGCGAGGGCCGGGTGATCGACTTCAAAAACACCCTGATCCTGCTCACCACCAACGCCGGTACCGAAATGATCAGTAATCTCTGTGCCGACCCGGATCTGATGCCGGAGCCGGAGGGTATCGCCAAGGCCTTGCGGGAACCCCTGCTCAAGGTCTTCCCCCCTGCCCTGCTCGGCCGTCTGGTGGTGGTGCCCTTCTACCCCCTCACCGACGAGATGATCGGCCTCATTGCCAAACTGCAACTTGGTCGTGTCAAAAAGCGTGTGGAGGAGAACCACAACATCCCCTTCAGCTACGACGACGATGTCATCAAGCTTATTGCCGAACGCTGCACCGAGCTAGAGAGTGGCGGGCGCATGATCGATGCCATTCTTACTAATACGGTTCTGCCGGAGATTAGTGGTGAGCTGCTTACGCGCATGATGCAGGGTCAGGCGGTAGAGCGGGTGCATGTTGGGGTTGATAATGGAGAGTTTAGCTACGGCTTCGAATAGTCGCTACACTGACTGGATCGAACCAGGGCGGGAGTACAGCGCACCCGCCGAGGTGATAACGGAGAGATACCGAGATGCTCAAATTCGAAAGGAAAGACCTGCTCTACGTTCCCTGGAGCGACGACGAGGCACTGCTGGGTGAGGCCTGGGGAATCATCAACAATACCGGGGTCAGCGTAAAAAACCATCTCTACGACGGCGACATGTTCGCCCGGCAGATGCGGAGTACCGGCTACTGGCGCCGCCTGTGGGTACTCTCTCACGGCGGGGTCGGCAGCCGGCGCATATACAGTTCCAATGGGCACTACTTGACCCCTAAGCAACTCGCCAGGCACCTCAAAAGTAAAGGGATGCAGCCCGGATCGGTGAAGGAGGTGTTTGTCTTCGCCTGCTATGCGGGCAAGTACGGTGGCTTCGCCCAGGCCCTGTGGAGCTACCTGAGAAGGGGTTACCCCGACCTACGGGTGAGCGGCTTTCGGGGCATTACCAGATCGGTGCAGCCAAGGGCACTTGGCGGGTACCTCAACTACATGAGGCCGGCCGAGCTGGAGATGAACCGTATCGACCGAAGCTACCCTGCGATCACCAAAGAGATGCTGACGGTCTATCCAGAAGCCAAGGTCTACAGCTACGATATCTGAGCGGTGGGTCGCCACCACCACCTCATTACCTTGATTAGTAGGAGGAGATAATCATGTGTATAAAAAAACCTTTTGTAGGGATATTTTATCAAGGACTGCTTCAACAGCCGAAACTAAACGGCGCATTCGTAACTGGCCATCAGTTAGGCATAAATACAGAAACCATGCAGAAATGCGGCATGGTATTAAGCATGAAGCAAATTCATAATTTGTTACCGAGCAGTCGCTTCACAACAATCCCTATTAGTAGCTCGATTATCCAAAGAATTCCCAACATACCAACATCTCAAGGTGTAACCACTTCCCTTAAAAAGAGGATACTTGATGATTCTCAGAACCTTACCGGGGTTCTCAAGTCACTTCCTCCAATAACAAACACCACTTTTGTTGAATCCATGCAGAAAGAACTTTACAGCGACCTTCTAAAATTTACTCTTCGAGGAGTGGCTGGAGTAGGGACATTTAAGAATTTAGCTAACAGCAGTGCCCTCCAGCCGACCATTAGCAATCCACTGATTATCCTTGCCATATTAGGTTACTCATACTTGATACAACAGAAAGTAAAATCTCAATAGTTCAATGCAGCCGCCAAGGGTCTGGAGGGTAAGGCGGTTTAGCGGGTAGATGTTGGGGTTGAGGAAGGCGAGTTTAGTTATGGGTCCTCCCAGGGCCATTCAGTTTTGAACACTCAGTTACGTTCCGCTACGCACATAAAAGTGGGACGAATTGACTCCACATATCTCAATTTAGTCAATTTGTGGCATACAAACAGTAGTTTTTACTCTCACCCCAAACATCCGCCAGATAGACGCTATACTTGTTAGTGCGGCGCCATTATGGAGATGCAGACCACCCGTAACTTCGCTTTAACCATGGCTCCATCAGTTTTCTACATAAACAGTGCAATGACAGTAAGGGCAGAGAAAGCGATAGTTTATCCTGTTAAGTATCATCAATATTGGGAATTACAACCGATATTCATTGGGAAAATTCAGCTCAGGAGCAGTTGCATATCGGGTTTGCGAGAAGATAACGGATACTATCTAGGTGGAATATTATTCCTATTGGATTTAAAGGGACAGGGCGATGATGACGACTTTCACGGCTGCCTATCAAAAGGCAAAAAAGGTTGTTCATGAGGAAAAATTCAGTGAAGACTGGAATACTTTTATCACGACTAAAATCAAGCTGTTACTTGGAGACACGGGGCTGGATGATGGCATGTCGAGCTCTTTGAAGAAACTGCATCGTGATATCACTTACCCTAATCGTTTTGCATCTTTCTTTGGAGTCTGTAGAAATAGTCGCGAGCGTGAATCAAATGTAATACTCGCTGCAGCAAAGGAGGATACATCAGCAGGCCTGAATAAGCGCGCCGCTACACTTAAGTTTTTGCGCCATATTCATTATCTTCATAAACGCGGATCACAAAGTATATGGGTCTGTTCACCTCCTAAATCCTACGACAACTGGGTTTTTGACGAATTGGAGGGTGCCTCAAAAGATAAACTCAAAACAAAACTTTCCGAAACCGAAGAAATCTTCAATAAGACTCATATGAAGAATATGAGTGTCGGCACACAGGACTCTCTGAAATGGTGCAATAAGGCGCTTATTCTCCTCGGCAGAGCTTCGGCGGGTAAAAAAGCAGATGCTGATGCACTCAAGATGGTCAAGCGGTGGTTTGCCGACGATACAACCAGTGAGAACGATCTTAACCAGATCATCTCGAAACTGAAAAGCGGCATCACAAAGATTCGAAATGTCTGCAATTCTAACCAACTCATTTTTTCAGATGATCCCGTAGACCGAAGTACGCAGAACAGGCTCTGGTCAACTACCTATGCATTGGTTCGCACTGAAACACTCAGTGTTATCTACATAGAAAAAGTCTTGATGGGGCGTTCCGGCACAAGACAGGAGTGGGCCATTACCGTAGTCCACGAGCTGTCACATCGCGAGATGCAGACAAAAGACCACTTCTACAGCGAAAGTGGCTTGAAACCGGACAGCGGCACCTTTCCCTCGGCCAAGACTATCGATAATGCTGATAATGTTGCATTTTTCGTTGCAGACTGTAGCGGTCAACTTACCGATGGGAAAAAAACCGCTGTTTTAAAAGCACCGGCAGCCTAGTTATCTGGAGCGTTGGGCATGAATAGACAGTTTTTCAGATTATGTTCGATTTTATTGATCTTTACGAGTTTCACGCTGGTCAGTTGCGAATCCGAGGAGATGCAGCAAACTGTTGATACAATAACCCCCTCCCCCACCATAGAAACAGCAGCACAGGAGAGAGCGATGAGCTTAGGAGGTCGCAGGCGACTGGTTCCGCCTGAACTAGAACCTATCGAGAATAATGGCGTACTGTACCGTGAAGTACGAAGTGCACAGTTACTTGGTCAAGATCAACAATCCGGATTTTTAATTGCCGAAGACCCTGGTAGCCGCGAGCAGCTTTGGTTACTACAGATTTATGACATCAACTATGACCAGGAGAAAGAGAAAGACGCACAGGAGATCTATTTTGTTGAGCTTAAACTTCTTCCTGGAAAGGAGACGATTTTTATCGAGGATGAGCTCGGCCGACAATTCACTGT
>JBEVXV010001169.1:5775-6119 GCA_040505915.1 Sedimenticola sp. | reverse complement strand
TCATATTTGTTTTGCAGGGGGCATTTTTGACCAATTCGGTGTCGTTATAACTTGGGGCCGTTTTGACTAGGGCCGATTTGACTTGTCCATTAACTCCATAATTCACGCTTAGACATTGCAATACAAAAATAGGCAAAATTACCGTTGGGATCGTTTAAAAAATCTTCAAGTTTTTGAAGAGTGGGGTCTGGATAAAGCAAGTAAGTGCCAAATCGCTCCAAAAATGAGAAAACGACGGCAAAATTTGGATCTGCATCGCAAGCCATTTTTTTCTGTGAAGAGTCTTCAGGCAATAGGGGAAATCCGGGTAAACACGGACAAATTTCTAGACTCGTTACATTTCG
>JBEVXV010001169.1:0-5765 GCA_040505915.1 Sedimenticola sp. | reverse complement strand
ATAGCAATATAATGTCGGAAAATGGACGATCGTCAGCCAATGTTAATGTTGCTAAAATAGATATATAAAATGGCGATACCTAAAAATAGTAACACAGATCGAATGCTGGCTATACTGTAGGGGAAATCCGGGTAAACACGGACAAATTTCTAGACTCGTAACATTTCGGTCGATATTTTTTACATCCGTGGCAATACTACATGTACCTCTCTACCGTCGTATACGAGGATATCCGAAAAACACTGTGATTATGCATTTATAGCGCTATCGAATATCGAAAGTGTATATTTTAACAGTTATATCACGGTCCTGTCAACTGGAGAAATACGGACAGTGATCGGGAATATACGGACACCCAGTCGGGAAAACACGGACGTGATTAAATTCATAGGGGAAACACGGACAAATATTGCTTTTGTTAAAAAATTCAAAATGCACTGCTTTCATTGGTGGAGGATACTATAACTTTTAATATAGTTAAGAGTTTCTCAAATCACCTATAATTTCTGTTTCCCTTCAGCTAATACATGTACCTTCATATTTGTATCGCCCAGAACACCGGGGGATATTATGGATTTGACGTCGTCACGCCGCCGCAGACACTTCCGTGTTCGGCACTCTTGTTATGAAGTTGGGCACCTAGCTGACGTTTTTGATGCGGACTCATCATGCTCATCCAGTATTGGCGGAATTATGGCAAATCTCCATTGTAAAGCAGTTATTTATAGAATACAATTCATGCATATGCATGTTTATTCCACTGGCGAGCATGCGGCAAGCTCGCCGGTGATTAGCATATGCATATAATTACATCTGCGGCAAGCTTGCCGGAAGGTCGCCGCAACAATATTTATGCAAATTTAGTTCGCCGGAAGATCGCCGTAATCCATATTACGCTGCGGCGATGTTCGCCGGAAGATCGCCGCACTTATATAAGGTTCTCTTTTGATTGCGGCATACTTGCAGTTTGCTGCAGACCTGCGGCAATGTTTGCAGCAACATTGCTGTATTCGCCGGAGGCTGTTTTTTTCGGTAAGGGTTGATAGTAAGATTCTGCAAATGTTAAGTTTTCGGGACGGACGGGACGGACGGACAAGGGTAAATCTAAATGCCCCCACCAGGGATTTTGGCCAGATGTAATCACGCATGCATGTACACGTAGTTAGATAGACACCAGGATGTCATTGTGATCATTATGCGGGCGCGACAACAATATTATTAGAGGAGAAAGCAAATTGCTGTTTTTAAATATAAGCAGATTGCTGGTTTTAAATATAAATATCTCTTTCTCAGGCAATAGGCAAAAAAAATGACAGGCACTCTGGAAGAAGTGGAACATAAAGTAAGGAGATAAAAGCCAAACAATTTTTTAACAACTTGACATTTTTAATCATAAACTCCAGAAATGCCCAAAACAGCATAATATTGGTAACAATTCGGTCTTGGGGAATCACTGCCTATAATGTGTACTCTCTATGTTGACAATGACGTCATATGGACAATACCATTTACAGGTAAAACATCGCTTGAGAAGGTGTGTAATTGAAAATTTCAACCAATACATGTATAGTTGACTTACCTGGAAATGGTATTGTCTGTGTGACGCGATGGTCAACAGATTATGTACACGTTATAATTAAATTGTAAAACAAATATAGGTAATGATGTTATACTAAGGCAAACAAAAGTTAGAATCACATTACTAATGTTGATGATAATAAATGCATGCGTTTCATTTACACTTCACTCAAGGTGATAGTAGACAATATTTAGCATTACCATACATGTATGAGTCGCCGTTTTGCTATTTATTCCTTATTTTTTGATATCCATAATTCGAATATTGGATATCCATAAATGCGCTTGATTTTTTGATATCCAATATTCGATTTTTTATATCAAATAATCGAATTATGGATATCCATAAATACGGTATAAATAGTAAAACGGCGCCTCATATACATGTACATGTAGACCTGAGGATAACTGCAAGGATCGATGTGATACAATCATTAGTAAATCAGTGTAAACTAATTATGCCTACATGTACTCAGTGCTAGGGAAAATACAAATTTACCACATGTATGCTGACCATGACCGGTTTGATATTATATCCCAATCTCGTACTACATGGTCCCTCACAATGACCGCTTGCAGTAAGATTGCCAATGATCAGTAATTACGAACTATCTTGAGCATCTACTGGTAATGTGAACTCTCAATCAAACAGCTTGATTGGTCGAGCCTCAGGCTCGACCAATCAACCTCCTTGAGTTCACGTAAATGAACCGAGTTATTTCCCAACGTTTATATAACGTAAACCATTGGCAAGCTCAATGCAATGCGGTGGTGTATAATTATAAGTCGTTATGCGAGCAGTGTAGCTCCAGATCAGCCTGCGCATCCGCGCAGTCTGATCAGGGCATACACAGTTCGCCATTCAGTCCGTGAAACACCCACTATGGTCCTAACAAAGAATATATATTCTTATCATGCTGCAGGAGTGTGCTAGCAGATTAGAAATCAGACTTGCCATAAATGCCATAAGCCCCATTTCTCCAGTCACTGACACAAATAGCCTACATGCAATAAAATGTATTTAACCCTTTCACCCCTGAATATCTCACATAGTGACATTGACTGTTCCATACAAAGTTTTGGACGGTTTCAATAAACATATAAGGGTTGTGTTTACACTCTTATAACTAGTGACAAACACTGCAGATCCTGATGATACAGCTCCTTACGAGCTGGGTCATCTGGATCTTCAGTGTTTGCAAATAGTAGTTTTATGGTTTGTATGGTTGAAAAGGTTAATGTATTTTAATTTGAAGTCATAGTAATTTCCTCACACAAGGCTAACAGCTCGTCAGTTTCCGGGGAACTAACTTCGCGACACGCAATCTTAGCAAGGATCACAATGCTGGTTACGTCCTCTTCAGCCTCGTCCCACGCAGTGATTATGTCAAATGCTTTGTGTAGCACACACCTATAAGTTTGTATAACACGTTTTAATTGCCAATAAACGTGACAAATTGAGCCGCTATCGAAAAGCCATTCGTGTTGGAATATATACCACAGACGATCTTCAATAAACCACAGTTTTGTTGCATCAATACTTGTCGTTTCCCTCCGCTGCAGGACGGGCAGAATATTGGTGGACATCTTATGTTTCTAAATTAATAAATACAGAGGACGATTAGATATTGGTCTAATATATTATGATGTTAAAATTAAAAAAAAATGCATGTATATTGTGACTGCCGATATTGATTTCGAAAATTAGCCATATCTTCTATAAATGACGTTTAAAGTTGGCAAAAAATCAGAGCTCATCAGCATGTGCTCTGAACTTTTTGCCAACCTTCAACATCATTTATGGAAAGTAAATTTATACAATTTTCGAAATCAAATACTAGTCAGCGAAATATGGCGATGAGATGAGACAAGAAACATGGATAAACTGTTGGCGAGAAAACAGTTGGTGAAACAAGTAATTAGATGTTATTATTAATTATTTGATTTTTTCGGCTTTTTTCGAGTGGCAGACTTTTTCAGTTTTGCATCGGTATCCGTTTTCCGTTTCATGTCCTTAGCTCTCTTCTGACATACAATTTCATCGCTAGTTAGCAAACGATGTTTAGTTTGCGCACTTTTATTACGGTTTGTGTTTTGTGGCCGTGTTATTATCTTTTCGGGTAAGAAAAGTGATTCAATATTTTCAAAGTCAGCTGTAGGGTTTACGGAGGCGCAGGAATCATCATTTTTGATATAGATGTGTATGGGAGAGTGGGTAGTTTCATTTTGCTCCAAATTGTCGAGTAAATCGATATTGTTTTCTTTGTTGTCGGTATTGTATAGCTTTGAAGTGTCGACTTCAAGGAATTTTGCCAATGTCGTTGGGTCGCTTAAATCAATTACTGGCAAAGTGTCAACAGAATGATCATCATACTCCGTGTTGCTGGATGTTTGGTCTGCGAAAGTGCTAGGATTCTGTGGGCTGATTGGGGTAGCAGTGTATTCGGGTGTATTCGTAATTTCTTCACGTGAGACATCGGGCGACGTTAGATTTGTTGGTTCACTCGGTGCAAATGCCGATAACGGAACAGCGTGTTCGTTGAATGGAAAAATTCCACACGCTTTAAATCCGCTTCTAATATTTGCCGCAGTGACAGTCTTTTCCCAAGCAGAGGAAAACAAGGTAGGAAAGGTCCACTTGTTGATAACATGCAGGGGATGTTCTTGCATAAAATCTGAACAGTTTTGGTTATACACCGTTTTTAGTGCACCAAACACCGACCGATCTAGGGGTTGAAGGTAGTGTGTACTGTGTGGGGGAAGGGAAAGTATTGATATGTTTTCCTCTATGGCCTTTTCTATTATTGTTAATGTTTCATGAGAGGAATGGCCGTCTAGAATTAGTATCTGTGGTCTGTGGGGGCCACAGTGCTTAAGGAATACGCCTTCAAACCATTTTTCACCAATCTCATCATTCATCCAGCCGTTCTTTTGAAATGTCCATACCGAGCCTTTGGGCGCCTCGTTGGTGTTGAAACCATGCAAACATCGGTTTGTTTTTCCTTTCGTCACGAACATTGGCGGCATACTGTTGCCTTCAGCATTGACACATGCCATTACTGTTATATTACTGGACTTTGATGTGGTTTTTGAAACAACATTTCGGTCTCCCTTCTGTGCAACTACCTTTACTGGTGAATGTTCGAAATTCACCCCCGACTCGTCGCAGTTCCAGATACAGGCTGGACGTTGTGTCAAATTAAGATCTTGTATAATTGCATTCAGATCCTCGAAATACTTGGACACTACTTCTCCATTTAACATTCTGGCCCTCAAACTGGTCAGCTTTTCAGGTTTCCTGACAACCAAGTCTGGATGTCTACGTTTAACGCCCTCCCACCAGTCTTTTCCGGCATGAAAGTTGGTATAAGACGACGTTATTTTTATTCTCTTACATAGTACATTGGTACGTATTATAATTTGTTTCCTGCTAAGTCCTGCCGCGGTTTTCACTGTTTCTACTAGTTTGTTTTCGATAGTTGCGGGTACTGCTGGGGGGCGACCATGCTGCACATGGAGCTCATGTTTTCCACTAACGCGGTCTCCAATGGTGGACTTTGGGACGCCAAACGTTTGAGCGGCCTTCCGTACGGACATGCCAGCTGATACAGCCTTCATTGCCTCTTCAAGGGCGTCGGTGCCATATTTCATTGTCTCGCCCCTTTTAGTGTGTACGTACTTTTTCGGCATCTCTGAAAATGATTGATTGATTGATTGAATGCGGTTTTACGTCCGTTCAACCGCAAGGTCATATACAGACAGGAATGATGATGATGATGATGATGATGATGATGACGACGACCACGACGTACAATGTGATTATGTCATAAATGACGACGACGACGGCGGCGGCGGCGTCGTCGTCGTCATAATGTGTCATAATGTGATTATGTCATAAATGACGACGACGACGACGGCGACGGCGGCGGCGGCGACGACGAATGTGATTATGTCATAAATGATGATGATGATGATGATCATCATAATGATGACATAGATGATGATGATGATGATGATGATGATGATGATGATGATGATGATGATGATGACCACGACCACGACGTACAATGTGATTATGTCATAAATGACGACGACGACGACATCGACGACGACGGCGGCGGCGGCGGTGGCGTCGTCGTCGTCATAATGTGATTATGTCATAAATGACAACGACGACGACGACGACG
>JBEVXV010001168.1:2875-6151 GCA_040505915.1 Sedimenticola sp. | reverse complement strand
ACATTTCAACTTCTTATTCACGTAAATAACATACTCTTGCTTTACGTTTATAGATTTCGAGTAATTTGTCTACTTGATATTTAACTGGTTTCCGGTTTGGGAAGAAAGAAAAATTTATAAGCTAAGAGAATAAATTATTAATCTCTTCTAGATATAGAAAACAAAGGAACATCCATCACCCAAACCAGGTTTTATGGAACTATAAACATATCTTATTTCATATATAAGTAATATTTTGTGTAAAAAAAGTGTATTTTGTGTACTTTGAGGACTCGAAATTTGTATCTTCGGCACATCAAAAAACCGATAAAAAATGGCGTCTTTCGAAAACAAAAATGAGTGATCAGACAAATAACATCTTATCAGTGTAGAAATGTGTCATATCAGGGGAACAGATATTTAAACAGTAAAAACAGTAAAAACAGTAAAAACATTCAATGAGTGTAAACAAATTAAACAAGTTTCTAACAAAGAACCCTGAAAATCCGCCAGAAGGAATACACAAAAAACGATTGATAATTGTGTCAGACAGCAAGGGATGTAAACTCCAAAATCAATCCCAGTCATCTCTGGAAAACGAAATTATCTGGTACTCTAAGCCTGGAAGAAACAGTAGCGAAGCAAAATACTTGATTAAACGTAATATAAACGATTGGGTCTCAAACCACGGGAAAATTGTACTTTGCATCTGGACAGGTACCTGTGACCTCACAGTAAAACGTGGAAAATATATAGATATAGAAGATGCTAGAAGCGTGGAACAGGTGTTAACAGACTACACGGACATCATTCAGAGTGTAAGGAGTCATGGCATAAACGTTAAAGTAATATTTCTGGAAATTCCACAATATTCTATAATAAATTGGAACAGATCTCGAGGCCACCCAAACCCGGATAGTTATAAAGAGAACTCAGACATTTTAGTTGACAGAATAAACCGGATAAATGACAAAATACGTGACTTAAATTTGGAGCTAAATTCTCAAAGCCCACAGATAGGTTCAGACTTGTATGCCACACACAAAAGAAACAGAACAACAAGGCGTGTAAATTACAACTACAACCTACTAACTGACGGTATTCATCCGGGAGGAACTTTGATAAGATATTGGCTCAGGAACTTTGTACTTAAGTTATTAATCAGAAACTGCTACTAAATACAAAATGACAGCTGTTGTGTGAGGATTGCCCTCGCCACAATATATTGTTGTAACTTCAACCACTCATACATATAAATAGGTCAAAATATGTCAAATATATAATGTCCATAAAGTAAAAAACTGATTGTGTGAGGATTGCCCTCGCCACAATAGTAATACACAGTAAATTATGTGTTGAGTGGGGATTGCCTCCGCCACACATCTGATTTGTGGATTGCATAATTAACAAAATTAACAAAATTAACAAAATAAACATGAATGACGACTTCGAATCAACCGAAAGGAGCCAGTTCAACCTACGGCCCAGTAGTATGGGGTTCTATACCCAGTCTGCATCTACGCCAATGAGCAAGACAACTACATCTAAACGGCAACGAATAGGCAGTCAAATGTGCAGAAATTGTGAAATGGCCATTGATAGCGATACAACAATATACACTTGCTCAGTATGTGATCTAATATTCTGTTTTGAGTGTACTCACATCTCAGAGGACCTACATGCAGCCTTAATAGCCAACCCGGAAACAAACTTTAAATGGACATGTAACGCATGCAAACAAAACTTTCCGTCAATGAACAATATAAAAACATCATTTCAACTGTTAGATTCAAAAAATGAAGCCAGAATGACATCACTGGAAGAGAAAATCGATAATATTCAAATTAACGTTGCATCGAAAGTGAAGGAACAAGTAACCGATATGAAAAAGGAAGTAGTTCAAGAAATAACAGAGCAAATAATGGGTAAATTAAGCAATGAGGTTAGGATGGAAGTCAAAGAACTTGAAGAGCAAAAAATAAGAATAATGAATATAATGGTTTTCAATATGCCAGAGTCAAATAAAATTACACGAGAAACAAAGAAAGAAGACGACTGTGAAAAATTCCTATCAATATGTACCAATATAGGTGTCGTAAACATAGAAATTAAACAGGCATTCAGGATAGGAGTAGTCAAGGAAGGAGCTTGCAGACCATTGAAGGTCATATTCGACAATAAAAAGACGCGGAAAGACATTCTAGATAATGCAAAGCACATACGGCAATCAGCAGTACCATCTCTAAAAAAGGTAATCTTCGCAAAGGACATGACATGGAGACAAAGAGAATCAAATAGGGCAAGAGTGAGAGACAAGTATGGGCCGAGACCGAGACCAGACAGAACAGACCAGTCAACATCAAACAATACTGGAGAAACAACAGTTGCAGGCGGAATCCCCCAACAACCAATGGATGGGGTAGCAGCAGGAGGCGCAACACCATTAAATTTATAGCGTCAAATTTTAACAGTGTAAATAGTGACAATGTAAATAATGTTGATATACAAAACTATTTTAGCCGAAACGACGAAGTAATTTCACCAATCCTCTCAGTAATTCTAAACAATGATGGTAGAAGAAATACAAGTGATAGTTCATTTAATCAAACTCGTAACACAATAAACACTACAAGAAGTCTGTCAGATGTTATAATGTCAGATGTTAGAACGTCACTGTCAAGTGTATCAGCTGACACCACAATGAATTCAGTAAATGTAGGTAGCTACGGTAGTACAGTTACAAGGAACAATTCAACATTAGATTGCACACTAAATGAAGAAACACTAATAGATGGCTTGAAGATAACTTATACAAATGCAGACAGCTTAAGAAACAAAATAGACGAATTACAAGTAAATTCCGCAACATCGAAGACTGACATTGTAATTATAACAGAAACATTACCAAAAAACAGGGTACAATGTGACGTTCAACGCATAGAAATAGAAATGGAAGGATATTCATTATTCTCACAAGATTTAAACAACTATGTTGGAAGAGGGGTAGCAATTTACATTAAAGAACCCATAAGTGCACAGCTTGTGACTACAGGAGTTTACCACAATATTGAGGTTGTAAGTGTAAGTTTAAAGCTAAAAAACACAGACTGGCTAATAATACATGCGGTGTATAGAAGTCCGAACAGTCAGGGCAATTACATCAATGAACTGTCAAATGTACTAAAATATGAGAGAGACAATGGTACAAAATTCACACATCGATTAATAGTGGGAGATTTTAATTTTAAAGACATCAACTGGGATACGGAGATGACAGAAATGAATGAAAATCATCCG
>JBEVXV010001168.1:0-2865 GCA_040505915.1 Sedimenticola sp. | reverse complement strand
GTCTTACCAGTTTCTAGAAAAAGTGAGAGACAACTATATGTTCCAACATGTGAAAAGTGCAACGAGATATAGGGCTGGAGAAATAGACTCTATACTAGATCTGATATTCACCAATGAGGAAAACATGGTAGACAATATTGAATATTTACCTCCTCTAGGTAAAAGTGACCATTTGACACTGGTGTTCAGACTAAAACTATATATAGATAAGCCGAAATGCACTGAAAAGCGTTACAACTTCTTCAAAGGGAAGTATGAAAAAGTGAACGAGAATCTAAGAAGAGTAGAATGGGAAGAAGTAACTGGAGAGGACTCATCCACAAATGAAGCATGGGGAGGTCTTGCCGATATAATTGAAACAGAAATAAATGAAAACATACCGGTGTGCAAGACCTCCGACAGAAAGTACGATACACCATGGATAACCAAGACAGCGGTGGATGCAGTAAGAAACAAGAGACGAAAATGGATAAAGTATATAAATCAAAAAAGTGAAGAAAACAAGGAGATATACAATAGTGCTAGAAATAGGGCAAGCATAGAAATCAGAAAGGCAAAGGTATGTTATGAAAAACAGCTGGCTGAAAACATCAAAAACGACGAAAAGTGTTTTTGGAGGTACGTAAAATCCAAAACAAAGACTAAGGACGTAGTAGGGAATCTTGAAGGAGAAAATGGAAACTTAGTCACAGAAAGTAGTGAGAGAGCAGAAATCTTAAACCAGTTCTTCACAAGTGTATTTACAAATGAAAACATTGTAAATATCCCAGAATTTGAGGACAGAAATTTTGAATCACCCTTAACAGACATAGAAACAAGTGAGGAAGAGGTCAGAAAATTAATAACAAAATTAAAGCCAGGAAAATCGCAAGGACCAGACCAAATTAACCCCAAGTTCCTTATAGAAACAGCAGAAACACTGCTAGAGCCAATTACAAAAATATTCAAAAAATCATTATCAGATGGAGAAGTACCAGATATTTGGAAATCGGCAAACATCACAGCACTGTACAAAAAAGGGCCAAAAACTAAAGCTGAGAATTACAGACCTATAAGTTTGACATCCGTGATATGCAAAACGTTGGAGAAAATTGTAAGGGACAGAATTATGAAACACATGGAAGATAATAACCTATTTACAAAACATCAACATGGTTTTAGGAAAGGCCATTCATGTGCGACACAATTGATAGAAGTGTGTGATAAATGGACTGAAGAATTAGACAAAAAAAACAGCGTAGACGTCATTTTCCTAGACTTCCAAAAAGCTTTTGACTCAGTGCCCTACAAACGTCTATTTGAGAAACTGAAAGGATATGGCATCAGAGGGAATGTTTTAAAATGGATTCAAAGCATACTTGATAACCGAAAACAGCGAGTATCACTTAATGGAGAGTACTCCAAATGGTCAAATGTGACTAGTGGAATTCCGCAAGGTAGTGTCATTGGCCCAACACTGTTCTTGATCTACATAAATGACTTACCCGAAGTGGTCCAAAATACAGTCAAAATGTTCGCGGACGACACAAAAATCTTTGCTAGAGTGAACAACATGCATGAATCAAATGTTCTACAAAACGACATAAATTCCTTAACAACATGGTCAGAAAAATGGCAATTAAAATTTAATGCCAGTAAGTGCAAACACATGCATATCGGTAAAGAAACCAATTTACCCGAATATACAATGATCCAGTCAGGAACAGAGATCAAAATTGAAGAAGTTCAAGAGGAGAAAGACTTGGGAGTCATATTAGACAACAAACTAAAGTTTACAAGCCACATTCAAGCATCAGTTAAAAAGGCAAATAGAAATTTGGGAATAATAAAGAGAACATTCAAATACATGGATAAGGTGATGTTCCTAAACCTTTACAAATCTCTAATTAGACCACACCTCGAATATGCCTCTACTGTCTGGTCAGTGATATACAAGAAAGAGTGTATTCTAATCGAAAATGTTCAAAGGAGAGCAACAAAACTAATCAAAAACATGGAAAACAAAATCTATAGTGACAGACTCAAAATGTTAGGCATTCCATCCCTTCAATACAGAAGAACCAGATCAGATATGGTAGAAGTCTTCAAAATATTGAACGGAATCGACAAGGCGGACAAAGACCAGCTCTTCCAAATGAATAATGAAAACCGTATACGCGGTCATAACTGGAAACTCAAAAAAAAGCAATTCCGACTTGATGTAAGGAAACAGACCTTCTCTCAAAGAGTGATCAATGTGTGGAATGGTCTTCCAGAAAATGTTGTTAGTGCGGATTCATTGAACATATTCAAGGGAAGATTAAATGACCACTGGAAAAACATTCCAATAAAATTCCAACCAGACTGTTATACAGCAACCCAAACCGGACGTGTACTAAATTATGAAGATGGAACTGAGAGACAAAATGATGTCTAAGTTGTTCTCAAGAAAAAGGTAAAAGGTAAAGGTAATATGGGAGATAATTTGTTAGAATATGTCTACAATTCTGCAACGATGCAACTATTTAACTCTGATTTATATTATAACACATTGTTTATTTTAAAAACAAATATGCGCATAAACTGTCTCATTAAAAGTTAGATCAGACTTTGACTCAAAGCAGTCCAAATTGAAAAAAAGCTAGATCTACGTTAACAATAAGTGGAATGACGAGGCCATGTTTTGTTCATGGCATGTGCTGGTGTCAGCTACCAAGCCAAAACGACGCTTCGGATAGTAAAAGAAACTGGTCAAAATGAATGCCCCATAATACATTGATAGGGTTTGAAACCATTTATTATGCCCCCATGACGATAAGTCAGGGGGCATTATGTTTTGCACATGTCCGTCCGTCCGTCCGTCACACTTTACAGCAACACCTTGTT
>JBEVXV010001167.1:0-5139 GCA_040505915.1 Sedimenticola sp. | reverse complement strand
TATATAGGAATAATCGTCTCAGAAATATCTGTTTAGTAAGTGATACCTCGGGTAACGAGGTAAGCTTATGTAAGAAGAGGAGCTTTCGTTTGTCTATCTGGGATGTCAATCTACACATGCCGAGCAGGCTTTCGCACATTATGGACCTAGTCCTGACGGGTAGACCTTGGATTTTCTTAAGACAAAAGTGTTGGAACTTATTTATCTCCTTTTCCTGTGTAGCGTTTATGTCTGCCCATAATTCGCAGCCGTATAGAAATGTAGGTATGACGATTGACTTATACAGTCTAAGGGTTGTTGTAGGTTTTAACTTTATGTGTGATCTGTCTGATATACTGAAACCAATAGCCGCATAAAATGCCTTACGACCTTTTCGACATGCCTCCTCAATCCTGCAAGCTGTGTTAATATTTGATGCAAGTTGGATGCCTACATGTACTGTGCTGTCAACTATTGGTATTGGGTCAGAATCGAGTGTCCACTGAAAGTCACAGACAGGTTTCCGCCTATGCCTATCAATATTCATGGCAAAGCTCTTTGTCTTGCTTACTTGAAATTTCCAGTTAAGCGCATACTGGGAAACAATATTCAACATCATTTGCAGGCTTAGAGGAGACATCGCGATTAGGGTTATGTCGTCAGCTAATGTTGGATTTCCAGTTTTCAAGTCACATATGCATGCACCTAGCTCGCTTTCTTCAAGCTCCTTGAGAAGATCATTTATATAGACTAGGTACAGGAATGAAGATAAGACACCCCCTTGTCTAACCCCTTGTTTCAATTTGAAGGGTCTCGAACTATACCCATTTACACGCACGGAACTGAAAATGTCAGTGTATGACTCTTTAATTATATTTACAAATATTGGAGGAATTTTGAGTTGCATTAACTTCGATATAAGTCCACTGTGACTTACAGTATCAAACGCCTTTCTTATGTCTAATAATGCAGCATAGGCTTTTCCATTTCGTTCAACTGTATGATACAGTGTTTCGTGTAAGTTAAAGGATACTGTGAGTGATCCTAGTTGCTTCTGAAAACCTTGTTGTTGTTGACAAGGGAACTCATATTTATTGTCCGTCATGAACTCGTTAAGTTTATTGCAAATAATCCGCTCAAGGAGCTTGTAGAAAGACGGTAGCAAGGATACAGCCCTGTAGCTATCTGGATCTACTGTACTTTTTGAACCTCCTTTGTATATTGGTATCAAGATTCCAGTTTTCCAATTATTTGGAATATAGCCAATGTTCAAAATTGATGTGAACAGATTAACTAAGCATAAATGCAAATTTCTACCTCCATTTATGATATGTTCATTTTGCACGCCGTCGATGCCAGGAGACCGTTTCTTTTTTAAGCATTTTATGGCAGTTAATATGTGTTCTATTGTAATGGTCGGTGGTAAGTATGTGCTTGTTGAATACGCGTTAGTGCATCCGGGTGGACACTCTTCATGTGGCACTGTGTATAGCAATTCGTAGTAAACTGCAAATAAGTCGGCAATTGCTTCGGGTGATTCTGCTGTATTGTTATTATAATATAACTTGTTGCATGAACCACTTTTCTTGCTATTCCGTTTGCGAAAACTTTTCCAAAATAGTTTCAGGTCATATTCACAGGACTCGTCTAATTTTTCGTATGTATCGTTTTGATCTTTAAAGATGGCTGCCTGTTGTACGGCTTTAAAGTTACGTTTGGCATCTTTATATTCTTTGTAACTATTGTGTTGGAGACCTCTCGGTCTACCGTCATTGATCCAATATCGACGTTTGCACCTTGCTTCTGAGTGTGCCGCTTTAACATCGGTGGTCCAGTACGATTTAAGGAATGGATTAAATTTACTATGTGGCAAATATGCATGTGATAATTGCACTATTGCCGTTGTAATATACTGGTTATAGTAGTCAATTTCGGATTTGTTTGTCGGGACTATACGTATCATGCTCTGCAGGGTACGGTCTACTGCCAGTTGATACTGTATCAACATGTTTACGTCGGTTTTATCCCAGGATATTATATTAGGGCGCGGTCGTTCATAGTGTTGTGCTACTGGGATCGACAGCGTGCAAAATATGATAAGATGATCTGAAGCGATATCAGTACTGTCAGTTTCAATAATTTCACAGGCGTCAACATATTCGTAACATGATTTATCAACAACTATATAATCGAGAGTTGTTTTCGTGGGTCTAAATGTATATTGAGGCCCACGACATTTTTCTGTTTTATTCAATGGTATCAGGCTGTTCTGTTTGACGAAAGCCGTGAGCAACTCAGTTTTCTTTTTAGAAGAATATGTAACAGGGTTTTCGTCAAACCGAGCATTAAAATCTCCAAGGAAAATCACTGAACCTAGTTCGGAGTAGTAACTCCAGAGATCATACATGTATTCTATGTATCGTTTGTACGATTGAATGTCTGTATCAAACGGTAGGTACACACCAAATATGAAGATTGGTGTTGATGTCGCTGCTTTCACTTCAATTCCAATTACTCTGTCGAGCTCACATGTTTCCAGGTAAGTGACTGAGTACATCATAGACCTCCTGACCATTACAGCTACATGGCTATTTCCCGCTAAGTTTGGTTGACATGAATTGGGAAATGCCATGTAGCTGCCATGGAGGGAGTTCAAAAACGGTAAGTTATCATTAGATAATTTGTGTTCGCATAGCACAGCGATATCAGCATCAAGCTTGTCTAACATGTCAGAGATGCATAGCGCCGATGACATGGCCCCTCTGACATTCCATGTGAATAGTTTGAGAGATGTAGATAAAGTCATAATGGTAAGTATCAACAACATAATCGCTAGTTTGTTTTGACGGGTAAACGTATTCATAATGGTAAGTATATTAATTGTCGTAATCGTACCAATCTGTGCGAGTGTTATCATAGTCACTGTTGTCCCTTTCAAATGTGACAGAGCGTTTAGATCTATTATCTGATGTGATTTGCATTAATGTGTTTGCATCATGTTCGTCATGTGCAGTGCCATGTTCATAATTGTCATACTCGTTGGAAACGTGTGTGTCGTCTGAATATCTACCATATCCACGACGTGTGGTGTTTCGTGATTGTCTAGCGCTGTTGCGCTCTTGTCGTTGTTTGCTTATTTCTGTGCGCGTCATCCACGGCTTTACAATTACACCGTCCGGCCATGACGTATCATCTGACGTCATGTATTCAGCTTCATTTGTAGGGACGTTAACACGGGCGGCAAATTCGCCACTTCGCGTACGGAACATAGACACCATAGAAGGGGTGAATCCCTGCTGCTCGAAGAAGTTAAGTATACCACCATATGTAGAACGTTTATCTATGTTTCCAATGTAGAAACGTTTGGTGTTCTTTCTGGACACACCAATGAATGTGTTATCGGATTTCGTGGTATTCCTGTAGTTGTTTTCTTGTCTCGTGTTTTTACTTCGATTGTCATGTCTTACTGCACCAATGAATGTGTTATCAGTAGAGCTGTTATCTTTGGTGCTATTTGTTTGTCTCGGTTGCTTAGGAGCACTATTTGTTGTCGTGTTGTCACGTGTCGCAGTAAGGTCTATTGCCTCATTTTGGTGTGGGGGATGGTTATTCGCCATTGGTGTACGTTTGTTGTGTTGTGGATTTGGCGTTTCATCGCGTACTGTTTCGTTTCGTTTATCAAACAAGCTGGCTGGGGCCGCATGTTTTCTTGCGATATAGTCGGGCTCGAGCGTATTTACACTATCGGCCATAGATCTTAGTTTTTCCATATGGTCAGCGGTGGCATTATTCCGACCTGTGTATTGTAATGTGGCTGCCTGTGGCGATGCACTCGTATGTGTGTTACCTATTACTGTTTTAGTGCTGGTTGGAGTCGGAGGTTTATCCACTATTATTATAGTTCCGGGGGCACTAGCCGTTCTAGCACTAATGGTTTCGTTTGTCGAGACACAAGAGGCAAACGATTTTACTGATAGTATGTGTTTGTTGCAATTCGTTATCTGCGCGGAAACGGCACTAATTGAATCGCTAATCATGTGAAGTCTCTTTTCATTCACATTGTTGTCAAAGTTTTCAATAGTCGCTAACTTTTGTGTCGTGAGTTTCTTGAAGGAATCATACAGTGCGAACTTCGCCAATTGTTCCTCATTTATTTTATTTACGTCACGATATAGGGATTGACATCTATTGCTCACAGAGCTAATCTGCTCATGCATTGTTTTGAATTTATCGTTAATTTCTGTCAATTGTTTATCACGTTCGGCGATTTCCTTTTTATAGTTTGTCTCGCTCGTTTCAAGGGCGGTAATTCGTGTGATGGCCGCGTGTAGCATGGCCTGCATAGAAGCCATATCGCTGCGTATTGTAGATACTGGTAGTGTATCAGATTCTGATGGTGTATGTTTTTTCTCTTGCATATAAACACTTTCTATTTCTGACGAGTCGCCGTTTACAAACTGTTTCAATACATAACAGTCCACGGCAAGTTTTCGCGCACTAGTGCTTTTATTAGTGGTTTTTCGGCCTTTTAGATCAGTCTTTGGACATGTATCTATTGTTCTAGCACGATCGCTTAGCACGCGCCTATACCACGAAATGCTATTATAATCGGCGTGCGTTTCCTCGATCAGTTTGTCGATGAACAGATCGCGGGTAAGATTTTGCAACACGACATCTAGGTCAGCGTATAACTGTTGGTTCGGCGGGAGTTGTGTGGAGACCAACAATGATGTGTCCATTTGGTTAACGGTACTCTGGCTATTGGCTTGAGCAGTGTAGGTAGTCGATAATCCCCCATTGTCATCCAACCCGCTATTGTCGTCCAGGCAAATATCCGCGGGCTGTTGTGTTTCACTCATTTTACCGAGTGCTCAACACATGCAGTCAATCAGGCGTGACGAATTTTTCGCCATCCGGGTTCTTTAGTTGACACGAATTTGAAAAATAACACCCCACCCACTATTTATATAATGGTGAGATACACATGTCTAAGACTCACAATCTACAAAGTTTTGTGTCATGTACATTTCAGAATCACTAGACAATGTTACGTTTTTGTCGACTCACGTAATTCTGTGTCCGTTAATGTCCATATATTGATTTAAATCACTATTTTTGGAGTGAGGTGTGAACAATTGTTGACATTGTTGTTGTTGTTGT
>JBEVXV010001166.1:2658-7119 GCA_040505915.1 Sedimenticola sp. | reverse complement strand
TCCGTCTGTCTGCCACACTTGGCGAATGGCTGCCAACGGGGGCATCGTCGTGTCTTACAGACACAATTTTCTACTTTTTTCACAATTTTTTTTTTCAAATATTTTTTTTTCCAAATTTGTTTTTTCAAATATTTTTTTTTCCAATTTTTTTTTTCAAATATTTTTTCACAATTTTTTTTTTAATTTTTTTTTACAAAAGGCAAATGCGTTTAAGTTTTTAATGTTTTCTCAATAACTGCTTAACCACTTCACCGATTTTGATAATATTTGGCAATAGTGTATACCTGAACATACTGGAGTGTCACGGGTTCCTATGCCCAAGGTCAAGGTCACAAAATTGGACTTAGCATTTACGTTACTATCAAGGCTGCCAGCGAGGGGATTAGCTTCGTTTAACGATGCCAGTTCTTGTTGATATAGTTTGCACAGTAGCACAGTTTAACTGTAATTATATATGGTTAGGTGCCATGATCACTACTTTAGTGCTTGAAAGACCAATGGTGTAGACCCTGATCAGACTGGATGCGCCATTACAGTAATTTTTTTCTCAGCAGAAGGTCCATATTTAGATTTATGTAAATATTATTGCAGATTCTACCTAATAATGACGGACGGACACTGACACAACACGAGCTTCAAGACCAATACCTTACACAGCGTGGATGGCTTAGACACCAGGTGAGGCCTGATGGTAATTGTTTGTTTAGGGCAATTAGTGTTGGACTGGGGCTAGGTGAAGATGCATACCAGGACCTACGGCGTTTAGCCATTGACCACATCAGGGCAAATGTTGATTTCTTTGAATATGCCTTTCTACCTGATCCCCAAAATGGTAATTATTTAACTATGGACAGACAGTTGGATAACCTTGCCCAAAATGGTGTGTTTGTTGGTGATGAGTGTGTAATAGCATTGTCACGTGTTTTACAAGTTAATATTCAAGTTGTACAAGGGGGATCTGTACTAAGTCCACATATCGGAATTATTGATCATTCACCACAACACGGATTGCCGGATATCAACATTGTTTTCTCTGGTTTTGGTGGTGGTCACTATGATGCTATCCAGAATATTGGACCTGCACACACGCCTATTGTATCTGAAAATACAGAAGTAATTGCCAAGGACCTTCCACTTACTGTTCCGTATACTACAGCTCCATCTTCTGTAGAACCAACATATATCGCGAAAAATGTTACAATCACTCATAGTATTACACCCATTACGTCTGTACAGGTATCCGCTGATCATTCGTCTCTTTTAGCACCAATTTCCAACACTGCGAGTCCAACAGATGCTGCTCCTAGACCAAGATGTTCTAATTGCTCTATGTCTTTCTCAAGCAGACACAACCTTCGAAGACATTATAATTTGAAGCACCGGGATGGATCTGCAGCAGTAATATCAGTATCTCGTTTTTCAGCTTGCATTGTCCACAGCTGTGGTGAACGATTCCAAACAGTACGCTCCATGATACAGCATGTGCAGAAAGTGCACGGTGCCACTATTGCTGTCAGTGATTTAACATTTTCTGATTTCAGTGAGTTTTTGTCATGGAAGGAGAAAGAAGAATGTGAAAATAATGTATTCTTTCGTAAGACACATGGTGTGAAAACCAAGCATGATTCCTCCTATGTTCAGTATGTCTGCAACAGGTCTGGAAAAGCAAGAAAAACCAGCAAATCCGACAAGCGGGCACTCAACAAGAAAGGTACATGTAAGCTTGGTCACGTTTGTCCGGCCAGAATGTCTATTCATGTCTCACCCGATAAAGTTGATGTTACTTATATTCAGACGCACACACATGCTGTTGATTTGTCGCAAATGAAATATTTACCAATAGCAAAATCTGTTCAGCAAGATATATCAACAAAATTGTCCATGGGTGTCCCAATAAACAGCATACTGGACAGTATTCGTGGCGAAGCAGGATCACTTGACAGGAGAGAAGATTTAACCTTAAAACCTTTCCATCTAATTAGTAGGAAGACGGTGCAATCTGTTAAATCCAAACATGTTAATATTAACATCAATAAGGATTCTGATGATGCTATGTCGGTTACTTTACAGGTAGAGGCTCTTCGACAGTTGACTAACAATCCTGTACTACTGTATAAAAAACAACATACCATTGAACCCAGTGTGCAGTTGTTAAATAGTGATTTTATGCTTGTATTGATGTCTAATGAACAGGCTGAGCTGTATAATTCCTTTGCTCCCCGTATATTATGTATGGATTCCACGCATGGCACCAACAGTTATAGATTTAAACTAATTACAATTCTTGTTATTGATGATTTCAGCAAAGGTCAGCCCGTCGCATTCTGCATTAGTAACCGAGAGGATGAACATGCGCTATACATTTTTCTGTCCAAAGTTCATGAAAGATGCCCACAAACACCTGTAACTATTTTACTTACAGATGATGATGCATCCTCGATTAGTGCAGCCAAACGTGTTTTCGGACATCAACTTAAGCACTATCTTTGCATTTGGCATGTCCTCAGAAGTTGGGATCGACAGTTGAATAAAATTATAAATAGAACAAACAGACCTGAAATGTGTGGGTTTTTGAGATCAATGTTAGATGCTAGGAAAGAGTCTGAATATAACTCATATTTATCTGCTTTCCGACAAAAGTTTGGCTCCACTGAAACCGAGTTTGTATCATATTTTGATAAGTACTATGCAATTCGACCCGAGAAATGGTCCCTCTACTCCCGAAAAGTTGATTTACAAACTCGAATTACAACAAACAATTTCTTAGAAAGTTTCCATAAGAAATTGAAATACCAATACCTTGAACGCAAAGAAAACCGTCGAATAGATATACTTCTTGACGTTTTGCTGCAGATTGAAAAACACTGTTACTTGAATAGACAAAGAATGATGTTATATTTTAAACCTTCTGATATTTGTATCAACAAATCAGACAGACATACTTCCAGTTTGCACCTGCCAGACAGTCATGTTACGCATATTAATGAACAT
The DNA here is from genome assembly GCA_040505915.1 of Sedimenticola sp. Taxonomy (GTDB): domain Bacteria; phylum Pseudomonadota; class Gammaproteobacteria; order Chromatiales; family Chromatiaceae; genus Vondammii. The sequence continues at coordinate 4,128 of JBEVXV010001166.1, read as the reverse complement.
TTATTTAGTGTTCTACCTTCAGACTGCAGGGGATCATTGTATTCTGTGACTCGTATGCTGGAGAAGTGTAATCTGGAATCATGTTTTGTAAAGTGTAACATTTTTCCTTGCATTAATCTATGTCAGCATTTATATACCTGTTCCTGCCCCGATACTAGCCCAACGTGTAAACATATACATAAAATACATTGTTATTTTAGTACATCATGGACGGATGAAGAGGCTACGGATATATGTAATTTATCTAGTACACAGCTTGCCCGTCCGGCCAATGACAGTGATGCTACAAGAAGGGCCTTTGAAAATCGCATGTTTGTTCAAAATTTACAAGATCTGAAATTGGAGTTTGACAACGCGCCAACAGACACCCTCAATAATATTAACAAAGCTTTACTTACTCTAATATCAGATAGCAGAGCTCGTAGGCAGTTGAAAGATACACCGGCCCCCATGGTTGTTAGAAATACATTTTCAGCTAATAAGAAGATTGACAAACAGCCATCTTTTAAGCCTACATCAAGAAAGAAACATGGACAACCAAATAGTTTTTCAGGCACCCTTAAACCACTGAGTAATGCTAAAAAAACGAAGTTGCTTTCTGATTTCCAGGGTTCAGTAGCGCCATATCCACCTCTACGACAGGTACGACCAACCACACCACAGTCTCAACCTCAGTCATCACAGTCTAATATGTTTGTAGGTAATCATGGAATCTCTCTTCCCTCAGGCTTTTTAGTTCCTCCTGCTGCCAGGAATGTTCGAATTCCTGTTACAGGCCAAAATGGAAAGACATTTACTATTATCATAGCAAACCCCGGAGATGAACTCCCAGAGGAAGATAGTTGATTACTGACATTTTTGTATGCTGATTCAGTGCAACCTCTCTACAGCAGGCAGCCATCGGAAGACTGAAAATTCTGTGGCGGATTTATAGCGACTAATGGTGGGTGTGAATCATTTGTAGGCGGGTTGGGGGTCTCGGTATATCGAGTGTCACTGACCACGGGTAAAGCCGGGATGAGGCTCTCGGTTTATCGATTCTCACTGTCCCTTCATCATGGATGGAGCGCACCTTGTATTGGCCGATTTGTGAAGCTGCTTTGGCCGTTTTTATTCCACAATATTAAATAAGTTCCACAAATGGAAAGAAAACGTGTTTGGCACACAAAAATAAAATACTTAGAGTTTACAGGTGTTGTTAAATTATTTATTAGTGGTCAAATAATGGTATTGAGTAATAAGAATAACCTTTTACAACTTTACAATCAAAATATGTACAATAATATATTTGTACGTAACTGCTGCCGTGGGGATTGTCTCCGCCACAGTTTATGTACATATTTGTAAGAAATATCATTTTCTTTAACACTACATGTATTATGGTTGAACCGTACGAGCGTATGGACACCAAAATATGTACCTAAAATTTAATATAGCTCTAACATATTTTAACAAAAGAACCCCCCCCCC
>JBEVXV010001166.1:0-2648 GCA_040505915.1 Sedimenticola sp. | reverse complement strand
AAAACAAAAAAAAAATACAAAAAAAAAATTACAAAAAAAAAACATTTGTCTGAATAATGATGACAAAACATATGTGCATACATGTATATTTCAAATTCAGGAAGCATTCCACTGTCATTCTGTCATTGCTCCGACATGTCGTATGAGGCCAGTGTAAGACTGCTCATGGGACATGTTGGTATTCATTATTCATATGAGGTCAGCAGAAGGCTGCTCATGTGACATGTGTAGAACAATGAGATGGTAGTGGTACACGTGCTTTGATTCATTACTGTCGTGTATATGTTTGTGTGATGAGGTCAGCATAAGGCTGCTCATTTTACATGCTTTTGTTTATTATGGGTGTACATGTCTTGTTCACATGTGAGGCGGTGAGTATTCCGTGCAGCTCGCCTGGACTCCCCTACTTTTTCTCAATGTGGAAATTAATTACCGACTAATTTCTCCTGGGTTTTTGGGAAGATAGGGCTGTGATAAGGATGCATCCCAATTCTCAGGGTATGTGGGTTCTGGCGTGTCGCATGGGCTGCTTTTACTTACTTCGCACCCGGTTTTGGGTGGTTGGTTAAGCGAAGGGTAATTTAACGATCGGTTTGCATCCTTTCCGGAATGCTGACTTGCCTGGTTTGGCCCTCATTTACATGCCCCTACTATAAACAGGTCGTTGTATTGTCAAACTTTGTTCGTTCTACTGCGACAAGTTAAAGCTAAAACCGGACACCTATCTGCTTGTCAGCATTCCAGTTATTTCTTATCTTTTGCATTGTCTACATGTATTCCTCGACAGTTCCTTGTTGGCACCGGGTACCCTTGAGTTACGCCTCGGTCTCAAATTGAGGTAGGGCCAATGATAGTACTGTTGCGCCATACATGTGAACAATGGATCAATACTTATACTCTCTTTTCATTTCTTGGGTGGTGGTTGGGAGCAGCGAAGGGTAGTTTAACGATCGGTATTCATCCTTTCCGGAATGCCGACTTACATGGTTTGGCCCTCCTTTACATGCCCCCTGTACTTGAGAGCTAAATCCTGTTATGCTCCATTAAGAAGTAATGAGCTCATAGCTAATCATATTACTTTGGAGCAGAGCTAAGTGACTCTGGTGTGGCATGGATCTGGCACCAGGTCAGGATATTCTAATTTCAGGACTGAAGATATAGCTTTGTAAATATTCTGATTTCTGATTTTGGGAATTTCCCTCATTGTGGAAAGGTTGAATACGGGATAATCCATCCTGTTGGCCCGGCCTTAAATGACCTTAGCTGTTGATAGGCCGTTAAACACCAATAATCAATCAATATATATGGAGTGCTCATTTTGGCAATTTACTTTGTTGTGAACAATTTGAATACGGGACAATCATTCCTGTTTGGCCGGCCTTACATGTCCATGTGTTCATAATATATGTACTAACGTCACTGTATACTGTGCACTGATAACGACAAGTCGGGCAAGTCACTTGTCAAGTGGCTGAAAAATCAATTTGTACAGCCCTGTGAATTTTTTATTCTGCATGTACTCGGAAATTTGTGCAAACTTTCACAATCACATCATTCATTGCTTTCATTAATTTATAATCTATCTTTTCTCAAGGTGTAGCTAACTAGTTGTTGTGTAAATGTGCAACAGTATCATCCATTATATTTGGGTATATTGCAGGAAATATATCCTACACCTAGGTCCAGATGAGACTTACAATGGCATTTGCTGGGAAGGTGACCTGGGTACTAGTACATTCTTTGTTTTTGTCAAGTACCAGAACCAGAACTTCATTTATGCAGGAAGATGACTTACAGGTAATATCCAGTACTTTGGCACTGGTCACATGCATTCTGGATACATTTATATTTCATGCCAACACTTGTTTACAGAAAAGAAAGCCATTTTTTACCCATTTTAACTGGCACATCTCAATGTTAAGATACTTCATGATTATGGTGTTTGTAGTGTGATCTCATGTGAATCATCTTGTGCTTATGTGTGTGTTGATGGCATCACTTGAACTATTACCTCTATTTTGCCCATGTTGGTGTATTTTTACCATTAATTTGAAATGCCAATGCTACTACTGTGTGCATGCCATAGGATTGCTAGTATTGTACAAAATGGAAATTGTGGTTGGTAACATGTGGATGAAGTATACTTGACTTCACTTAACAGAATGTATGTCTAGTAAAGTACACAGTTAAAGGTACCACCGGCAATGCAGTATGTATATTAATGTATATTGCGTTAACCATGTTAAGATAACCATGTTAACAAAGGTATTGTCTTTAGCGTGTTGTGTAATCTGTAAATAATTGCGCCATTTAAAGGGGCAGGACAGGATTTTAATCCCGAATCTGACAATCTTTTAAACTACTGTATATAATGATATATACTCTATATATAAAACAATAACAACCCTTCCGAACATTTGTTTTGCCATTCTTTTGAAGTAATTAGCTAATTAATGTCCAATTCATCTCGGAGTACTCTACACGCTTACATAAAATGTCCCGGAATTCCTTCTATATTTATCCTTCTAAATTTAGACCATATTCACATGATGATCACGTGGTCATAATAAAACAAGATTGCTGATTCTTTCCACTTATGGTATCAGTACAGACATCATCCGTACATGGCTCAGTGGTTCAGTGGTAGA
>JBEVXV010001165.1:0-2801 GCA_040505915.1 Sedimenticola sp. | reverse complement strand
CTCAGCAGTGGTGGTTGAGTGGGAGCTGATCTTCCACGAGATTCTGCTGATACAAAACAACTTCCGTGAACTCACAAATGAGCGGGTAATGGAACATCAGGAGACCTGCATGCATCACGAACTTCGAGGGAACAAAGCTGTGGCCTTTGATGGCAACGTGTCCAATCTTCTCGACTTTGTGCAAGCTCGAGCAAATCCATTCATTATCACAGCGCCTGGTATCAGGCTGCACAACTTTGTTACTGAACAAGTTGTCAATGCCGAGATAACGAATAGACTTCTGAAAGTGTTCGAGAATGGAGAGAATGCCTACAACCAGTACAGGCGGGAGAGATTTATTCTCAAGACCAAGAAGCTTGCAGTAACAATTCCCAAGCGTAACCTCCCGAAGTTTGACACTGTCATAGACAGCAAACCGAGTACAGCATCATGCACCACCACGCCAAAAGTGCTTGCAGCCGCCCAGCGGGACATCGAAATCGCACGGGAACGTGGAATGACCCTCGAAGAAGTGTTCACGCATGATCACCTCCCCACCAGCCCTTTGTTTGCTGGTGACTTCACTTCTGCCACACCAGACAAAAGCAAACTCATGAACTTGCTGGAGGCGTATATCACAGACGATGTTGGAGTTGGAAATATGTCTCACGATGAATTGAAAACAGTGACTCTGATTGACTTTATGTCAAAGGTCAGGCAGTATCCGAATCTATCACAGTTTGGCAATTTCGGTGGGGTTGTGAAAAAGGTAATTTCGGCCGGATTGGCAGTATCTCGATCAAGTGAAGCTCTCCACATCATATTTGACAGCTACATCGATGAGTCAGTGAAGGAGGGAGAGAGGATTCGTCGAGCAGGCAATGTCGGATCGGTAGAGCTCTCTGTGTTGGATGAGTCCACTCCAATTCCACAGCAGATGGAGAAATTTTGGGTGTCGTCTGACAACAAGATCCAGTTGATGCAACTTGTTCGGACTGTAGTGGCTGCTCGCCCTCTGTATGTACCAATATTGTTGAGTGGCATGGTATTGGATCAGGAACAAGTCCCAGCCCTCCTCTGCAGTACAGAGACAGAAGACCCAGTTGTGATTCCTGAGCTGGCTGGATGGATCGAAGAGGCAGATGACAGGCTCGTACCTCATGCAATCTGGGCAGTCAACAATGGCTGTCAGCGCTTAGTCGTTATCTCAAATGACACAGACACAGTCACTCGCATACTCCGCTTCATTCATATGCTACTCCGCGATGGTTTGAAGGAGCTCTATGTCGAGTTCGGGACAGGTGAGAAGAGACGGCTGATTCCACTACATCGCATGGCTGAACGAATGGGCGAGCCTCTCTGTCGTGTCATTGTGAAAGCTCATGTGCTCTCTGGTGACGATGTCACTAGCAGGATCGGTACCAAGTTAGCAGCGATTCACTGCAGTCCGATTGCATATCTGGGTGAGTTTGCAGAGAGAGACGAGCTCCAAGAAAAGGAAATCTCACACGTGGAAGAGTACCTTGTGCGGGTTTGGGCAGGTGCTAGATCTAAACCGACAGCAAAAACGTTTGATCAATTGCGTCTAGAGGTTCATATCAATGCCTCTACTCCTACTGCCATGACCAATATGCCGCCGACGTCGAGTGTTGTACGTGGACACATCACACGATCTTATTACGTGATACGTGTGGTTGTTGGCCGTGAAGGATGTCGCCTAGATTGCTGTCAATATGGGTGGGAAAGTGACGGAGGCACACTCAAACCATCGAAATGCATGAAGCCCTTACCTACTAACATGTTATCGACGTGCAAATGTAGTGGAATGTGTGATACCATGCGGTGCCAGTGCAAGAAATCCGGGGTTAAGTGTGTCATCTATTGTCACAAATCACAAGGAGGCAACTGCCAAAATCATGGTTAGGTAACAGTTAACATAAGACAATGTCTGGTGTCCATGTATAATATTAACAGTTTAATTTATTAATCTTGTCAAAGGTATATCTAGTCGTATCCATTTGTTGTACCTCAGTGATATACTTGATCATATTTTAGTTGAATATCATCCCTATAGACAGCCACTTTGCATTTCCAATCCAGTAGATCATCAGATGGCATTTAGTTTATGTATACACATACAGGAGAAATACCATTCACATGTTGGAGGTGCAATTATATAAAAGAGTGGATTAGATACACGAATGTTGTCCAATTATGTTTTTTCCTTGGCATAGTCATTATCTTAACAAAGGTATATCTAGTCCCATCCATTCTCAATGATATACTTCATCGTGTTTTCGTCAGTTGATTATCATCCCAGATGGGCGAACATTTTGTATTTCTAAGCCAGTTACTCAGCTGACGAAACGCATGCGTACACATACAGGAGAAACCCGTTCACTAGCGAATACACTAATTAATGTATGCATCCCTGAGAAAGGCCGTTCTCTATAATAAATTATCTGCTACACATCATTCATACATGTATCTGCCATAGCTCACCTGTCCACCGTAGTCTTAAGATGTATACGATGTTTGTTGAAACCCGATCTGTATCACTTCTAAGCTTACCATACATACCCATACACACTGGAGAAAGGCTATACACATGCATTATGTGATGGAGATAATGGAGATATATATATAATAACATACCATACATATTTATGTTCACACAGCAAGCAATGGTACAGTAAGTACCATATATATGTGCATTCATACCGGAGAAAACCCGTTCACATGTCACAAATCGTCCTCCATATAGGAATTATCGTCCAATATGACATGAAAACGTAAAATAGATATCTCAGGCATGTTAGGGA
>JBEVXV010001164.1:0-6693 GCA_040505915.1 Sedimenticola sp. | reverse complement strand
CGCTGGCAGTGCCCATAGGCCTGCTAGAGACTCGACCCCGGTACCCACTGACGCTGGCAGCGCCCACAGGCCTGCTAGAGACTCGACCCCGGTACCTGCTGACGTTGGCAGTGCCCATAGGCCTGCTAGAGACTCTACCCCAGTACCTGCTAACGCTGGCAGTGCCCATAGGCCTGACAGAGAATCTGCCCCGGTACCCGCTGACGCCGGCAGTGCCCATAGGCCTGCTAGAGGCCCAACCCCGATACCTACTGACACTGACGGTGGTCATATGCCTGTCGAAGAACCACCTACCGTAACCGATGAGTTGGACAGTGCCCACGGGCCTGCAGAACAATCACATACTGAGTTCAGTGAATCTTTTCGGAACCGCAGGACGGCAAGAGCTAGGCGACGACCTGAAAAATTTAGAGACTTTGTCCTGTGGGACAATGAGAGCGATATGGATAATTCATTTTAATGTGGGAGGGGGAAAGTGTAACATGAATAGGCCTAAGTCTTGTAGGCTAATACCTTATGTTGTCTGGGGCATAACTGACTGCTACCTTAATCAAGTTGATCAGGTCCGCACTCTGCTACACGGTTGTTTACTCCGAGTTGCTTGGGCGCTAATGGCAACATTAGCGACCAAAACGGAGGTGATCCGATTCAGAAACGTGGCACGAAGATTGAAAAATGGCGATTCACTGATCGTGTGTGTAGTTTAATAAAGAAGCTATATTGAACCCCTTGCCTTGATATTGTTACATGTGGCGTCGTCGGCAAGGATAACGGCGGACAAAGAAGTTTTCTACACAGTGAAGCAGCGAATAGTCATTGTACCAGTATTCGTGGGGGTGTAAGATCGTGACACATTATTCACTGTGCATTTCGATTGAAATAAAAAAAAAATATAGTAATTTACTGTTATTGTCAACACTATAATTATTGTTTCACACGTTCATGTCGGCCGTCCTACTGACAGACTCCCGTTTTTGTGGTGTCGAACTCGACCCGAGGTTCCGAAAATTTGGCCTAAACGTTAAGCCCGGGTCACAGATAAAAGATCACAAAAAATATGTGAAAAAACAACAAAAACGAAAGTCACCGCCAACAATATATGTTATTTGTGTCGGCATTAATGACATTCCGGACAACCTCAAAGACAAAACAAAAAGTGAGAGACAAAAACTTTTCGTCAAAATTACATCCAAATTCCGTTCACTTATCAAATGCATAAAAAAAGTGAAACCGTCTGCTAGCATAGTTGTCGCAACAATTCCACCAAAAGATTTACTGCGAAGCGTAACAAAATACCCACATAAATCGTCCTTAAACATTAGTGACATAACAGATTCGCACCAATTGGCCTTCGAAAAATTTGTTATTAAGGTGAATGATTTTATTGACAATCTCAACAAATCGGAAACGGGGCAACATTTACCGCTACACACCGCACTGCGTACACATCGAGGGCGTAGGGGAAGTACACGATTTCGGTATCATAAGTTCACGGACGGTATCCACCCACTACAGTCATTGAAGGATGTGTGGTTAAATAAAATTTGGGACTGTTTCCAAATACTCCAAGGCGTACAACAAGGGTAAGCCGTGCCCACAGGCCCTTACCCGAAAATTAGAGAGGTAAGTTGTGCCCATAGGCCCTTATCACTGTCGTTAGTCACCATCCCAAAATATGTCGAAAAACAAGAAAATAAAAAAATTAGAGGCACAAATTGAGGCGCTCAGCGAAGAACTGTGGGCTACTAAAGCGCACGATGATGATGATCATGAACCTGAAAAACTTAACCTAAAAAAATCAGCAGATTTGATGCCTTCCCCAAATATCAAACCTACACCATTTAAAGGCTCCGCAACTGACGACTGGGTGATATGGTTACGAAACTATAATCAAATCGCTATGCTAAACAAGTGGTCCGAAGAATACAAATTGGCAAGATTGGCCACTGTTCTCGAAAGTGACGCCAATTCTAAATACTGGGAATGTAGTGATGATGAACGGTCAGACTGGGATAGCATGGTAACTGCTCTCACAAATAAGTTTGCACCAGAAAGTAACCGCGCAACATTTCAGGCCACATTGGAAACGAGACGGAGACGTCGCGATGAAACATTAGACGCGTACATGAGCACGATAAAGAACCTAGCAAGAAAGGCTTTCCCAGAGTGGGATGAGAAATATCGTGACTTAATGGTCCAAAAATATTTCACTGACGGGCTAGACAACTCATTTCGAATATGGGTCCTACAAGCAAATCCAAAGACGGCCGACGAGGCACTGCAAGTAGCACTACGCACAGAGGCCAATTTACAGAAACAGGCGCCGGCTCACGCGAACACGGCATATGTAGCAGAGACCAGGGATACAGATGGACTGGCTGAGGCCATTGTGCTGGCACTCGAACGACGCGGTATCGGATCAACCAATAGTGAGGGGAATATGCAAGGAGCCCGGGGAAGAGGATACTCGGGTTATCGAGGTAGAGGGAGAGGAAGGGGAAGACCAGGCGTATGTCATTCCTGTGGACAGAACGGGCATTATTGGAGGGACGCTATGTGCCCAAACGCACCAAGTAACCAGGGAAACGGTCAAGGGACGGGAGGTGGCTGGTAGATAACCCCCCGTCCCAGTCTCAACAAATGAAACAAAATGGCGGAAGTGGCACAGCAATCTATGTACAATGTGTTCTGAACGGAGAAGTGAACGCCAGAGCTCTAGTTGATACCGGAGCACAAATAACACTGATAAATGAAAACTTATTTGAAAAATTAAGTGGTTCGGAACTCAAACCGACTAGTCTCTGCATCAAGGGACCTAGCGCAACTCACCAGCTCGATGTTAAGGGTGAAGTAGATATAAATATAGAAATAGCTGGCTATCTTATGTGTTGGACAGTCTACGTATGCCCAAAACTTTCTCAAGAAATGTTAATCGGAGAAGACTTCCTAAAAGCGCATGGGGCTATTATAAACCTAAACACAAACAGCCTACAGTTGAACGGGAAAACAACTAAGCTATTGACAACACAGGCATTAGAAACGTGTCGCGTTAGTGTTGATGAGACAACTGAAATTCAAGGAGGGACTGTGAGTAATATCACTTGCCAAGTTTCCGGCGGATGGCAGAAAAACAGCATAGTCGGAGTCTTAGAGCCACATAGCCAATTTGAAGAGAAGTATCAGTTAGGTATCATTAAAGTTGTGGCCACAGTAGACGACAGTACAATACCGGTACGAGTATTCAACCCATCCCACGATACAGTTAAAGTTTGGAAAGGTAGTACTGTAGGTCTCCTTCACCCACTACTGGAGCAAAGCGACATAGGTAAGGACCAAGTACCACATCACTGCTATTTCATTGAAACTAATAATGTATTAGGTGGAAACGTAAGCGATACCTCGGCTCATGTGTTGAAACAAGACATCAAAGAATCATTTCCCATTGAAAATACTAAGGTATCTGACTATGAAAAAGAACTTCATTACAATGTGTTGGCAAAACATGCCGGGATTATATCAAGGGGTCCCAATGATATAGGTCACATGGCGGGAGTAAAACATCACATTGAGACAGATAGCGCGTACCCCGTTAAAATACCGCTCCGGAGGATGGCTCCAGTGAAACGACAAATAATAAAGGACGAGGTAACGTCTATGAAACGAAACGGAATCATTGAAGACTCATCCTCCCCTTGGTCCGCTCCTGTAGTGATTGTCCAGAAAAAAGATGGAGGCCGTCGTTTCTGCATTGATTATCGTGGCCTCAACGCTGTAACAAAGAAAGACGTATACCCGCTCCCGAGAGCAGATGATATCCTAGAGAGCATAACCGATGCTAAGTTCTTCAGTCACTTGGACTTAGTAAAAGGGTACTGGCAAATACCACTGAATGTTGAATCCATGGAGAAAACAGCGTTCTCACAACAGACGGTCACTACCACTTCTGCAGACTGCCATTCGGACTGACAAATGCACCGGCTACCTTTCAACGGGCAATGGACATTCTACTCAGGGGCCTCGCATGGACTGATTGTTTGGTTTACCTAGATGACGTGGTCATATTTGCGTCGACACTGAAGGAACATCGTGAGCGTTTGGACAGGGTGTTAACCAGATTTGAGGAAGCTGGAATAAAGATCAAACCAGAAAAATGTAGGCTGCTGCCAGAAAAGATGCCACTCTTGGGACATGTTGTATCAACAGATGGTATCGAGGTCGACCAAGAGAAAGTAGCGGTTATGCTGGCCTGGCCAAGACCTACAAATGTGTCTGAATTGCGGTCATTTTTGGGACACACTGGATATTATCAACGCTTTATCCCAGGTTACGCTAACTTGACTGCTCCCTTAAGAAAGTTGGAAAAGAAAGGCTCAATATTTATGTGGGATGCGGATTGTACTCTGGCGTTTCAGAAACTTAAGCACCTACTTACAACAGCACCTGTACTAGCGTTCCCAAAATACAAGTTGCCATTCGTGTTAGATGTCGACGCCAGCAACGATGGCCTGGGAGCCACAGTCTCCCAAATCCAGGATGGGATCGAGAGACCAATCGCATATGCCGCAAAGGCACTTCAAGGTGCTCAACGAACATACACCGTGTATCAGAAAGAGATGTTAGCATTGGCTTGGGCACTAGACCATTTTGAACCCTATATTTATGGTCAAAAACTAACAATTCGAACTGACAACAGCGCGTTATCATGGTTGAAAACCACAGCAAGTACACGCGGCCCTCAGGCTCGTTGGCTGGAACGTATAACAGAGTTTATGCCATTTGACATTCAGCACCGATATGGTCGTCTGCATTCCAATGCTGACGGCTTATCCAGAATCCCATGGAGGAATGTAACTGAGAGTAGCGCTAACATGGATGGATCGGTGTATGCAGTGCAAACCCCTGACTTAGGGTATGAACACAACTTTACATTAGGGCCTCTCTCAGGCTGGTCGGCCAAGGATATTATCGATGCCCAGCAGGCTGATTCTGTCATTTCTGTGGTGATGCAGTGGGTGGACAGTAAGACAAAACCCACTGAACATGAGATGCAAGGCTCCAGCAAGGAACTGTGGACGTATTGGTCGCAATTTCAACGACTTTCCATCCGAGATGGGACGTTGTTCAGAGTATGGTGGAGCGAGTCGCCTACAAGTGAAGAAATCCCTACCTACCAATTAGTGCTTCCGGTAAATTTGATCAATCCGGCTTTATATAGCCTGCATGACTGTAGCGGCCATTTAGGGGTTGAGAAGACCTCCGCCAAAGTTCGCCAAAGGTTCTACTGGTTCAACCAGCGAGACAATATAGAACTGTATATTAAACGGTGCCGAACATGTCAAGAGTGTAAAAATGAACCATACAGGCCACGGGCACCTCTGCAGAGCATCAGGACGGGGTTTCCTTTAGAAAGACTAGGAATAGACATAGTGGGGCCCTTACCCACTTCTGAAAAAGGCAACAAATACATAACGGTTGTGGTTGATTACTTCACCAAGTACCCACTCGCCTTTGCAACTGACAATATAAGAACAGAGACAGTGGCCGAAGAGTTAATGGATAGAGTACTATGCACTTTTGGTATGCCAGTAAACCTACAGTCAGACCAAGGCAGTAATTTTGAAAGTAGCATATTCACAAATCTGTGCAGTTTGGTCGACATTGCCAAATCAAGAACTACACCATATGCACCATGGTCCAATGGCGAAACAGAAAGGATGAATCGAACACTTATCAGCATGCTTAAGACAATGGTTTCTGAAAATGATAAGAAATGGGATACGCTATTACAAAAGGCCTTAATGCATTATCGATCATCTGTACATAGCTCGACAGGCTTCACTCCATACAGACTAATGTTTGGCCGCGAGATGAGACTACCCATTGATATAGCAATTCAGCGACAGGAGGATAGCACCCATAACATTCCGGAATATGTCTGCCGGCAACAGGAAATGATTGAGGCCACAGAAGAGCTGGCACGTCAACATATCAAAGCGGCTCAGAAAAGGCAGAAAACCTATTATGACAATAAGCAAAGAGGAACACCGTTCAAAAAGGGTGATCTAGTAATGTTATACTCGTCTGCTATTCCAGTTAAGAAATCAAAGAAGTTCTTCAAACGCTGGTCCGGGCCTTGGAAAATAATGTCAGTTTTGTCAGACGTTGACTATCGAATTGAGTACATGGGTAGCCGGTCTCAAACACGTAGGAAGAAACTAAGAAAAGTCGTCCACTTTAATCATCTGAAAAAGTTCTGCGGAGAGGAAACAGATAGAGTCGATATCGTACTAGAATCAAATCCGCTTATAGAGGATATGGAAATCGCCGGAACGTATGATAGGGATGATAGCGACAATGAAATCGACACCGACAGGCCTGCTAGAGAACCGACCCCGGTACCAACCGACACTGGCAGTGCCCATAGGCCTGCTAGAGACTTTACCCCGGTACCAACCGACACTGGCAGTGCCCATAGGCCTGCTAGAGAATCGACTCCGGTACCCACCGACACTGGCAGTGCCCATAGGCCTGCTAGAGACTCGACTCCGGTACCCACCGACGCTGGTAGTGCCCATAGGCCTGCTAGAGAACCGACCCCGGTACCCGCCGACGCTGGCAGTGCCCATAGGCCTGCTAGAGAATCGAGCCCGGTACTCGCCGACACTGGCAGTGCCCACAGGCCTGCTAGAGACT
>JBEVXV010001163.1:0-1901 GCA_040505915.1 Sedimenticola sp. | reverse complement strand
TGCAGTTATTACGCCGTAATAAAAGCTGGTCCGAACTCTTGAGCAGTCCTTCCACTATCTCCACCCACAACTACATATTAAGGCTGCGACAAATGGCGACCACGACGAGACCAGCTTAGGCTTTTGGGTCTACTCATATGCTAGTGGCGATCGTGTCCGCGGGGGTACATCCGCTCCGGCTGGCTACACGTCCACTGCTGAGTACCAAGTATCGTTTCTTTGTGAACTGTGTTCTACGCTACTACGGTGAGCGATAACTGTCATTACGTTTACATGATTTGGCTACAGAACGGATCACATTGACTTCGATTCTCCGAGTTGTGACGTCACAGGTGTGTGATGTTTATCCATCACAGATTTGGCCACACCTGATCTTAACCACATATATGCGGAACTACACGCAGTTACCTGTACATATGTACCATAACTTTATCCTGTTACAATACGATGTTCGACCATTAATTAACAGTGACCAGTATTATTGGTGTAATTACACGGCATGAATCGACAGTGCTTCCACGACTTCGGTATTCCCATGTGGCGTTTGTCTCGACCACTACCCGGCGGAAAGTGATTATATACACACACACACACTTATATACACTTATACGTAATTCATAAATACTATATTCCGTATATACTGAAAGTGAAAGTAGGGACGGTGATCATACACTAATGACGTGATACACTAGATGGTGTAATCCATATTACAGAACAATTGCATTTTTCAAAGTGAATAGTCCGACCACAGGTTCATCCGTATCAAATAGGATTGTAATGTCTTGTCGAGCTGCATAGTTTTGACGTTAGGGTTTAGAATCTTACCGAAATTTGCGTGTCGCAAAAGTCTATCCTACGTTTGACATTTCATAAATACAAAGGTGTTTGTTCATGACGGATACATTCTGAGGTGTGATAGTGCCCGTTATAACAGTAAGGCATATACATTGTGAATCGCTCTTGTGACATTGTAACTTGCACGTGTTCTTTATTCCAGCGTCTTGCCTCACTGCGCCCTATAACTGTGGAAACGGGAGATAACTCACTAACATCACAGATCATCTTCCTACTGCACATCTAACAGTTGTTCCCCTTGCCATCGGATCACGGTAAATCATTATATCATTCATTATTCATTATTATTGCCATGTACATGTATGTTAGTTCATTTCACACTTTGTCCTGCCAAATACGATATATTGACATTAACTAAACGTTGATGAAGGTCAAGGTCACTTATACTAAACAAAATCAGGGTTTGTTTACGCATTGCTTGATTGCGGTCTTTTGTCTGCAACTGATCACATTCAAAATGGCCGAAGGTGGGTCAAAAGATCCTGACTTTCCAGATTTCTTGAACAAAGATGAAGTTAGTCGAATGGTGAAATATTTGTCTGAACATACAGATTATCATGTTATGCCCAAAGATGATTTTAACTTGTTGGTCAGACATAGTACTCCCAAATCAAAAGGTAACTTATTCCGGAGCCCTCCCCCCAGCCCTACTGCACTCCCGAAACCGAGTTTTTTGGCTGGTAAACCCTCACATGTAGCTAGTATGTTCCATGACAGTTGTGGTTTGACTGGTCCTACCCAGATTCTAGCACCTATCCACTTACCCAAAATCCCCATATTCTCTGGAGAGGCTAAAAGTGAAACCACATTTGATGTCTGGGTGTTTGAGGTGAGGTGTATCGTCAGAGAGCACAACTATCCCGATTCAGTAGTTCTACAGGCGATTAGGAACTCACTTAAGGGTAAAGCTAGATGTACATTGTTGACGTTACCAGAACAGGCTACCCCCACACAAATTGCTGAAAAGTTAGAAGGCATTTATGGTAATGTCTATAGTAGTGAAGCTTTAGTCCAGAAGTTTTACATGGAGGTACAACAACCCAATC
>JBEVXV010001162.1:0-21105 GCA_040505915.1 Sedimenticola sp. | reverse complement strand
ATAACTATTTCCTCTCTGTTATCTTCCCCCACAATCAGATGCAGATTCTCGACTACAATCGTGTGGTCCGGGATCTCAACGGTCTTGAGCGTACGGCATTTGTTGAGGCCGTTGCTGAAAACTTTGAACTCACTGCCAGTGATCAGCCAGTGAAGCCTGCCGGGCCGGGTGAGTTTGGAATGTATCTCGCCGGTCAGTGGTATCGGCTATCCATCGAACCACAGAAAATCCCCGCCAATGATCCGGTTGCCAGCCTCGATATCAGCCTGCTGACCGCTGAATTGATCGACCCTATCTTGGGTATCAGCGACCCCCGGCGCGATGATCGTATCGACTTCATCGGTGGCATACGGGGGCTCGCCGGGCTTGAGAAACGGGTTGATAGCGGTGAAATGGCAGTCGCCTTCTCTCTCTACCCCACCTCCATGGAAGCATTGATGGCGGTAGCGGATGATGACGAAGTGATGCCCCCTAAATCGACCTGGTTTGAGCCCAAGTTGTCTGACGGCTTGGTGAGTCACGAGCTATAGCTGTCAATTTGCCGTAGTCAGCTCAATACGACGCCGACCCCTGATGGACAACTGACAACCTACCACTATGGTTAGCATCACCACCCACCTTCCCCAGGGTGACGACCTGGATGCCCAGGATATCCGTAACTGGCTGAAGCGCCTTGCCGAGAGTCGCTCATCTGAAGAGATGAAGATGATCACCTCGGCTTGTGATCTGGTACTGGAGACTCACCGGGAGTCGCGGGAGCCCACCGGGGAGTCTACTCTTCGTCACGCCTTGGCGGTGGCTGAAATTCTTGAGGATATGGCGCTTGATTGGGAGACACTGGTCGCCGCCATACTTCATGACGTAATGCTTGATGAGCAAGTGGATGCTGCCGGAATTGAGGCGCGATTTAGTTCTGATGTTGCCCGCATGGTCGGTGATATGGCGCGTATCGGCAATGTTATCAAAGTGCAGAAGGAAGTCCTGCATCTTGATGAGATGGAGCACACCGAGAATATCCGACGCATGCTGCTCAGTATCGCCGATGATATCCGAGTGGTACTGATCGTACTGGCAGAGCGTCTCCATGTGCTGAGAATTTTAAAGAATCTGCCAGAACCTCTTAGGGCGGCTGAAGCGAAAGAGACCCAGCTGATCTACTCACCAATGGCCAACCGTCTAGGCATCTGGCAGATCAAGTGGGAGATGGAAGATCTCTGTCTGCGTTACCTGGAGCCTGAGCGTTACAAAGAGATAGCGGGTAATCTTGACGGTCGCCGTATTGACAGAGAGACGTTTATCTCAGAAGTGATCCACCTGCTGCAGGAGAAGTTTAGCGCAATCGGCATCCATGGCGAGATAACTGGCCGACCCAAGCATATCTACAGCATCTGGAGAAAGATGCAGCGTAAGTCTGTGGAGATCGATCAGATTTTTGACCTGCGAGCTGTGCGCGTGCTGGTGGGCGATGTTGCCGAGTGCTATGCCGCTCTGGGGGTGGTTCATGGCCTTTGGCGCCATATTCCAGGTGAGTTTGATGACTATATTGCCACGCCTAAAGCCAATATGTACCGCTCCATCCACACGGCGGTTATCGGCCCCGAGGAGAAGACCCTTGAGGTGCAAATTCGTACCCGCGAAATGCACGAGCACGCTGAACTGGGTGTGGCGGCCCACTGGCGCTACAAGGAGAGTGTCGGTAAGGGGGATGTAGCGTTCGAACGGCGTATTGTTCTGATGCGCAGCTGGCTCGATCTGCGTGATGATGCCGATAGTGGCGGTGATGAGTTTGCCGATAGTCTGAAGAGTGATTTTGAGGCACTGCAGGTCTACGCTCTAACCCCTCAGGGGCGGGTCATCGAGTTGCCCAAGGGGGCCACGGCTATCGATTTCGCCTATGCGATACACAGCTCCGTCGGTCACCGCTGCCGGGGTGCCAAGGTGGATGACCGGATCATCCCACTGACCCAGCCGCTGAAGAGTGGTCAGACCGTCCACATACTGACCACCAGGGAGGGTGGGCCGAGCAGGGATTGGATCAGCTCTCACCTCGGTTACATCAAGACAAGCAGGGCTCGAAACCGGGTGCGGCACTGGTTTAAAGAGCAGGATTACGAAGCGCATCTCCATGCGGGTCGTAGCGGGCTGGAGCGTGAGGTGAGTCGTCTCGGGACGCACAAGCCGAACCTGGAAGAGGCTGCAAAACGCTTTAAACTGAAAAAGGTCGATGATCTGCTGGCTGCTATTGGGCGGGGAGATATCTCTCCCATTCAGGTCGCCGGTATGGGCTTGCGGCAGACGGAAGCGCGGTTGCCGGAGCCACAAAAACCGCCCCAACGCCGTAGAAAAACCACAAAATCAATGCAGCGCAGTCAAGTGGACGTGGAGGGTGTCTCCGACCTGCTCATCCACATGGCGCGCTGCTGCAAACCGGTCCCCTATGACGACATTGTTGGTTTTATCACCCGGGGAAAGGGGGTGACAGTCCATCGCCGGGACTGCTCAATGATCCGCAATCTTAATGAGAGGGATCAGGGTAGAATGACCGCCGTGGCGTGGGCCGACCAGCAGGATGAGAACAGCTACCCGGTAGATATCCAAGTGATCGCTAGTGACCACAAAGGACTGCTGCGGGATCTCTCATCCATCCTCACCAATGAAGAGGTGGATGTGATCGGGGTGAATACCCAGTCCAACCGTAAAACAGACAGGGCAATCATGTGCTTTACCATTGAGATTAGTGATATGCGACAGCTGAGCCGGATACTCGACAAGATGGCTCAGTTCCCCTATGTGCTGGAAGTCAAGCGCCGGGTATGAGTCATTTGGGGAAACCCTGGAGTCAGTACCCTTAGGGCCTGAGCTCTTAAAAATTGCCGCCCTCCCCGCCGCAGGGTAAACTAACCCCCGGTTTTGTAAGTGGAAAACAGCAGGTGTACGGTAACTCTTCGTTGTATCCATGAGTATCAACTGACCTGCTGTTGACCCAATCACTTACTCCACTGTCATAAATGGTGGTGTGATTTTTGTTTTATTTTTCTATTTTTCATGGAGTTATATTAAATGGCCCTAGAGCGTACCTTTTCCATCGTCAAGCCCGATGCGGTGGCAAAAAACGTCATTGGAGAGATCTACAGCCGCTTTGAAAAAGCGGGTCTGAAGATTATTGCGTCAAAGATGCTGCATCTCACCCGTGAGCAGGCGGGGGAGTTCTATGCAGTCCACAAAGAGCGCCCTTTTTATGGCGACCTGCTTGACTTCATGACTTCCGGGCCGGTGATGGTGCAGGTGTTGGAGGGCGAGGGTGCTATTGCTAAAAACCGTGAAGTGATGGGTGCGACTAACCCGAAAGAGGCCGCTGCGGGCACCATTCGTGCAGACTTTGCTGTGACGGTGGATGAGAATGCCGTGCACGGTTCTGATGCGCCGGAAACTGCCAAGGTGGAGATTGAGTTCTTTTTTCCCGAAGGCGTCTGCCAGCGCACCCGCTGAGATAGATCTTGGCTGTGGAAGAGAAAATCAACCTGCTGGGGCTCGATCGCAAGGCGATGGAGGCCCTTTTCGAGGGGCTGGGTTCAAAGCCGTTTCACGGTCGCAATGTGCTGAAGTGGATTCACAAGCACGGTGTGACCGATTTTGACGCGATGACCGATCTGTCGAAGAAGCTGCGTGCTCAACTGCAGGCGCTGGCTGAGGTGCGGGTGCCTGAGATCGTCTTTGATCAACCGGCAGCTGACGGTACCCACAAGTGGCTGTTGGAGCTCGACTGTGGCAACCGCATAGAGTCGGTGCTGATACCGGACGATGGTCGCAACACCCTCTGTGTCTCTTCTCAGGTGGGCTGCTCCCTTGACTGCAGTTTCTGCTCTACCGCCCAGCAGGGCTTCAATCGCAATCTGACGGTGGCCGAGATTATAGGTCAGGTGTGGGTGGCGACCCGAGAGCTGGGCAAGCCCCTGACCAACGTGGTGTTGATGGGGATGGGCGAACCCCTGGCTAATTTTGATGCGGTGGTCAGCGCCATGGATATCATGCAGGATGATCTCGCCTATATGCTCTCCAAGTACCGGGTGACCATCAGTACCTCGGGTATTGTTCCTGCGCTCTATCAGCTGAAGAAGGTGAGCG
The DNA here is from genome assembly GCA_040505915.1 of Sedimenticola sp. Lineage (GTDB taxonomy): Bacteria > Pseudomonadota > Gammaproteobacteria > Chromatiales > Chromatiaceae > Vondammii. Next base: position 16,980 of record JBEVXV010001162.1, on the reverse strand, counting down.
ATGTCAGTCTTGCCGTCTCGCTGCATGCGCCGAACAATGAGCTGCGGGATCAGCTGGTATCGATCAATAAGAAGTATCCACTGGAAGAGCTGATTCCTGCCTGCCGCGAATACGTCAAAGGTGATAAGCGGCGCAAGGTGACCTGGGAGTACGTTATGCTTGATGGGGTTAATGACACTATCCAGCACGCCAAGCAGTTGATCCGTCTGCTGGAAGGGACACCATCAAAGATGAATCTTATCCCGTTTAACCCCTTTCCAGGAACAGATTACCGCTGCTCTTCGAAGGAGCATATCGATGCTTTTCGTGAGCGGCTGATGAAAGCGGGTATCATTACCGTCACCCGTAAGACCCGAGGTGAAGATATCGATGCGGCTTGCGGTCAGTTAGTCGGGCGGGTGCAAGATCGCAGCCGGCGGGAACTGAAACAGATTAAACAGGGCGGTGGGTTAAATTGAATAATCGTATTATCAAGCTATTAGTGCTCGCCGTGCTCATCCTTGGTGCCGCTGGGTGCCAGCAGGGCGGGGTACGTCCAGGTGTGGATATGGAGGACAGTACCGGCCAGATGGGGCAGGAGACTGCTGCTGGTGCCGGTGATGTTTATGTTCAGCTGGCCGTTGGCTATATGCAGGATGGACGGCTGGATGTGGCCCTCAAAAAGATCAGGCGTGCTCTGAAGGTGGAGCCGAGTAACGTCGAGGCGCACAATATCATTGCCCTGCTCTATGATCGCCTGAACGAGCCCGGCTTGGCAGAGCGCCACTTCAAACAGGGGCTCAGCTTGCAGCCACGCCACTCCTACATGCTCAATGCCTACGGGACATTTCTCTGTCGTAAGGGTCGCTACGAAGAGGCCGATAAGAAGTTCCAGCAGGCGCTGAAAAACCCTCTCTACAAGACACCCGAGGTGGCTCTCACCAATGCCGGGATTTGTGCCGGAAGAAAGCCCGATCTGGCACAGGCGGAACGCTATCTGCGTCAGGCGCTGGAGCGTGATCCCAAGTTACCGACGGCACTGATTCAGATGGCCAGAGTAAGCTTCGACAAGAGTGAGTATCTCTCCGCTCGGGCCTACCTGCAGCGCTATTTGGGCGTGGCCAAGCACACCGCATCCACTCTTTGGCTCGGTATTCAGACCGAACGCAAGCTGGGAGATCGGAATGCGGTATCAAGTTACACTCTACTGCTACGAAACAACTTCCCGGATTCTCAGGAGGTTTTGTTGCTAAAGGAATCTAATAAAAAATGAGTGCCTCCAATACAAAAGATGCAGCGTCTGGCATCGAAACAGCTGGCCCTGGAAGCCGGTTAAAAGTCGCCAGGGAGGCGCAGGGCCTGGATCTTGGGCGGGTGGCTGCTCAACTGCACTTGGGGGAGGATATTCTCTCTGCACTTGAGGCGGATGATTACAGTAAGTTACCCGGGGCGGTTTTCATCCAGGGTTACATGCGCAATTATGCCCGGATGATGGGGATGCCGGTAGAGCCGTTACTTGATGCATTTCAGCGAGCCAATCACTTTGAGAAGCCTCAGACCATACTTAACATCTCTAAGGTAAGGCATGAGGTGCATAGTAATCATGCCGTGGTGCGAAGCATCACCTGGGCCATTATCCTGGGGCTGCTTGCACTGTTAGCGGTGTGGTGGCAGGGCTACTTGCAGTGGCCGACAACAGGGGAGAGTGACGCTACCTCTCCTGTAGATGAGCAACCGGCCGCTCTCACCGAGGAGTCAGAGCACGATCCTGAAATGCCGGTACTGATGGGAATTCCCGACCTAGGGGATGAGGACGATGGGGGAGAGTCAGAACTCTCCACCACCGTGGTGCCCGTGGTGGAGGAACCGGTTGAGAGTGAAGCGGCAGACAACACCCTGCTGGCCGAAGCGCCGTCAGTGCAAGAGGTGGCTGCATCTGAGGAGGTAGTGGTTACAGATTCGGCTGAGGCAGATACCCCCGCCACTGACGAAGCCGCAACCGAGGCTTCCGTAGTAGTGGTGTTTAAAGACTCCTGCTGGGTCGATATCAAGGATGTCGATAGAAGTCATAGGGTCTTCGGTGTTAAACCGACAGGAACACGCCTGACCTTGGAGGGTAATCCCCCCTACAAATTTGTTATCGGCAATGCAGCTGCCGTTGAAATCATGGTAGATGGTGAGCCTTTTGATTTCAGTGAGCACACCCATGCCAATGTGGCAAGATTTGCCCTCGATCCAGAATAAGTAGTTTTGCAAGAAGTTCAAGCCGGGGTGGCCACAGGCTGACCGCTGGCGTAGTCAATTATTAAATAAGATATATAGCGAGTTAATGGCGAAAAATATTCAGGCAATACGTGGTATGCATGACGTTCTTCCTGAGCAGTCACCCATGTGGCGGTTTCTTGAAGATCGGGTGCGTGATGTTGTCGATGCGTACGGCTACCAGGAGATGCGAACTCCAATCCTGGAGATGACCGATCTTTTTAAACGCTCTATCGGCGAGGTGACCGATATCGTTGAGAAAGAGATGTACACCTTCGAAGATCGCAATGGTGACAGCCTGACCTTGCGCCCAGAGAACACCGCCAGTTGTGTACGTGCGGGAGTTGAAAATGGACTATTTCACAATCAGACTCAACGCATCTGGTATCGCGGGCCGATGTTCCGGCATGAGCGACCACAGAAAGGTCGCTATCGTCAGTTCCACCAGATTGGTGTCGAGGCCTATGGACTGGAAGGCCCGGATATCGATATTGAGATTATCCTTATCGCTGCTCGTTTTTGGGCACTGCTGGGGCTTGAAGGGCTGGAGCTGCAGATCAACTCCCTGGGTACCGCCGAGGAGCGGGCAACCTACCGTGGTGTACTGGTGGAGTACCTTAGTCTCCACCGTGAGCAGTTAGATGAAGATAGCCTGCGTCGGCTTGAGAGCAATCCGCTACGGGTGCTCGACTCTAAAAATCCAGGTATGCAACAGCTGATAGCCGAAGCGCCAGTGTTGATGGATTATCTCGGTGAGGAGTCTCAGGCGCATTTTGATGCGCTCTGCACAGGTTTGGAGGCGGCGGGGGTTGACTATGTAATTAACAGCCGCCTGGTGCGTGGGCTCGACTACTACGGACGTACCGTGTTCGAATGGGTGACCGACAGACTGGGTGCCCAGGGCACTGTCTGTGCCGGTGGCCGCTATGATGGACTGGTGGAGCAGTTGGGTGGCAGAGCGACCCCGGCCATCGGTTTTGCCATGGGGGTTGAACGGCTGATCTCTCTACTGGAGGAGCGGGAGGCACCGCCCTCACTGCGTGGTGTCGATGCTTATCTGGTTTTGATGGGCGAAGGGCCGCAGAAAACCGGAATGACACTGGCGGAGAAATTGCGTAATGAGTGCCCTGGTCTGCGTCTGCAGACCCACTGTGGTGGCGGTAGTTTTAAAAGTCAGTTCAAGAAAGCGGATCGCAGTGGAGCCCGTTTCGCCTTAGTGCTGGGTGAGGATGAGCTGGAGCGTGGTATTATCGGTATCAAGTTTCTGCGCGAGAAGCGAGAACAGCAGCAGGTGGCACTGGGTGAGCTGGCGGGTGTATTGGTTGGGCTTTTGTAGTCGGTCAATTTAATAATTCCTATGCACAGTAACCCACACTGAAGAGACATCGGCTGGGGTTGATCGATGCCTGTAGGAGCGAACCCGTTCGCGATAGGCTCCGAGGCCTGTTTTTTGCGAACGGGTTCTCTAAATCACCGGGCTATAGTGCGTAGCCCCCATAAAATGAATTGAATAATCACCCCCGTTGAAGGGGGTGCTGAAGAGGATAAAATACGGTGGATGTCAATCTTTCCGAAGAAGAGCAGGTCGAACAACTCAAAAAGTGGTGGAAGGAGAATGGTACGTCAGTGATCGCCGGTATTGTGATTGGTCTCGGTGGCGTGTTTGGCTGGCAGTACTGGAATCAGCATCAGCAGTCGATTGCGGAGCAGGCTTCGGCCCAATTTGAACAGTTAAACCACTCGGTGGCGACCGGTGCCGAGGAGCTGGCAGTGGTGCAGGCCGAGGGGATGATCAATAACTTCCAGGGTACTTCCTATGCCGCTTTTGCCGCATTGGATCTGGCCAAACTGAAGGTGCAGCAGGATGATGTTGCCGGAGCCAAGGTTCATCTCCAGTGGGTTCTTGATAATATCTCGGATCAATCGCTTAAACAGCTTGCCCGGATACGGCTCGCCCGTCTGTTGTTGATGGAGGGTGATGCGGAGAGCGTGGAGGCGATTGTAATCGCGGCCCCTGATGATAGCTTCCGGGGCACTTTTGCCGAATTGAGGGGCGATGCCGCCCTGCTAAAAGGTGACAAGAGCGGTGCGCGACAGGCCTTCCGTCAGGCGCTGGAACAGAATGTGGGTAACTCGGCCCTGGTGCAGATGAAGTTTGACGACCTGGCGGCTGCCAAGTAGGAGTGGAACCCATGATGAAGCGATATATGATTCTGCTGTCAGCACTGCTGCTGAACGGCTGCAGTTCTATGAACCCCCTCGACATGTTTGCCGATGAGGAGTCTGCTGTTCAACCTGCGGAGCTGGTTGAGGTAGAGAATCAAGTGGCGGTGACCACGCTCTGGTCTACAACGGTAGGCGAGGGTGCCGGTGAACAGCAGGTCACCCTCTCTCCTCTGGTTATGGGTGGGCAGCTCTATGTCGCAGACCACAATGGCATGCTCAAGGCCCTCAATGCCGCTAGCGGTCAGACGCTCTGGTCTATCGATTCCGGGTTGGAGATTTCTGGTGGTGTCGGTGGGGGCGAGCAGCTGGTGTTGGTGGGAACATCCAATGCAGAGGTGGTTGCCTTTGATGCGGCAAATGGCAGCGAACGCTGGCGCACCCGGGTGAGCAGTGAAGTGCTCTCATCACCTCAGGTCGGGCAGGGGAAAGTGGTGGTACACACCATCGACGGCAAAGTGGTTGGATTGAACGCCAGCGATGGCAGTCAGGCGTGGATCTATGACCGGACGATTCCTGTATTGACACTTTACGGCAGTAGCTCTCCGGTAATCAGCGGTGACAATGTGATCTGTGGTTTCTCCAGTGGTAAACTGGCGGCGCTGGATCTCGCCAGCGGAAACCTTCAGTGGGAGATTTCGGTGACAGCGCCCAGTGGTCGCTCGGAGCTGGAGCGGATGGTCGATATCGACGGTGATCCGCTGGTTCGAGATGGCGTGGTCTATGTCACCACCTATCAGGGCGAGATGGCCGCAGTCTCAGAGTCGAGCGGCTCTGTGTTGTGGCGGCGCAAACTCTCCTCCTATGTCGCTCTTAGCGCCGATACAGAGCATCTTTATGTATCTGATGCCGAGGGTTATGTGTGGGCTATAGTGCCAAGAAATGGCTCAGCACTGTGGCGTAACAAGAAGATGGAGGCACGTAGACTCTCTGGCCCGGTGGTGGTCAGCAACTATATTGTGGTGGGTGACTTTGAAGGTTACTTGCACTGGCTCTCACCGAGCAATGGAAGTATTGTTGCCCGTACCCGGGTTGGTAAAGCGCCCATTAGCACCCCCCCTGTAGTCGTCGACAATGTCGCCTATGTCTACGGTAACGGTGGTGAACTTTCGGCTTTGGCCATTCGCTAGCAGCTCCGCTGCAGGAAAAAAAATGCTTCCCGTTATCGCCCTGGTGGGTCGGCCCAATGTTGGCAAGTCGACCCTGTTTAATCGTTTCACCCGAAGTCGTGATGCCCTGGTGGCGGATCAGCCCGGCCTCACCCGTGATCGTCAATACGGAGTTGGCCGAATGGGCAATAAGCCCTATGTGGTAGTCGATACTGGCGGCCTCAGTGGTGAAGAGGATGGTGTGGGTGTGCTGATGGAGCAGCAGGTTCAGGCGGCGATTGCCGAAGCTGATCACATCTTCTTTCTTCTTGACGGTAAGGTGGGATGCACCGGTGGCGATGAGAATATCGCACGGCAGCTGCGCCGTACCGGCAAGCCGATCACAGCGGTGGTCAACAAGAGTGAAAACCTGGATAAAGATATTGCCGGTGCCGACTTCTATCTCCTCGGTCTGGGAGATCCAGTTGCCATAGCAGCGGTTCATGGCCGTGGTGTAAAGCAGCTGATCGAGCGGGTACTCGATACCTTCCCCGAAGTCGAGGAGGGGGCTGTCGAAGGGGTAGAAAAGGGTATTCAGATCGCCGTAGTCGGACGCCCCAATGTTGGCAAGTCAACCCTGGTCAACCGTATGCTGGGGGAGGAGCGGGTGGTCGTCTTCGATCAGCCCGGCACCACCCGTGACAGTGTCTTTATCAACTATACCCACGATGACAAACCCTACACACTGATCGATACCGCCGGGGTACGGCGTCGCGCCCGGGTTAATGAGACGGTAGAAAAATTCAGTGTTATCAAAACACTGCAGGCGATAGAGCAAGCCAACGTCGTGATGCTGGTACTCGATGCTCACAAAGAGGTGAGTGAGCAGGATGCCACCCTGGCAGGCCATATCCTGGAGAGTGGTCGTGCTCTGGTAGTGGTGGTGAACAAGTGGGATGGCATAGACGGCGATCAGCGGGCAAGCATCAAAGAGGAGCTGGAACGGAGATTGCCGTTTCTCGACTTTGCCACCAAGAAATTTATCTCAGCACTCCACGGTTCAGGTGTCGGCACCCTCTACAAATCGGTGGATGCCGCCTTCGCCAATGCTATTCGCAACCTGGCAACGCCTGAGTTGACCCGCATCCTTGAGTCGGCAGTGCAGGAGCATCAGCCGCCGATGGTTCATGGGCGCCGTATTAAACTGCGATACGCTCATCAAGGGGGGCGGAATCCACCTATTATTATTATTCATGGCAATCAAACAAGTGCGGTACCGTCGACCTATAAACGCTACTTGAGCAACCGCTTCCGCAAGGTGCTGAAGCTTGACGGTACCCCCATCAGATTGGAGTTTCGTTCTGGTGAGAATCCTTTTGAGGGGCGCAAGAACAAGCTGACTGATCGTCAGGTCCGCAAGCGTCAGCGGTTAAAAAAATATGTACAAGGAAAGAAGAAATAGTCTTATCCCGCCAGCTTGACGTAAGTTGTGGTGGAGAGGCTCCCAGTGAGTATAAACTGGTAAATAGCGTAACTATGCAGCAACAGCTATCGATATCATTGTAGGCGTCCCGCCCCGGGGCGATGGGGTTTTGCAGGGAGTGTGCGGCGTTCATAGCGGTGAATGCGCCGCTCCTACGGTTATGCTGCACCCACCTAAAAGTTATACATCTGCACTGGGTTATTGAGAAGTTACCTGAATAGTTACTAAATAACGAAGATAAATACCCTGACAGGGAGGGGATAGTGATATGTCTACCTATTTTATAATTGGTTCCGGCGTTGCCGGTAGACGGGCGGCAGAGGCGATTAGGGAGCGGGATGCCAGTGGTGCGATCATCATGGCCGAGGCTCAGGAAAACGCCCTCTACACACGCCCCATGCTGGGCGAGATGCTGTCCAAGGGGACGGTAAGTTCAGCCGCTACTCAACATCAGTTGAAGGAGTTTGGCGTTCAGCTTCACGCCGGGGTCAGCGCCAAAGAGGTACGCCTCTCCTCGCAGCAAGTACTGCTTAGCAACAACCGAGTGGTCACCTACGACAAACTGCTGATCACCACCGGCAAATCGACTGCCCGTGACTTCTTTGATGATGATCAGACAGACGGCATTGTCCACCTCGACCATCTTCCCGATCTTCAGCAGATCGAGCCCCTTATAAAATCAACACGCAAGGCAGTTGTCTACGGTGACAACTTTCAGGCGGTAAGTGCCGTCCGAGGGCTCCAGCGTCGTGGCATACACTGCACGCTGGTGCTCCCGAAAGCGCGTCTCTGGCCCGAGTTCCTCGATACCATTGCTGATGAAATCATGGAGACCCGGCTGCGCCAGGCGGGAGCTGATGTGATTCGAAATGCAGAAGTTCAGCTGGTGGAGAGAGAGGGTTCGACCCTAACCGGTGTCGTAATCTCAGGTGGGCATAAGTTGGTGGCGGATCTACTGGTGGTTTCTGCCGTACAGGCGCCCTCTCTTGAATTCCTCGGTGAGAATGGCCTGGGCTTGGCTCAAGGTGTGGAGGTCGATGCCTATCAGCGTACCCGTGAGTCGAATGTGTTTGCAGCCGGTGATGTGGCACTTATCACCGAAGAGGGCGTAGGTGATGCTGGTGCCCTGAAAGGGTGGCTACGCGCCTGGAAACAGGGCCATATTGCCGGTGCCAATATGGCCGGTGATTCGCTGCTCTATGATGGTATCCCCTCTCTGCGGACCAAAGTGTTGGATCTGGATCTGGTCTCTCTTGGTGAAAGTAACGCAACCGGTGAAAATATTCGTCACGAGTCGGGTGACTACCCCTATGCTGAACTTCCCTACGTATACAAAAAACTGGTTTTTCGTGGTGCAAAAATCATCGGTGCGGTATTCGTGGGTGATGTCAGTGAGGCGGGTGAAGTCGAACAGTGGATACGCAAAGGGCTGAACAAGGGTGAGTGTGACCCACGTATCCTCAGCCAGATGTTCGCGCTACAGTTCCGCAAACCGGTTGCCCATAGCGTCCTCTGTCCGGTCTGTAAGTACCAGATGCAGCACTCTGAACAAGAGAAGGAGGGGGCGATCACCAGCTGTCCCGCTTGTGGTATCGACTTCCAGATCGAGCGTTTGCCAAACAACGCCTATCGAGCCGTACCTCTCGACTAGAAGAGCTCAGAATTATTCAACCCGGCTGGTGAAGCGGCCATTGGCTAGAAGGGTTTCGATCTGATCACCGGGAGAGAGGCTGTCGCTACTCAATACGACACGCCCTTCTGCTGTCCGGGTGATGGAGTAGCCCCGCTGAAGAGTGGCCAGGGGGCTGAGAGTATCCAGTTTGCCCACTGTGGCAGCCAGTTGTTGCCCTTTACGTTGAAGCTGGCCCTGAACCGCTCGGTTGAGACGCAGGGTCAACTCGCTGAACTGGCGGTTGAACTGCACCAGCCGGTTGACCGGTGACACGGCGCGGAGCCCATTGGCCAGGGTGGTCAGGCTTGCTTGGCGCTTCGCTGTTTCATTCTGGTAGGCCAGCCGTTGTCGCCGCTCCAGCTCGTCCAGCCGCTGTTGCAACTGCTGTAGACGCAGGCCGGGATGGTGGCGCTTGAGGCGGTGCTGTAACTGATCAAGTTTTCCCGTCTTTAGAACGAGGTGGTGGCGAACCGCCTGAGCAATGCGTCGCCCCATTGCCGACACCCTCTCGCTCAACTCTTCACTGTCGCGGCTTGCCATCTCTGCTGCGGCTGAGGGTGTCGGGGCGCGCCGGTCGGCAACAAAGTCGGCGATGGTGAAATCGATCTCATGCCCCACCGCCGAGATCACAGGGATCTCCAGCCGGTGGAGGGTGCGGGCCAGCTGCTCGTCGTTGAACGCCATCAAGTCTTCCAGAGAACCACCACCACGGGTAAGAATTAGAAGGTCACACTCTTTTCTTCGTTCGGCCAGCCGTAGCATCTCGATAATCTCTTCTGCCGCCCCCTCACCCTGCACCGCTGTCGGGTAGATTATCAGTGGAATGGCCGGAGCACGTCGCTTCAGTACCGTCACCACGTCACGGACTGCGGCACCGGTGGGGGAGGTGACAATACCGATCTGCTGTGGATATGTCGGTAGTGCTTTTTTTGTTGCGGTATCAAATAGCCCCTCCGCCGCCAACTGCTGCTTCAGCGCCTCGAAGGCTTGGCGTAGCGCCCCTTCTCCCGCCGGTTCCATATGCTCGGCCACCAGCTGAAATTCGCCGCGCCCTTCATAGAGCCCCACTCGCGCCCGAATCAGCACCTTGAGGCCGTTCTTCGGCTGAAAACGGAGGCGGGTACACTTCATGCGGAACATGGCGCAGCGCACCTGGGCACGAGGGTCTTTCAGTGAGAAGTAGATATGGCCGGATGAGGGGCGGGCAAGATTGGATATCTCCCCCTCTACCCAGAGCAGGGGGAAGCTACCCTCAAGAACAGCGCGTACCTCACTGTTGAGGCGGGATACTGAGTAAACATCCCGCCGGTATTCGGGGCTTGGGTCTTGGGTGGGCATCTCGTTTCCTGATTATCTATAAAGCTCAGCCAATATTACAAATGAACGCAAATATCCGCGCCGATTTGCGTTCATTTGTGGACATTTTAACTTCTCCTGGCGTCATCAGTAATCCACTCTTATTTTACTGTGAGGGGGCATGCTCTTCAGGCAGATACTAACCTCTTCAGTTTTCAGTTTACCTTGAAAGCGCAAAATTTTATAATGATCAGTTATTCCCAGAATCCCCCTGCGAATCAGAGGGGTTTCTGGACTCGCCACCTCAAGACTCGGGAATTCAAATATGCGCCTCGTCCAGGAAGCCTTAACCTTCGATGATGTCCTGCTGCTGCCGGCTCACTCCACAGTACTACCCAAGGATGTGAATCTCAGCACTCAGCTCACCCGAGATATTCGTCTGAATATTCCCTTGCTCTCTGCGGCTATGGATACGGTGACTGAATCACGCCTCGCCATTGCTATGGCACTGGAGGGAGGCATCGGCATCATACACAAAAATATGACCCCTGAAGAGCAGGCGGCCGAAGTGCGTAAGGTCAAGCGCTATGAGAGCGGTATCATCACCGATCCTATCATCGTTGGCCCAGATCTCTCTGTTGGTGAGCTGGCCGAGCTGACCAGAGTCAATGGTATCTCTGGCGTACCGGTGGTTGATGGTGGTGATCTGGTTGGCATAGTGACCAACCGTGACCTGCGTTTTGAGACCCGCATGGATGAGAAAGTATCAACCATTATGACGCCAAAAGAGCGGTTGATTACGGTAGACGAAGGGGCTGATCGTGACGAGGTGATTACCAAGCTACGCAGGAACCGCATCGAGAAGGTGCTGATCGTCAATGATGCTTTTCAGCTGTGTGGCATGATCACCGTTAAAGATATACAGAAAGCAAAGGATTACCCCCTTGCCTGTCGTGATGATAAGGAACGTCTGCGTGCCGGTGCTGCTGTCGGTGTTGGTGCCGGTACCGAAGAGCGGGTAGAGGCGCTGGCTAATGCCGGTGTCGATGTGGTGGTGGTTGATACTGCCCATGGTCACTCTCAGGGCGTTCTGGATCGCGTCGCATGGGTTAAGAAGCACTATCCGCATATTCAGGTGATCGGTGGCAATATAGCCACTGGCGCCGCCGCCCTTGCACTGGCAGATGCGGGTGCTGATGGAGTTAAAGTCGGCATTGGCCCCGGCTCCATCTGCACCACCCGCATTGTTGCCGGTGTCGGCGTACCCCAGGTGACCGCTGTTGCTAACGTGGCAGAGGCCCTTGAAGGCACCGGCATACCCCTGATCGCCGATGGTGGCCTGCGCTACTCCGGTGATATCGCTAAGGTGTTGGTGGCGGGTGCCTATTCGGTGATGGTCGGTGGTCTGTTTGGCGGTACCGAAGAGTCTCCCGGTGAAGTTGAGATCTTCCAGGGGCGCTCTTATAAATCGTACCGCGGTATGGGTTCCATTGGCGCCATGTCTGGCAAGCAGGGCTCCAGTGACCGCTATTTTCAAGAGGAGACCAAGGACTCCGAAAAGCTGGTACCCGAAGGCATTGAGGGTCGTGTTCCTTACAAAGGCCCACTGATCAATGTTATTACCCAGCTCAACGGCGGTATCCGTGCCAGTATGGGTTACACCGGTTGCGCCACCATTAAAGAGATGCGCACCAAACCGGAGTTTGTGCGGGTGACCAGTGCCGGTATGCGTGAGTCTCACGTTCACGACGTGACCATCACCAAAGAGGCACCCAATTACCGTCAGAGTTGAAGTAAAAGTCTGGTAAGTATTCAAAAAGTCCGTGCCATAGTGGGTGCAGTAACACCTTTTCAGGAGATGCGGTGAATAGATCCCTGCTGCTGTGCGTCCTGAAAAGGGGTCACTGCACCCACCTGAACGTTGTCCATCTGCACTGGGTTATTGAGAAGTTACAATAGTTACACTGAAGTTGAACCTACGGTAGAAAAAACGGGCTGAATCAGTGCCCACCCTTTAAACGACTGGAATAGATACCATGACTCACCAGGATATTCACGCGCATCGCATCCTGATCCTCGATTTTGGATCTCAGTACACCCAGCTTATCGCCCGTCGGGTGCGTGAGGCCGGGGTCTATTGTGAGATATGGCCCTACGACAACTGCGAAACCGCACTTGCCGAGCAGAATCCTGCTGGCGTCATCCTCTCGGGTGGCCCCGAGACGGTGACTGCGGAAGATCCCCCCAGAGCACCTCAGCAGGTATTCGAGATGGGTGTGCCGGTGTTGGGCATCTGCTACGGCATGCAGACCATGGCATCCCAACTGGGTGGCCGCGTGGCCTCCTCCGATGCTCACGAGTACGGTTATGCTCAGGTGCGCGCCCGTGGCCACTCCAAGCTGCTGCGGGATATAGAGGATCACACCACCCCGGAAGGCTATGGCCTGCTGGATGTCTGGATGAGCCACGGTGATCGTGTCGAGGTGTTACCGGAGGGCTTTCATGCCATTGCCGAGACAGGTAATGCCCCCCTCGCCGGCATGGCCGACGAGACACGTAACTTCTACGGCATCCAGTTCCATCCAGAGGTGACTCATACCCGTCAGGGCCAGCGTATCGTTGATCGTTTCCTGTTTGAAATCTGTGGTTGTGAAGCACTGTGGAATCCGGCCAGTATCATCGAAGATGGCATCGCCCAAATGAATGAGCAGGTGGGTGAGAGTCAGGTACTGCTTGGGCTCTCCGGTGGGGTCGACTCCTCTGTAGTGGCCGCCATGCTGCACAAGGCGATCGGCGACCGGCTGACCTGCATCTTCGTCGATAACGGCCTGCTACGCCTCAATGAGGGTGATCAGGTGATGGCCGCCTTTGCCCAGCATATGGGAGTAAAGGTGATTCGTATCGATGCCGAAGAGCGCTTTATCAGCGCCCTCGAAGGTGAGAGTGACCCGGAGAAGAAACGCAAGATCATCGGTAACCTCTTTATCGATATCTTTGAAGAGGAGGCCGCCAAGCTCGACGGGGTAGAGTTCCTCGCTCAGGGTACCATCTATCCCGATGTGATCGAGTCAGCCGGTGCCGCCTCTGGCAAGGCTCATGTAATCAAATCCCACCACAACGTGGGTGGGTTGCCCGACTATATGAAGCTGAAACTGGTGGAGCCCCTGCGTGAACTGTTCAAAGATGAGGTGCGCAAGATCGGCGTTGAGCTGGGTCTACCCTCCGAGATGGTCTATCGCCACCCCTTCCCGGGACCGGGTCTGGGTGTGCGTATTCTTGGTGCTGTGAAGAAAGAGTATGCTGATATCCTGCGCCAAGCCGACCACATCTTCATCGAAGAGCTGCGCAACCACGACCTCTATGATCAGGTGAGTCAGGCATTTGCCGTCTTCCTGCCGGTGAAATCGGTGGGTGTGGTGGGCGATGCCCGTCGCTATGAATACGTGGTCTCCCTGCGTGCGGTGGAGACGGTGGATTTCATGACCGCCCGCTTTGCCCACCTGCCGTATGAATTCCTCGAACGGGTGACGCGCCGTATCATCAACGAAGTGACTGGGATCTCCCGAGTCGCCTACGATATATCGAGCAAGCCACCGGCAACCATTGAGTGGGAGTAATGTTTAACTGATCATGAATATACTGGGGGGTCAGCGGTGCCCGTAAGAATGAACCTGTTCGCGATCTGCTCCGGGGAAGGACGGGCATACTCGTCCCCACATCGTACCGTAGGCCCACCTGTGCAGGGTCAGTCGGATAATATGCGTTCACCCGCCTGATTAGTGATGGATAGCGTTTCCGAAGATGACCTGAGGTTTATGCAGCGCGCCTTGGAACTTGCCAGTTGCGCTGAAGCAGAGGGCGAGGTCCCTGTTGGTGCTTTGGTAGTAAAAGAGGGCGAGATCATCGGCGAAGGATGGAACTGCCCCATCGGTGATCACGATCCCACGGCGCATGCAGAAATTATGGCCCTGCGTAGCGCCGGACGGCAGGTGGCAAACTACCGTCTCTCCGGTGCCACCCTTTATGTCACCCTGGAACCCTGCCCAATGTGTGCCAGCGCCATAATCCACGCCCGTATTGCGCGGCTGGTGTTTGCAGCCACAGACCCCAAGGGTGGGGCGGCAGGTAGTGTCTTTCACCTGTTACCGTCAGATCAACGATTCAATCATCGAGTTGAAGTGACAGGCGGGATACTTGCAGACGCGTCTGCTGATCTGTTACGCACTTTTTTCAAAGCCCGGCGTAACAGTGGCAGATAATCCGTCGCTCCCTGCCTCCACATGAAGCCCACCCTCCGAAACGATCACTCAGACAACAATCAAAAGCCCATAATACTCAAACCGTAGGAGCCCCGCCTCGGGGCGATGGACTTTAGCAGAGAGTGTGCAGCGTTGATCGTGGCGAGGGCGCCGCTCCTACGGTTTTGCCGCACCCACTACAATGCTGCGGGCATGACAGAGAACACTGCCGGTAGCCCTTTTTTTACCGGTATCTGATCCCGGTTGTACCAGATCAGTAGATCGTAATAGTTACGGATGTTGTCCACATAATGCACCGGCTGACCCCCTCGGGCTTTGCCATACTTTACCGTTGTATAGTATTTCTTCTTGGCAAGCAGCGGCAGGTGCCGCTTAACATCCGCCCACTTATCTGCATCCGCCCCACCACGCTTGGTAAGAATTCGTGCATCTTCCAGGTGGGCAAAACCGACGTTGTAGCCAGCCAGTGCCAGCCACACTCTATCGGGTGTCCCAACTCGTGCGGGTACCTTTTTATCCATCAAGCGCAGATATTTGGCACCACCCAGTATGCTTTGCCAGGGATCAGTCCGGTCATCAACCTCTAGCTGTTTTGCAGTTGCCTTGGTCAACATCATGATCCCCTTTACCCCGGTGGGAGAGACCGCTTCAGGACGCCAGTGTGACTCCTGGTAGCCGATGGCAGCCAGCAGTTGCCAGTCGTAGTCCACCTCTTTCGATGCCCGTTTAAATAGAGGCTCAAGAGGAGGGAGTCGCTGCAACAGATGTCGTTGAAAATTCCGCTTGTCGACAAAGCTGAAACCTTCCACGTAACCATAATAATGCTCGATTACCTGCGCAAGTGTACCCTCGGTCTTTAGCTTGTTAATAAAGACATCAACCGCATCGTAGAGGCTGCTATCCTCGGCATGGGGGAGCGCCCAGGCCAGTGACTGGGCATTGTTAAGGTCGAAAGCGACCAATAGCTCAGGGTAATAACGGTGGCTGAGAGCCACTTGGTTTGAGTCGGCTACGGTGTAGTCGATGAGTCCCTCTTTTACCAACAGAAGCAGCTCATCGCTCGTCTCATCTTGCATCTCATTCCAGGTAAGTTCCGGGTGCTTCTGCTTCAAAAGCTCCAGACTTTCGGCATGGCTGCTGCCTGAAACCACCTCCAAAACTCCCGTCTTGGTATCGGTAATCGCCTTAGGTCGCTTGTTTCCGGCACGGTATACTAGCTGCTGGGTAATCTCCTGATAGACGGGTGAAAATCGCACCTGAAGCTTGCGTTTTTCGGTGATACTCAAGCCCGCTGCAGCAAAGTGTGCTCTACCACGACGGATCAGTGACTCAATTTCATCGAAAGTGTCGGCGGTTATGTAGCTCACCTTAACCCCTAGCTCTTCGGCAAAAAGCTCCACCAGTTCATACTCCAGTCCCTTGATACCCGTGGCATCCTGAGAGTAAGTGGTTGGGTTTTCACGGGTGACAACAACCAGCTCTCCCTGAGCCTTAATTTGATCGATCAGCGGCACCGGCACACTGCAGCTGATCAGCAGGGGGAGCAGCAAGGTGATGAGATAACGCATGATATAAGCCGGATAGCCTCGATTGATTGAAAAAGCTTAGTAGAGCTGTCGGAGTTGTGTAGAATTAAGTCCTATTGTAGTGAATGGGGTTTATCATACAACCCTAGTCAGCAAAGCTTCAACAGCGTGCAGACGGGAGGTTCCATGAGGTTCCATGCCACCCAACGTTGGAAGCTGCCACAGTTTAAGGAGAGGTGCCGGAGTGGCCGAACGGGACTGATTCGAAATCAGTTGACGGGGCGACCCGTCCGAGGGTTCGAATCCCTCCCTCTCCGCCATATTAACTAATTGAATTTAAACGATTAAATAGTCCATAAGAAAGCCGTCGTGATCAATTTGTGACCAAAATTGGTTCCGGTGGTTTTTTATGTTTCTGGAGGGCAGCTATCTGTAGTAGTGTTGTATTTTTCTAAACAGCTCTGCTTGGGGGGGGTGGTGCCAATGGATAACTGGGAGCCAATACCACCTACGAGCCAGAAAGAGTGGCCAGTTAATGAATATGGCCATCAGTTTGTAAGTAACGGTGCTGAATAGGAGCGGGTTTGGCAAAGACTGGAACTGGAGGGCATCGATCAGTTGGTAGGAGATACCCTATCAACGACGATAACCAATACTGTGAAGCTCAGCTTGAAGCTGTTTTATATCGATAGTCATCTTTACGCAGAGGTATCACCGTTAGGCTTCAGTAATGAGAGCATTCCAATCGATTCTAGGCATGCATCCGTATTTCAGCACTGGCTATATCAGAAAAAGATGTGTATGGGAGTCGATAGTCTCAGTTGTGATTCCATTGATGTGAGTTGCCATAAAGCAGCGTTTTTCTGGGTACATCCAAACTGATCGGAGCAGAACAGGCATTATGTATTAGGTGTGAAAACTTAGAATTGACCTGACAGTCATTGTCAGATGATCTCAAGGCATACTTTTGCTTTGCTGTTCTGTTTTGCTGTTCTGTTTTGCTGTTCTGTTTTGTGGCAGAAGCGGACATCAGTCGGTAGCCTGGGTTGAGCTTGCGAAACCCGGGGGAATTTAAATCTAGAAAATGATCTACCAACAAAGAAACTGTTAAAGCTAATGGTCGCATATCGACGCAACTTTACCCCAGGTGCAAGTTACTTTTTTACAGTGACTTTATTGGATCGTTCATCAT